>VEXF01000023.1 GCA_009391275.1 SAR202 cluster bacterium AD-804-J14_MRT_500m | reverse complement strand
GTCTGCTCAGCAACATATCCTAGATCTGTGCGAAACCTTGTTGACCATCTCTCCTCAAGCTGTAAATTCTCTTCTGAAAAGCCTCGATTATGTGTTAGAGCGAATCACACCAGCACAGTTAGATGCATGGTTTAGGCAAGGAGCTATGATATTACAAGACAACGAAGAGGGTGGACTAGCTTATTTTAGAGTTGAATCTAATACCTCTGAACAAGTGTTAGAGAACCTATCTTCCAGCTTAGAACTGGATCGTGTTAAGCCCATTCTTCTGCTGTATTGCCTTGCACTCACAGGTGGCGATATTGAAGTGACAGAAAGTGCAGAACTAGTCCACAAAGGGATCGGATGGGTTTCGGAAGACCGCGCTACGACCGAAGGCAGCCGGGTTTTCCTTCCACCGGTGGTAGATTTATACGGGAGTAAGGACGAAAATTTTGGATGGTACAAGGTGGTTTCTACCCATCAAGTTGCTCATCTGGAGTTTGGAAGCTTCTTATTCCAGTTCGCGCTACCTAGCTCATCGTTTCAAGATCGAAGAACCAAAAGGGAGTCTATTGTACTCAAACAAGACGGCGCTGTATCCGTATCCACCGATTCGGATCTTGCCAACTCCCAAAGCAACACCCTATCGGCAACTGATATGGGTAGATATTTCGCACTGTTTAGCGATCGCCAACTAGCCTTGGACTGTTTCACCCTCTTAGAAGATGGCAGATTGGATAATCGAGTAATGGTGGAATACCCTGGCATTAAAAGAATTTATCAAAGAGTTCAGACGAATGCCCTGGAAAAGCGCCCAGCTATGATGGAGATGCCTATACGTCAGGCAATGGTGGAATTGTTAGTCCGTTTCAGCTTGGAACAATACAAAGGGCTCATGATACCGAAAGGTTATACCAAGGCTGCAAGCGTACTTGCCAAAATTCAACGAAAGCTACGGGACAAGAGAACTAACGTTGAAGACACTGCAGAGGCCACATTACGTGCATACGACATTCTCTCCAAAATTCCTAACCAAGAACAACCACCAGAGGAATGGGAGTCCCAGGACTTTGATGAGGAAGAGGAATTTTCTGAGGAAGAATTATCAGAGCTGCTGGATGACCTAGAAAAGAAATCTGGAGATGCAGAAGGCCAAGGTGATCAAGAAGAATACGAAGCTTCAGAGGATGTTGATTTCAGAGGGGATTTCAAGCCCGAGATGGTTCAGACATTAAACAAAATGCGGAGTGGTAGAGGGGAAGACGGTGACGGCGAAGAGCGTGAAATCACCAAAGAGATGCTTGAGGAATTACTGAAGCAAAGTGCTGAAATTGACATGGAGGGGGACGGCGTTGAGGGAGTTGAGAATGCTGGCGTGTTCGCTCAAAACCTGATGAAAGAAGCCGGAATGACTCCTCCAAGTAACCGTCCCGGCCAAGGGTTTGGACCAATGGTTCACGTAGAGGAACAAGGCGGCGCTCTGGAGGCACGCGAACCCAAGACGTATGTTTACGACGAGTGGGATTTCCGTGCCAAGGACTACAAGCCAAAATGGTGCGTAGTACGCGAAAAGATGGTGGACGAAGGAGATGCCCAGTTCTTCAGCGACAGTATGAGAAATTACGCCGGAATCATCAATGAAGTGCGACGCCAATTCGAGTTAGTTATACCTGAGTCATTCCACAAAGTGCGTCGTCAACCTGATGGAGATGAGTTCGATTTAGATGCTTCGATAGAGGCTATGATCGACCGCCGTTCGGGAGTAACACCTTCGGATAAAGTCTACTGGTTTCGCAACAAGCAGCAGCGGGATGTGGCTGTGGTATTTTTGCTGGATATGAGCGCATCAACAGCAGAAGCGATAGATGAAGGTAAGACAACTTCTGGCGAACAAGATGCGCCGGATGATCCAGTTGAATATATGATGTGGCTCCGATCTAGACGAGAGGGACTCGTTCGACGCCATTATAAAAGAATCATAGATCTGGAAAAGGAAGGCGTAGCATTGCTCATTCAGGCGTTAGAGTCCATCGGTGATACCTATGGTATATACGGATTCTCAGGCTACGGCCGAGAAAATGTCGAATTCTATGTAATCAAAGATGTGGACGAGCATCTCAGCGATGCAGTAAAACGCCGCATCGATAAAATCAGCCCACTGCACGCTACCCGGATGGGCCCGGCCATCCGTCATGCTACAACTAAACTCGAGCGTCAGGAAGCCAAAACGAAATTACTGTTTTTAATTAGTGATGGCCGCCCCCAGGACCGCGGTTATAGTCGCGAGGGTGTTGAAAAAGAATACGCAGTCCACGACACTCATATGGCGTTATTGGAAGCTCGTCGGAATGGGATAACACCTTTTTGCTTAACGGTAGACAAATCCGGACACGACTATCTAAAAGCGATGTGTGGTGACATGAGCTACGAGGTGTTGGCAGATATCTGGACTCTCCCCCAGCGTTTGCCTATGCTTTACAAACAGTTGACCGTTTAGTTCAGCTTTCAACCATCGCATATCCGGTCTACTCAATTTCGAGTAAGCCGCCTTAAGAACTTTCATATCTTATGGCTGGCGACTAAGATTAGTCGCCTTCAATTCATAAATTGGCTCAGCTTCTCAAGAGTCCTTTGCTATTCTAGACATCAGTGATAAGACGTCGCAATTCCACTAGAGCAGTTGTAGTTGAACGGGATTTTATAACCGTTCTTCTTGGAGGTAGATGTAGGGCCACCCTTTTGCATTTGCCATTCATTCTGATAGCTACGAAAACTGTGCCCACAACTTTATTGTCTTGTTCTGTGGGCCCAGCTACACCGGTGATACCTACTCCCACGTCGGCACCGAAGCGTTGACGTGCTGCATCGGCCATCGCATCAGCCGTCTCTTCGCTGATTTCCCCGTACTGCTCAATTATAGTCGCTGAGACTCCATTCAAAATTTTAGTTTCATTCGTATATGTAACTACACCACCCAAGAAATAAGCCGAGCTATCCGGATGATCGGTGATGTTGCTCGCCAGTAATCCACCGGTACACGATTCCATAGTCGCCAGTGTCATACCTTTTTTAATTAAGGCTTGCCCTGCAGCACGTTCAGGTGTGTCATCATCAAACCCCCAAACATAAGAACCCATTCTTTGTAGCAGCCCAGCTTCAACTGGACGTATCATCTCCTTAGCTTCTGAAACAGAGGGGGCATGGGCAACGATTCTGAGGTGGACCCCATCTTGCTTAGCATAGATTCCCAAGTATGGATTATGAGATTTAGTATATTGTGAAACTTCCTCGGCAATCGCTGCTTCAGCTAAATCGGCAGTTTTAATAGTGCGGCTGATAATTACTTCACTTTTAGAACGTCCTCTCAATCTAGGTTCAATCTGCGTAGCCCACATGTTATGCATCTCTCCAGGGGGTCCCGGCATTGATATGATAAGTTTCCCATCCTTTTCAACCCACCACCCCGGAGCAGTACCTTGGTCATTGAGAATGCTGGTGGCCGAAGGTATTAAGGTAGCTTGTTTAACGTTCCTTGGTGGCATCTCGATTCCACGATGGTCAAACCATCTCTTGAGATTGTCCAGCAAGTTGAGATCCACTGTCATCTCCTCTTCTAGAGCGTCAGCAATTGCTTCCCGGGTAAGATCATCTTGAGTGGGTCCAAGCCCGCCTGTGGTAAAAACAATATCTGAGCGTTGCAGGCTCCGTCGTATGGCACGAGATAAGACCCCTAAATCATCCCTTTCTTGCGAGATGTGTAGCATTGTAATTCCTAATGATGGTGCCTTATCGGCAATATATCCCGAATTGGTGTCTGTTATCTCGCCCATCAATAGTTCGGTTCCCACTGACAATATCTCACCAATCACTTCGGCAAACCTCACAATAAATATTCATCGATGTAAGAACAAATTTAGATAATTAAATAAAGAGATTTATCAATACATCTCATAGCCTACAGAATTATGCCCCTGTGACAAAGGTACAACGGATCGACAATAACGATTCGTTCAGAGTTATCGTATTGTTGATCTTGCCTCTTATCCGTTAAACCCGCGTTAAGACACAGTTACTTCGTAGCGTATTTACTATTATCCGCTGGTCCCTCAGAGAATCTTCATCTACCCAGTCTCAACATCTTCTGCTTGGTAAGGTGGATCGCTGAGCAATCCCATAATTACATCAACCCATTCTTTGGTCACAATAAAAAGAGGCCGAGTACCCGCAACTTTCACATAATAACCCCTGCTAGTCGGATCGTCATCTCCGACTTCCACATCTATGCGTATCCCCTGCTTTAATGTCAGGTATATATGACGCTTCGGCTGGTCCAACCCATAAACAGATAAATCCAACGCTCCTTCATCATCCGATAGATCACGGATTACGGATGGTCCTCCCACTAAGGCGGGAATACCGCCCCATCTTTTAACATCAACAGCTACATCTCCGCCATTTTCCTTTCTAATAAACCATTCCCTGTTCCCGTCTGCAGAATAAACTGCAACAAACTCTATCCTATCTGTCCCCTTCTCTATCTTATCAGGCCCTAGTTGTGTTAGTTCTATTCCTACTAATTCGGCAGAGCTGATCCTATACAGCCGAGCCTTACGTTCAGGGACATTATCTGAACCGCTTCTAAGCACTTGGGTCACTGCCACTAGTCCGCCTATAAGTATTAATACAAGGACGAGAACAATTGTAAGTCTAACGTTCATAGCTGCATCAACTCTTTAACGCTGTTTCCACCACACAAAGGTCCCACCGATTGCCAATATTATGGGTATCATGAACCAGCTGGTGTACCTAATCACATCGAACTCGCTCGGAGTTGCCAAAAGCTCTCTCCTTGGGGCAAGTTTCGGTCGGATATTTATCAAAGCTACGTCACCGGCAAGATCATTTACAGCGTTTAAGAATAAATCTCCGTTACTAGCGGTAGTGAAATGTTCATTAGTGGCAAAATCAGAATCCCCTACCACCACAACAACGGGAAACCCACCAGGTGGCGGTTCATCCGGGATCTCTCTCCCGATAGGAGCCAAACCCTGAATTCTTACACCCGTAAAGAAGGGTCCCCTTTTATCATTCTCTTTATCAGGTTCCACTCTTGCAGCATCCTCAACCAACCAACTATTGGAAGAAGTAATAGATAACGGCTCAGCGAACAATCTGTTTATTTGTTGCCCTCTCACCTCCACTGTCGGAATATCCTTAACTGGAGTGATCGGAGCAAGCCCAGGGAAAAATGTTCGACCTAACCCCCGGGATAGCTCAATATTGGGATTGTGAGTAGTAATGAACGGTATTCGGTTATCCGGTCTAAGATAATCCTCTTCTTCAACGATATTCCCTTCCCCAAGATCTATGCCCCATGTGTTAAGGTATTCCCTAAAGCTATCCGGCGTCTCCGGATCTACCAACATCAGCATCCGCCCCCCCAACACCATATAATCCTGTAACTTATCGGCTTCTTCTGGCAGAAGATCTTTGGTGGGTCCCGCAATAACGATTACCGAAGGTGAGACTTCATCCTCAGCTTTATCGCCAACTTCTTCCCCTGTCGACTTAGGTACTAATATCTGGGTTTGGAGGTCTAAGGTGTTGACCACATAATTCTCGCCAGTTAACGCGGCCGCAGCAGTTGAATAGCCCTCCGAAATTTCAAGAGACGTCACGTTCCGTTCCCCATGTCCCACCAGAAAATACACGCTTTTAACCTCGACTCCAGTGACCGCTAACAAAGGGGTAACAAAGTCCTGTTCTAGGAAACGGTTAGTTTGGAACTCAAGTGTTCCAACCTGGTCTACTACTCTTCCAAGAGCGCCGATCGCAATCTGAACCGTTCCTGCCTCTTCACCTACGAACGCTACTTGACCATAGGCAGTAACCCCATATTGACGCGCAGTTGTTGGCTCTGCCTGAGGATCCACTATTTCATAGGAAAACTTGTCCGACCTTACATCAAACTCATGAAGCATATTATCTATGGTGTCCAGTGGTCCTTGCTGAGCTTTGTCGTTGGCATCTAAGAAAACTATTGCTTTCACGGATTTATCCAAATCATTAAGCACGTTGTTAGTTCGTGGAGCCAATGTAAACTGTTTTGTACTGGTAACATCCACACGTGTCGGATTGTCGAAGAAAACAAAATTTAGGATCGCAACTATGGCAATAAACACACCCGACATAAGCATAGTGTTAGCACTATAGCGGCCTCGGCGACCGCCCACGGATTCCACTACTCTCTGGCGAGCCGCAATCAACGCTATCACAAGTAGAGCAACACCCAATCCCAACACAGCATATCCGAACATCTTTAATTCGTTTGCCAAGCCTAAAAGCACTAACCCCACTATGATAGCTAATGCACCAAGCAGCCCAAAAGTGGAACTAAGAGATCCCAGACCACGCTGAATGCTACGTACGGTATCGATCAGTGTGCCTGACAGTTCTTGGTCTTCTGGTGGTGGCGTGTTAATGGTGCTCATCTCCACCGCCGAGTTTCTAACGAGCGGACTGATAAGAATAAAAAGACGCTAGTAACACTTATGTAGTACACAACGTTGCTCGTATCTATAACCCCTCGTATGAAATCATCAAAGTGCGTGGTAATCCCAATCTGCCCTACGATGATGCCTCCCACACCACTTACCTGCTCAGCACCCAACTCCAAAAACGTTAGCAGAACCAAAACCCCTAACGATACCACCGCAGCTATTATCTGGTTGCTAGTTAAAGAAGAGGTAAGGATTCCAATAGAGATCCCCGCCGAACCATAGAGTATGATCCCTAGATATCCACTCATAAGGGGTCCCCAATCAGGATCACCTCTCCACGCCAACATCAACACATACCAACCAGTAAGCGCCAAAGCCGTGACAAAAAATGTCATGCTGGCAATGAATTTTCCTAATACAACCTCCCAATCACGAATTGGCGAGGTTAACAATAGCTCTATCGTTCCCATTTTTTGTTCTTCTGCGAGTAATCGCATGGTTAGCACCGGTGCTAACCATGGTAGGATAAAAATAGAAGCCTGACTAAGCGTATCCCTTAGGCTGGCTTCAGGAAAATCGGCTCCGCTAAAAGTAGAGTCGACACTTTGAACAAAAAAATAGCCGGTCAGGGAAACGAATATTATTGCAACAACATAAGCAACGGGGCTAGTAAAATAACCCCTTATTTCTTTCCATGCAATAGCCCAGGTATTTCTCATGTAATTAGCTCAAAAGTAGAGAATGATACAAACGATCCGGATCTCAAATCGGCTATTCGTTCATCTCCGATGCCGGTTCGTTGGATCATCACCTCGATTTCCAAAGATTTAAATTTCTACGGTTCTTCGGAAGGATTGTGAGGCACGACGTGGATTGCATCGAATATATCATCAGCCCTAGTCTTCTTCCGAAGTAGTAAGTTTCAAGAAGATTTCCTCTAAGCTCATGTTTACAAGTTGTAGATTGAGAAGCGACCATCCGTTACTAATAATAGACCGCGACACGGTGGGTCTAAGGTCTAAACCCTTACGGGTTTGTATTTTATACACAATGACATCCCCGTCCTGACTTATCGACGATACTTCGATAACTCCACGTATTTTTTCTAGGGTTTCGATTACAGATTCTTTGGGACCTTGAATTTCTACCTCAAGACGATCAACTCCTTGAAGGCGCTCCCCCAATTGCTTCGGTGTATCTTCGGCCACGATCTGACCTTCATGTATTATCAAAACACGATCACAAAGCATGCTCACTTCAGGAAGAATATGAGTGCTCAATATGACGGTATGACTCCCCGCCAAATCTTTTATAAGTTGCCGGGTTTCTACTACTTGAATCGGGTCTATTCCTATCGTCGGCTCATCCATTACTAACACATCAGGATCGTGCATTACTGCCTGAGCGATCCCAACTCTTTGCCGAAATCCTTTTGACAGTTTCCTTATTTGGGAATTTCGGTAGTCTCCTAAGCGGCATACATCGATCACGTAGCTAGTCCGTGATTTAATCTCCTTAGGATTCATTCTTCGGATAGTACCCATGAATTTGAGGTAGTCGTTCACGGTCATATCTACATAAAGTGGAACAGTTTCAGGCAAGTATCCTATTCGAGCCCTCGCTTCTAGTGATTTGTCTACCATATCATAGCCGGCTACAAGCGCGGTGCCTGAACTAGGTGGGATAAACCCCGTAATAATCCGCATAGTAGTAGTCTTGCCCGCACCGTTGGGTCCGAGGAACCCCACTATCTCACCCTTCTGCACCTGGAAATTAACTTCCTCTATAGCCAAAAAGTCTCCGTAATACTTCGTCAGATTCCTGGCTTCTACCATAGTGGTCAAGACGTGCTCTCCCTCCTGAAATCAATCAACCTCATATCCTGAGTTACGTCGGATTCCGCTACGGCACACAGCAGTCTTATCTTGCTAACGCGTGCGATAATATCAACATCTATTCCCGTAAGCATCATTTTTTGCTGACTAAGTCAGGTCGATCCTTTCACTGTTGTGCTAAGATAGATACAGATGATATTCTATGGTGCCTCGTTTTGCCAAGATGAATTCCGTACCAGCATTTCTGATATTTTAACTAAGGCGGACGATTTTGCACCTGTTAATCGATGGGTACGGCGGCCAAGACGAAACATTATCGGACCCGAAATTCCTACGAGAATTTCTAGATTCATTCCCATCCGCTATTGGAATGGCAAAGATCTCTGCGCCGTCTGTAATCGAATATAAGGCACCCACGCCAGCCGATTCCGGACTATCTGGGTTTGTGATCATAGCTGAAAGTCATATAAGCGCTCATACTTTCCCACAACGGAACTACGTCAATATCGACATTTTCTCCTGTAAAGCCTTCGATGCCGCGTCTGTTTTGAACGAAATCAAATCACATTTCCGATTGCATAAAGTGAACTCCTGGATTGTAGAGCGTGGTCTTGAAAATTACGATCCACAGTTAGCTATGCCCGGCCTGGCAGAACCCCACCTATCCGGCATAGGAGATCACTGAGGCAGCAAAAGTGTCTGCACCCCAAGATATCCCCTGGATCCCTAACAATTTTTTGGCCTTACCTGACGAGAAAAGCTCGTGGGATACCTCCCAGGTCGTGTTAATGCCTGTCCCTTACGATAGCACTACTTCTTATCGTACCGGCACACGAGAAGGACCCTCGGCCATACTTAAAGCTTCCTACAATCTGGAAGATTATGATCATGATCTAGATTTCGACGTTTCCAATGTAGGCATACACACAACTTCTGCCTTGGAACCAGACATGAACGGACCAAGGGCAATGGTAGAACGAGTGGGAAAAGCTGTCCAGCAGGTGATAGGCAACGATAAGATAGTTGGCCTGCTAGGAGGAGAACACACCATTACAATTGGTTCTATTATGGCAATGTCAGAAAAATATCCTGATCTCTCAGTGCTCTATCTTGATGCTCACGGTGACTTGCGTAATCAGTATATGGGATCAAAATGGGGCCATGCGACGGTTGCCCGCCGGGTTGTCGAGATGTGTCCGGTCACTCAAGTTGGTCTTCGCAGTATTAGTCTAGAAGAGAAACTCTCTATGCCCTGTGAGGGGCTTACAACTTTTTTTTGGAAAGAAAATTACACTGAGTTGCCCTCACTAGACGAACTTTTGACCAGCTTATCTGAGCATATCTACATAAGTGTAGACTTAGATGTTCTAGACCCATCTATCATGTCTGCGGTAGGAACCCCAGAGCCGGGAGGGATGCGGTGGTGGCAGATTATCGAGCTACTAGACGTTGTGTCTCATAGCCGGAAGATAGTAGGCTTCGATATAACAGAATTGAGTCCAGGTGAGGGTCCCGACGCATGCGCTTATCTTGCTGCGAAGTTAGTGTACAAGCTGATCGCCTATTCAACCAATCACGGTTCTAACCCTTCCACCAGATAACTAGCATGGGTCCTTCCATTACCCTGTTTCGAGTCTTGGGAATCCCCGTCAATATAAGCTACACCTGGTTTGTGATATTAGGCATCGCGACATACATCTTGAGCAGAGACTACGGGGAAAGCCACCCCACCTGGTCAATGGCAGAGCAATGGGGAATTGGTGCCCTCACAAGTCTCTTGTTTTTCGTTTCTGTTCTAGTGCACGAACTATCGCACAGCGTCGTAGCTAAACGATATGGTATCCCTGTAAAAGGGATTACTCTATTTATTTTTGGGGGAATTTCCCAGATAGCGAGAGAGGCCCACAAACCCAGTCTTGAATTCTATATCACCATAGCCGGTCCTTTTTCCAGTCTGATATTGGGAATTTCGTTTGGTATAGTACACTTTACTATACGAGATATTAATGATCATCTCGCCGCAATTACATGGTCGTTGGCCTTTATTAATATTACTCTGGGGATTTTTAACCTTTTGCCCGGGTTCCCACTCGACGGTGGACGGGTACTGCGCTCCGCCCTGTGGGCGATAACCTGTAATTATTGGAAGGCCACCATGATCGCTGCCCGAATCGGCCAAATAATTGCGTTAACTATGATTTGCGGGGGCTTGATGATAGCGGTTCACAGTCAAATCCAAGGGATATGGATTGCGGCCATAGGCTGGTTCCTGATGGTTACAGCAAGCTCTGGCTACCGACAAAACCAGATCAGCGAACTCTTTAAAAGATATAAAGTACGCGATCTGATGATCACAGACCTACAGCCTATACCTTCGGGCACCCTGATTGAAGCCATAGCCTCAGAAAAACCCTTTCCAGACACGGACCAATACTTCGTGGTAACGGCCCAATATCACAATCTGGGGTTGATCGACTTAAAACGTGTCTCGAAAATTCCTACAACCAGATGGAGCCGCGCTACGGTGGACTCAATCATGGATCATATAGCCGGATTCCTCTCTCTACCTCCCGAGACAAACGCTTCTTCTGCATTAGGCCAACTAGAGGAGCACGGATCTAGCGTGGCTTTGGTTATGGAAAACAAGATCCTATTAGGGTTATTCCACCCCAAAACCGCCATTCGTGCTACTCAATAAATGGATAAAAGCATTTTAACTAATTGATCTCAGAATCGAGTTCTATCGGACTATGGCTCTGCGTCTATCTTATTTCGTCTCGTGTTAAAATAACTTCTCAAATATCTTGCAAGATGACACGATGACAACCCCAGATCACATTGTATACATGGACCACGCAGGCACTAGCCCACTAGACCCTGAGGTGCTAGCGTCCATGGAGCCGTACCTAACACAAATATTTGGAAACCCATCTAGCATTCATAGCGTTGGCCAGAAAACTAAGCGAGCGCTAGATTCTGCCCGAGATCGAATAGCCAGATTAATTGGGTGCCGCGTGAGCGAAATAGTTTTTACTAGTGGCGGGACCGAATCTGACAACGCAGCTATAAATGGAGTCCTTCAAGCCCTCCAGCACACGGGATCCCACATCATAACTACTCGAGTGGAGCACCATGCTGTATTACGCACATGCGAATATCTAGAGAGCAACGGATGTCAGATCACTTACCTGCCTGTGGACCGATATGGTCGAATATCACCTGAGCAAGTTTTAAACGCCGTCACAGAGACGACTATTCTTGTCTCAGTAATACTCGCTAACAACGAGATCGGAACCATTCAGCCAGTTTCAGAAATCGCCTCTGCAGTCAAACAACGGGCATCCGAAATGAACCGCAGCATCATTGTTCACACCGATGCGGTGCAAGCTCCAGGATTACTTGATCTCCAAGTTGACCGACTTGGGGTAGACCTTCTAAGCTTGTCAGCCCACAAGTTCTATGGCCCTAAAGGAGTAGGCTTGCTATATGTTCGCAGGGGTACCGAATGGGTCCCACAACAACTGGGAGGTGGTCAAGAGAGAGAACGGCGTGCCGGGACGGAAAATGTGGCCGGAATCGTAGGGATGGCTAAAGCGTTAGAGCTCGCAGAAGCCAATCGTCCGGTCATTGTAACCCACTGTACCGAACTTCGTGACCGTATGATTAATGCGCTTGTGGAACGTATCCCTGGCACTCACTTGAATGGCCATCCAACTAACCGATTGGTCAACAATGTGAATATGTCTTTTGAAAAAATTGAGGGAGAACCTATCTTATTGGGCTTAGACATGGCCGGGATTTGTGTGTCAAGTGGCAGTGCCTGCTCTTCTGGCTCATTAGAACCGTCGCATGTCTTACTCGCCTTGGGTCAAGACGAGGATTTAGCGAGGGGAAGTTTACGGCTGACGTTTGGCAAATCGAACACGTTGGCGGAAGTGGATTATGTTGTAGACAACATTGAATCGCTGATACACCAGCTTCGGAAGATGTCTCATTTCGGCGTATCCGGCTCATGATTCATGATACCTAAGGAGAGCTATGATAAATCGCGGTTTCATCACTAAGCGGATAAGCACCCAGGCGTTATTAACGTTGATCGGTTCTGTTTTTCTCATCACCATGATCGCATGCGGCGGTTCCCCTTCGTTTGGGAGAACCTTTCAGGGCCAAATCATCGAAGTGACGCTACTAGAGATGTCAACCACAACCGAGGTGTTCGGACTAGATAACGATGATACCCGTATAAGAATAATTACACCATCCGAAATCGGGAATGAGCTACTCGTGTTAAAGCTACGCGTAGACAATCATGCTGCAACACAACTTCACATGGACGTTGGGACAGAACCTCCGGAGATCCGAGATCGAGATGACTCTAAATATCATCCGATGCCACTAGCCGAAACAATTCCTTATCATTTTGATCGTAACGGAGAGCCCTTTCCAATACCCATCATTCGAGGCGAATACACGCTAGAGAAAGGCTATGGCGTCGACGGTTGGCTCGTGTTTGACGTACCTGAAGATACTAGCAATAACATTAGATCCTTTCGATGGGGAGCCGGTGGTGATGTGATATTCATAGACTTTTAATATCCTGCCCCAACATTACACCATGCCACAATACCAGACCTCCTACTTGCGCCCAAAACGTTTGTATAACATCAACTCGATGAGCACCCTCCGGTTCCAAGTTTGCAAATTGCAAGACACTGCACGCTTATATGGCGTAGCCCCTGTTCTGGTATCAGCTTTATCTGCAAGCTTGGCCAGCGAATATGCCACCATCTAACTGGAGGAAATTGTTCCATGTTTTAGCGGGAAGCATTATACCTGTGATGGGCATATTCGTTTCTTCTCAGATAATGGTGAATGTCCTTTTGGTTATTTCTGGGTTGGCAATATTGTCGGAAACGGCGCGGTTTACATCACCTTCCATAAACAAAGGACTTGTTCGATTATTCAAGCCTCTTCTAAAACCTGCGGACGTTTACCAGGTCACTTCTGCGACCTACATGGTTATCGCAGCTCTTGGCTGTTTTTTGTTGTTTGATAAAAGCATTGCGGTCGCCGCGCTTTTATTCCTTTCGGTGGGAGATCCCGTTGCCTCCTTAACTGGTATCAGGATGTCGGGATTCCGAATAGGTAAGAAATCCCCGAGAGGAAGCATTGCCTTCTTTATAGTCACTATATGTCTTTCGCTTGTTCTTTGGGGCATGGGAATAGCACATCCTCTATGGGCACTGATCATCGGTGGTGCTGTCGCCACAAGTGTGGAGTTGGCCCCTGTGCCTCTTGATGATAACGCCACGATCCCGCTTGTCAGCGGAGCTGCTATATCAATATTACCGATATAAGACAGATTAATAGAATTCCCCACGAATGCGATCGATTGGCCACAGACCTAAGTTCGTCTGTGAAAAAGAGTATATTTTAGAAGCCACCACCATCAAACTCTTCTATACGAGCCCGGTCCCGTTGGAATGATAGGTATGCGTCTTTTGACATTGCCGGTTGATATTCGTCCAACAGTTGTACTGCACCGGTAGCGCCCACAGCAAGTAGATCTATTACTACCATTGCCATAATTTTTGCTGGAGCTATTACTGCCTGTTCATAATTCTCAATCACGTAGTTTTTGCTATGCCCAGCTCCAACAGCCCCGGTGGTATATGGATGGCATGCGGGCATAATGCTACTTAGATCCCCCATGTCTGTTGAGCCACCTCTATTTCGGTCAGCACGTATCTGAATTACCTTATCGTGTCCTAGAACAGTTGCCGCATTGTTTTTGAACAATACCTGCAAATTCCCATCATTAATAATCGGTAGATACCCTGGGATATTTGTGATTTTTACACTAGCGCCCACAGCCATGGCCCCAGCTTTAAAGCATCGGTCTACTTTTACACTATTCTTGGTTACCGCCTCCGGAGTTGCAGACCGCACTCGCCACTCTAACCTGATATCAGAGGGAACTGCACTGACAGACTCCCCGCCTCTGTTTACTATCCCGTGTATCCTCACTGTTTCCCATTCTGGCAGTGCTTCCCTATTCGAATTTATGGCCATCAGAGACCATGCTGCAGCATTCAATGCGTTGATACCCAAATGAGGAGATCCACCCGCATGGGCTCCTTTACCTCGGAATTCAACATACTTGACGACATGACTATTGCTCGTACCTCCAACCGCAAAAGATCCCTTACCCATGTCACTGGCGGTGTGGCACATAACCGCTACATCTACATCATCAAACTCGCCCAACCTTATCAATTCCTGTTTGCCGCTAAGAAACTCAATCCGTTTCTCATCGCGTAGCGACATCCGCCGTTCTAACTGTACAAATTCCTCGGCAGGAACCGCAAAGGGAATAATCGAGCCAGAGAGATGTGCAAGTACCCCTTCGTCTTGCAAACCAGTGACCGCGCCCAGCATCATCCCAATCTGGCAGTGGTGCCCACATGCATGAGCTGCACCGGTATTAACGTCTGATGACGGGTGGTCTGGTACCAGCAAAGAATCCAACTCACCAATAACAGATACCGTTGGACCTGGACCAGCAGTTCCAGATATTCTCCCTTTAACCCCAGTTAGTGCCAGACTATCTCTAAACGGTATGCCCATGAGGGCAAACTGTTCCTTGACTAATTTCGCTGTTTTAACCTCGTGGAATCCTGTCTCGGGATTCTGAAGGATGGTCTTCGCCAGCATTATCAATTCATCTTTGTGTTGATCAATCGCCTGACAAGCTCTCTGTTTAAGTTCTTCTGTAGTTGGCATTGATGTCAATCTATCCTTCAGGGTTGTATAACTCTTCCTTAGCCAAGCCACGCATAACCTCGAGGTATCGGTCTCGGGTCATAAAATTACGGTTTTGAGCCAAAACCTGGCCCCCATTTTTCGCGCCATCTGACAATAGATCAATAACCGTATTAGCTAAGGCTTTAGCAGCTGTCACCACAGCTAGCTGGTAGTCCTGCACCACATAATCGTTACCATGCCCAATCCCCGTAGCCCCGCCCACATATGGATGAATTACTGGCATAATCTGACTTACATCGCCCATGTCAGTGGATCCGGTACTATGTGCCCTGTAGCCAATCCCTTCTTCCCCAACCAGCCCAACTGCATTGGCTTTGAACATGTCCATCATTTTTGCATCTTGTTGGAGGGGCATGTACCCTGGAATCGTGGTGATTTTAACCTGTGCTCCAACGGCCATGGCACCTGCCCTCAACGCTCTATCTACCTTTCTATTCGCGTCTAGCACTGCATCCACACTCGCACCCCGAACAAACGTCTCCATGCGCACATCTGCAGGAACAGCGCTTACCGCTTCCCCCCCCTTGGTGATTATCGGATGAATACGAATGGTGTCATTATCGCGAAAAGTTTCTCTGTTAGCATGAATCGCTAGCATCGCCAGTGAAGCTGCGTTCAATGCGTTTACTCCTAAATGTGGTGTGGCTCCAGCGTGAGCTCCGGTGCCGATAAATTGTATTCGTTTCGCTACAGATCCGTTGTTTGTATTGCTGATGACAAGCTTTCTCTCCTTGGGATCACTAGTCGTATGGCACATCAGAGCCATGTCGACATTGTCAAACTCACCAAGCCTGATAAATTCGGGTTTGCCCCCGATAAATTCTAGCTTTCCGGCACGCCGAAGTTCGTCTCGATACTCGATCTCGATATACTCTTCTGCGGGTACTGCCAACAACGCAACTTTACCGCTCAAGTTGGGTAAAACATCCGAATCCATCAACCCAAAAGCAGCACCCAACATCATACCTATCTGGCAATGATGTCCACAGGCATGCGCAGCGGTGGTATCAGAATCTGCATGTGGATGTCCATTCACAATGAGGGAATCCAGTTCACCAATTACGGCTACGGTTGGTCCGTCCGCCCCTCCCTGTAGTTCACCTTTAAGCCCAGTAATGGCTATTCCATCGCGGTGTTTGATACCTGCTTCCGAGAAAACCTGGCCCACCAGTTTCGCTGTCTTTTCTTCTCGGAAGCCTGGTTCAGGATTCTCTAAAATAGTTTTTGCGATCCTGATAATATCCTCTGCTTTTCGATCGATTGCATTGTTCACTTTTTGCTTCAGTTGTTCCTTAGATACCACGCTTAGACCTCCTAGATTAGTCGATCTGATTGTAGCAAAGGGACGCATGCAATGGTACACATGCCATCGACATGTATAATCCTACATGTGAAAGTAGTAATTGCACCTCAAGCGTTCAAGGGAGCCCTTTCGGGAGCTAAAGCAGCAGAAGCTATAGCAGCAGGAATCCGCCTGGTTATCCCTGAAGCAAAAACAACCTTATTACCTGTTGCCGATGGTGGTGACGGAACACTAGAAGCGTTGGTAGAAAATACAAATGGCCACGTGTTTACAAGTCACGTTAACGATCCTTTCATGAATCCTATCAAAGCGGATTGGGGAGTAATGGGGGATGGCGAAACAGCCGTTATAGAGATGGCAAGAGCATCCGGGCTTGTCTTGGTGCCTCCAGAGAAACGGGATCCGCGGCATACGACCACTTTTGGTACTGGCCAACTTATTAAAGAAGCCATTGCACACGGATATCGACGTATCATAGTTGGAATGGGTGGCAGCGCCACCAACGATGGTGGCGCTGGGATGGCTAAGGCTTTAGGAGTCCGATTCTTTGATAATACCGGCACAGATCTTCCGGCTGGTGGGGCTTTTTTATCTGAGCTCAAATCCATCGATATTTCCAGCATCAACCCTTCATTGAGGGATACCAACATAATAGCCGCATCGGACGTTACCAACCCATTGTGTGGCGCGGAAGGGGCTTCAGCTATTTACGGACCCCAAAAAGGGGCGACCTCGACGATGGTGGGTGAACTAGATTCCGCATTGTTGCATTATGCTTCGATCGTTGAACAGACCTTTGGAATAGAGGTTTCAGAATTACCTGGGGCTGGGGCCGCCGGAGGATTAGGCGCTGGTCTGATAGCTTTCGCGAATGGCCGCGTCCAGAGCGGCATCGACCTTGTCTGCGATGTATTATCTATGGACAGTCATTTAGAAGGTGCTGATTTAGTGATAACTGGGGAAGGTAAAGTAGATCATTCCACTATCTATGATAAAGCTCCCATAGGCGTAGCCAGACGTGCCAAAGCCCTTGGTGTAAAGGTATTAATTATTGCCGGTGGGCTAGGACGCGGCTACGAAGACGTGTATGCACATGGTGTCGATGCTGTGACATGTATCTCGGATCATCCCATGCCGCTACGCACAAGTATTCAATCTACGTATCCCCTGCTTGTAAACGCCACGGCTCGTGCCATGAGAATGCTATTACTGGATCTAGCCCGTTAATATTTTGAGCTATTGGCATTGGGCACCTAGGCAACTGGTCTTGGGTGTTCCATACCTCTCACCCATCCAATGTGCCTGCGAAAATTAGTGCGTTGTTGCCATTGATTTGGCGGTTAACCGAATCTTATGGGAATGTTAGCGCTAAGGATTGTAATAACTCCTTAAGCCCTAACTGGGCGTATACCGCGACTTCAGCTGCCTGTATCTCAACTCCGTTCATGAGTATGAAAAACGCAATTGTCCGGTTGAAATACGAAGAACTAGGAGGACCAATAATCAAATTTGAGTAGCGACCATTCTTAGTTAATATAGTCGGCGTCTGATACACACCGATTCTAGCAAAAACAGGTATACCATCCTCAACAGGTTGTCCGCCTATGGTGATCGCTCCCCTGTAAATGTTCGGAAAAGGTGGGAAGCCTGTAGGATCGGTGGCAGCTATTCTCGTCGGAGTCGGAGTAATAGTAGGTGGGGGTTTTGGGGTAGGTGTTCTGGTCGGTGCTGAAGTAGGAGTTGGATTTGGTGTGCTCGTGGGAATCGGTTCCATTGCCGTAGGGGAAGGTAGCGGGGTCGGTGTACTGACTGCCACGGTTGGAGTTGGTGCGATTCTAGTCGATTTAAGAATCTCCTGTACTCTCGCCTGAGCCGTCGCCTCGATATCAGGCGTCGCTGTGGCAACCGAATTGCTAGTAGCGACCGGTTCCGCGGTCAACGGTTTGCCTGGGGCCGGCGTATTAGTAGGATCAGCGCTCGTACAACCGATTGCTAATATTACCAATATCAAGCCGCCTATTAGGGACATTGATACAGCTTTTACGGTCGTCTTTGTATACATTTAATTCCTGACTCGTTTGTACAAAAAGCGTAGTTTCGCCGAATAATACCGATTGCGCAGACGTCGTTAGTATACTATATCTTGTAGTTTCGCTTCCAACGTTTAAAATATGTAGTTGGCTGGAGATATATATTAAGGCCCAGCCCTCCCGACACCGGGATATTTTTATACACTGCGATCAAATAATCTAGAAGATGTCTTGGCTAGCTTTTGATGAGCATCCGTGGTTGACATCGACGACAATAACTCGTGATTTGACGGTTAGCAGTTAATTGACTAATACGACCTCCGCATCTGAGGGCACGGTTGCCGACCTTTGCTATACATCTTAAGAAAAGCGCCTCCCATAGCCTCTGTCACAATCTCTTTTGATTTTCTATAAATTCGGATGGCCTCTTGAGCGGACAAATCCCTTCTTCGTTTAAAAGGGTAATCCCTAGAGCTAAAAGAATCTCATCTGCGTGCGGATCCCTGATTCCAGAGGGCACTTTGCCTCGGCAGCGAATCTCTTTGATCTGTCCAGGAGAACGTGTTAATCCCTGTTGAAACTCATTTCCATTCGCTAAACTAAGGATAAAGCAGATTCGTTTATATCTGTGGCAAATCCAAAAATCAGGAATTCCCTACGCCTCTCGATCTGTTTGATAGCATGCTCGAGGACAGCTGTTTGGAAATGCCGATCGAGGAATCTAAGAACTAACGGCTTCAGCCGAGATGACCCGGAGGCCTAATAGATGACGGTTGAGATACGCTTTAATTATCTCTAAGTCCGGGGTTTCCGGCATATCCGCCACGTTTTCGCAATTTAAGCCTCAGGGTTGGATGTGTCAGGAACCAACGGGACTTTCAGCCAGGACACGATCTGTGATAACGCTTTGTAGGCCTCAAGACGACTTTCGTCTGTCCCATCTGATTCGGCTTTTTTAACGACCTCATCCATCTGATATACAACCCTTGGCCCGATCTCGAGCAATGCTTCGCTGCCAGATGCGACGTATTTAGTAAGGATGTAGCGCACTAGGGAACCCACAGGAACATCCATATTTTTGCTCATTCGATCAAGTGTCGGCAACGGATCTACGGCAGCGTACTGAGCGACTTGCTGTTTGAAATTTGCATCCTTGTCGTCTTCTGTCCAAGGTCCATAGTAGGGAGTGAGTGAAATATAACGCGGTGTCAAGCTCATAACAACTCCCCAAACTGAATTGTTCCGAAGTAGAAATGCCTAGCCCGAGAAAGTTTCGATAGTAGCTCGATACGAATTGAGGGCACCTCCAGTTGCAAACGGTGCTACCACCGGAAGTTTAATCCCCAAAGCACGCCTTTTCTCAATCTCGTTGCGACAATATTCTGGGCTACCAAAAACAGCTAACGTCTCTTGCATTTGGTTAGTTATAGATGCTGATGCTTTTTCGCGATCGCCTTCCTTCAGATAACCTCCTATCGCGTGAGCTTCGTCACGAAATCCGGTCTGAGCAAAGAAATTAAGATAGTGCTCCATCGATGCATACCGTAGTATCTGACGTCTTAGAGGGGCGCGAACAGATTCCACGTCTCCGGTCGATGCTACTCTGACGTAACAAGCAACATCTATGTCATCAACCCGACGCCCTGCTCTGATTGCGCCAGCTTCTAACCGCTCCATCGCTTTTTCTATGTATGTGGGAACTGCCCAATTCAGGAGTACACCATCCGCAATCTCCCCCGCTAATTCAATCATCTTAGGCCCCAGAGCGGCAATATAAATCGGCACTGGGAACTCTGTCGAATATCCCAGCGAACCCCTCGATAGGTTGAACACACGCCCATTGTGCGCCAATCGCTCGCCTTTCAAAAGACTCCTGATAATTGATACAGTCTCCTTTAGGTTGGCGAGTGGACGTCGGAAAGGGATACCATGAACCTCTTCAATAAAGCCACGGTGTCCTACGCCTAGTCCTAAGATAAACCGATGGCCTGAGATCATGTCTAACCCAGCGGCTGTCATTGCAGTTAAAGTTGGCGTCCGGTAAAAAATCGGCAGAATACCTGTCCCCAGGCGTATCCGATTGGTTTGGGTGGCAAAAGCAGAAAGTTGAGATATAGCATCTTGACCCATACCTTCGGGAACCCAGATGGTCTCATATCCCCGTTGCTCAGCCATCTGGGCTAGTTCGATAGAATCATTAGTGGAAATTTGAGAAATCGGGTCCAACCGTACCGCTATGCGTGCCATCTCTAACTACCCTTTACGACTATTTACTCACGTTGTCTCAATACAATGCCAGATACAGATCGTCCACCCACAGGCCATACCGACCGCATTGGCCAAGCCCATTGAATTTACTGTCTGTATTCCCATCCCAGCGCAGCTATATCTAGGTTGATCAACACCTGCAGACAGAGGACATCTCCCGATCCAGTGTCGTTAGTTAGCTGCTACAATTGATCCGACGTTAGCCCGCCGGTCGATATGTGTGTCTCCACCTTTGATTACTATTTTTATCCGTTCCCTCTGACGTAAAACCTTGATGTCATTCAACGGATTGCCATCAACCACCACCAAGTCTGCCAATTTTCCTTTTTCTATCGTCCCGATCTCTTTTTCCATCCCGAGACATTCAGCAGCCCACCCGGTAGCAGCCTGAATCGCCTGCATGTTTGACATTCCGGCCTCAACCATGCATTGAAGCTCTTGTGCATTGTCGCCGTGCACGTAGCCCCCTGCATCTGTGCCAGCGACTACCTTCACTCCATTGGCCAACGCCTTTTCAACACTGGTTGCAAGATGTGGCCATAGTGCGGCCGCCCTCGGTGTGATGTGCGGCGTAGGCGTAGTGCTATGGTAGACATACACCGTAAAAGTAGGAACGAAGAAGACATTGTTTGCGTTCATCATCGGCATGTAGTCCGGATCTTCGTCCAGATATGCACCATGCTCAATGGTGTCAGCGCCAGCCTCTAAAGCAACCCTCAAGCCTGGGCCCCCAACCGCATGGCACATGGCCTTCCGTCCCAACAGATGGGCCTCGTCAACGAGCGCTTTAGCCTCTTCAAGAGTATATTCTCTGTCGAAAGGCCCGTGTCCGGGACGAGAACTAGCTCCTCCAGTAGTAGCAAATTTGATTACATCGGCACCACGCCGGACCATCTCTCTAACTTTAGTTCGAACCGCAACAACACCGTCCGCTACGCCTGTTCCTAAGTTGGGACTTACAGGCGGCGGTTTGCAATGTCCCGACGGTGCCACGTGATCAGCTAAGCCACCTGTTGGAGTGATCAGAGTGATGCTTACTACCAAACGGGGTCCTGGCGTGAGGCCAGAATCAATCGCCTGTTTGAATCCAACATCTAACCCTCCCCCATCCCTGACCGCAGTATATCCAATATCAATCGTGTCTTTTAAATTTTTCGCGGTTCTCAGAGTCCGGAAACTAAACGGGGCATCCAATTCCCATCGTTCCACTAAATTGTAACCAACTCCTGGCTGGCCTTCGGTTAATGGGCCTAGGGCGCCAGCCGAGGCCAAATGATCGTGACAATCTATTAGACCTGGTATCAGAGTCATTCCTCCAATATCAATAACTTCAGCGGTGTCTGGGTAATTAACAGCAGCAGATGGTCCAACATCCGCAATGCGATCCCCATCGATCAAAACAGCTGCATTCTCTATCGAAGGTTTCCCAGTACCGTCTATTAATGTGGCTCCAGTTAGCAATTTCATCGGTCACCTACTTGGAAATGGATTAGTGGAAATTAGCTTATAGGCTTTCCAGTGTCAAGAACGGTTCTAAATATGATGCCTCTAACCTCTAGGGTATCTAGCTTATCAGATCCTACCCAAAAGGCTGGCGATCAGTCTTTTTCTAAAAATTCTCTTACTCTCGCCATCGCAGGCTCTTTATCGTAGAGATCGCAAAGAATGACAGCATTCCGCACGAAATCAGCCTGAAAGAACCTTTCATACAGGACCTGCCGAGATCCGAACGCGCTGCAGGCAGTATCCCAAGCTAGCCGAAAAATACGAACTCTTTCATCGGCAGAGGCGTTATCGGTTTCCAAATACCGTCGTATTTCGGGGGACAGAGGTCCATTCATGTCCGCTTCTGTTGGAAGAGCCATCAAACTACTCGATCCCGTGAGTTGAAGAATCTCAATCATACGAGGATACATGCGAATAAATTGATTTTGCGCGACTCTCAATGGGAAATGTGCAGGTGCCATCACCCCCCATTCATCTAGCTTTGCATCGACTTCCGAAGCTCGAAGACATGCCTTGGTAATCTCCAAGTTTTCTATCACTTCAGCCACCATCTGGTTGACGTATGGTAACTTGCTAGACCCAAGCGCATCGGTCATCAAACTTAGCAACCCTAGCAAGAATTCACACTTGGATACATTTTTAGTGACCACCTGATGTCCTGTATGGAGGTGTCTATTGGTAGCAATCTGAAGATTATTTGCTAGTTCTACATCTCCTAGTAAAAATACACGATCCCAAGGAACGAGCACATGATCAAAAATCACAACCGCATCCATCTCTTCAAATCTAGATCCTAGTGGATGATCGAAATGGGAATTACCTAGGTCAAAACTCTCTCGACAAAGAAATTTTATGCCCTGTGTCTCGCACGGAATAGCGAACGCGAATACAGTGTGGTCGGGAGCGCCTCCTGGTAAGGAGTGGGACCTGGTCGGATAAACTGCGATTTCATCCGCCAGTGGGCCCAGGGTGGCCAAGATTCTAGCTCCATGCACTACTACACCATCAGCCCGTTCTTCAATTACCGACAATGCGGTGTCGGTATTATCTTCCAAGGGGGTCGCAAGTGGCAGACGAGATCTCTGAAAGTTGAGAAGCGTATGAGTCAGCACTAGATCTCGTTCTCGTATATATTCGTAATAGCGCTGGATATTGTGCCCAAACTCTGATCGGCTTTGTTCAAAATAGTTGTGAGCCGCAGCCATAGCCATGAAGCTCACATTCATGTAATCTGGCGTCCGCCCCATCATTCCGTTTGTGTGACGAGCCCAAGTAGACATCATACTGCGACGCTTTTCTAAATCTCTCACGGTCTCGGGCTTGATAAATGATGTCCCCACCCTATGCCGCGTGGTCGGGGAAATGTACGTCATATCATCATGTCCATCGGTCTCATGCTGCATATCGTACAAAGCGGCCAATGTATCAATACCATTCCGAAACGCAGGGTGGGTAGTAACATCTTTAACCCGTTCCCCGTGGATAAATACCTCTACATCTCGATTTCTCAACCCATCAATATACTCTTGACCAGTACGAGCAGGCATCAGAACATCCCCTTACTGCTTACCATGATTCGTCACCCCTAAGAGAAAAGTTCGCAATGGAATGTCAATAAGTGTTGCACCAAGGAAGTTCACACGACCACCTACTATATCCGTAACATACGTGTGATCAGGCCAAAATCATCGCAGTTCTCCATGTCTGCAATGGATTCGACCACTTGTCCCGCACCAGATACCCCAAGGATTGGCTCTGCCATGTCCTTGAATTTTATAACCTCATCTTCCCACCCGGGAAATCGCTCTGGTTCACCAGTTGCTAATGGCACATGTCGACTGAAAATCCGCCCATCCCTGGTCGTAATATCAACTCGGGATCCGAATCGTTCTAGCCTAGGATCGGGATGCGCAGTTGTAACCTCCATTAGTGCCTTCACCTTTGGGTCTTGCAATTTTCTATAGCTGTCCCAAGTATATCCTTGATCGACAGCGGCGGCGGCGGCGGCAAAATACGCACTGAATTGTCCCTCTACAATCGTTGAAGGATTCCGCTTCAAAGCCACGGGAATCCCAACCACTTCATGTCCCAACGGAGAAAAATACAGGTCCATGCTAGCAATTGCGTCTAAGCCTAATTTATTCTCGCTTGTAAGCTCCATTACCGCATCAATCGGTCCATGGTTATATCGACAGCATGGATACGGCTTAATTCCTGTCTTCATTATTTCAAAATCCCCATTTGGCACATCAATCTTTGAAACATCCCACCCATCTGCCGAAAAGTTGAATACGTACCCATACCTCCCCTCCAAAGGTCGGGTGGCTCCTTGGAATCCGTGTTGTGCAAGTATCAATGCATAGATAGCATTATGAGCAGCAAGTCCAACGTGCAACCTTTTGTTCCACCCACCGAATTCAAGGAACTGTTGGGATCCGGCTGCCTGGCTGCCATTGAGGCCCACCGCATTAAGCGCCTGTTCTCTAGTTAGACCCATGAGTCTAGCTCCACCTATCGTTGCCCCAAAGATACCGGTAGTCGCCGAGGCATGAAATCCCCTTTTGTGTATGCCTTCTCCGATCGCTTTATTAATCTTTATAGCCATATCATAGGCAGCCACTGCTCCGGAGATCACATCTCGTCCGCTGTTACAATGCTTCTCAGCCACAGCCATCAGCGTCGCAAATATCGGCGCACCTGGATGAATAATAGCTTCTCTATGAGTGTCATCGAAGTCCAAACTATGCGCGAACGTGCCATTCAGAAGAGCCGCAAAATGAGCGGTGGTCGTGTTGCTCTGCCCCACAATTGTAGATGGTCCTGACTGTCCCATTGCCAGATCCATCACACCCTCCATGATTGCCGCACTGGATTCAGCTAAATGTTTACCTCCAAACGCCACTGCCAGAAAATCCAAGAATAGGTGCTTGGTCCTATGTACGACGTCAGCGGGTAAATCATCATATCGAAGGCCTAATGAGTGATCTACTAATCGTTCGGTTATCTCTCCGTCCTTAAAATCCATTTGCCACCTCAATGAATCATTCCTTGCCACTACCTCTGACTGGCGTACTGGCCTAGATCAAAGGTCTATGGTCATACCATTTTGTTGCACGTTCGTAAGCGTATCCCGCGCGGAGTACCGTGAGTTCATCAAATGGCTTCCCTGCAATTTGAAGTCCGAGTGGTAGACCTGTTGAATGAAACCCACACGGAATCGACATCGCGGGCATTCCCGAGATATTAAATGGTGCCATGAAATTGGGCCATTCAAGGAATGTGAAAATGTCAAATCCCTTGGTTTTAGGTGCCGGGCCAGCTACGGTGGGCATTACAAGCAAATCAACTTGTTGCAGTAACTCACAGAACTCTTTCTTTATCTGGCTCCGTACCCTCTGGGCCTGTATGACGTCGTTGCCAGACAAAAGCCCTCCGAGAGTAAACCAGTAGCGCAACGGTTGCCCATAGTTGTCAAGTTGTGACCTGAGATTGTCACGATGATAAGCGTATGCTTCAGCTATCATGATAACAACATCGGCTGTGCCAGCATATTCTAAACAAGGAATCTCTACCGTGCGAACACTAGCCCCCAATTCTTCCAACGTAGACAGTGCCTTTTTAACCGCGGTAATAACCTCGGGGTCAACGCCCGAAGCAGGATTAAAACAATAGTCGGTCGGAACACCTATCGTCAGGCCTTTGACATCATCTCGAAGAGCAGCGGAGTAATCAGGAACTGGCGCACGGCTGCTGGTAGGGTCATTTACATCGTATCCTGCTATTGCTTGTAAGATATACGCAGCATCCTCAACAGTACGAGTCAACGGCCCGCAATGATCTAGCGACCAGCTGAGTGGCAACACTCCATATCGACTCGTTCTCCCATACGTCGCCTTTAATCCAACGGTCCCACATACAGCTGCAGGCCATCTGATTGAACCACCAGTATCCGACCCCATAGACCCCATACAAAGGCCTGCAGCTACAGCCGCTCCAGATCCGCTGCTAGAACCGCCAGCTAAACATTCTAGATTCCACGGATTAACGGCCTGCTCGAACAAACTGGTCTCCGGGCCACCCAATGCGAATTCATACATAGCGACCTTGCCTAGCAGGACTGACCCTGCTCCTTTGAGGCGCGATATTACAGTAGAGTCCATCGAAGGGACCCGGTTCTCCATCACTTTAGATTGGCCAGTAGTACTCACCCCCGCGGTGTCATAAAGATCTTTATGTGCCAAGGGGATGCCGTGCAAGGGACCGCGGTACGCCCCCTTGAGCATCTCGGTCTCTGCAGTACGCGCTTCAGCCAAAGCCGAATCGGCTAGAATCGTCACATAGGAATGGAGTTTATTGTCGATTTGATCGATCCGGTGTAAAAACGCCTCTGTTAATTCCACGGGAGATAGGTCGATGTTCCGCATGAGTTCGCCGGCCTGCCGAATAGTGAGGAAGCATAAATCAGTAGATGTCCGGCCCATTATTCGGATAGCCACCCAAGGGAGAATTCTCCAGCAACCTCATCATCATCAACATTCACCGCATGCAGTCGGGACAAGGCAGATTCTAGATTCCCATATATAGTCTTTAGCCTGGCGCACTCTGCCAGGGTTAGACCAACTCCTGCCCGAGCCAATAGCATTTCAAATTCCTGTTCAGAGATAGGTGCCATATGTCCCTCAGAAATCCCTAACTAGCCTAGTCAGTATATTGGCAAGTTTATCCTCGGGCAATATGCCAGCTTGGTCCAAATCTACCTTTCATTGGTTTCGCGATAGCACGTCATTCCATATAATGCCTCTATGCCTTATCTTCTCAACAAAAAGTCTCTAAAATGATCACGGTAACCGGTATTAACATCGCCCCTGTAAAATCTCTTGGCCTTCAGAATCCTACTTGTGTGACCGTGGGACCTAGAGGAATAAAAGAGGACCGGAGGTTTCACTTAGTCGACTCATCGCAAAAGTTGGTTACGCAGCGGGAAATATTTACTCTGGTCCAGATCGAAGCTAGGTATGATCTCCCATCATCCTACCTCGAACTCAATTTCCCTGACGGAAAACATGTGGCAGACAAGATCATCCTAGGCGAGAAGATCGATACCATCTTCTGGGGACGTAGCGTCATAGGCAATCTAGTAGTCGGCCCTTTCAATAGGGCATTGTCAAGTTTCTGCGGTGCCGACATCCGGTTAATATCTTCCATACACCCGGGACAATGTCAGGACGAATATCCTATTTCCATTCTCTCAGAACCCTCCCTCCTGATGCCGATGGTCCTTCCAGGGACACCTAATCCATTGGACAGTCGAAGATTCAGGCCAACTTTTCTTTTATCTGGCAGTCTGCCACACGAAGAAGACAAATGGCTGAGCCGGTCCATTCTAATCGGAGACTCCCTCCAATTGATGGTGAAATCTCGTGACCCACGTTGCGCTATCACTACACATCACCCTGATACTGGGTCACCCGATTTGGACACTCTGCGTCTTATTCTAGAATATCGCCCGGCTGATCGCCCATACCTCGGCGTATACGCTGAGGTAGAGCGCCCTGGCATCGTATCGCTCGGTGACGTTGTTCGTATCATAAGCTGATCTGACCCCACCGGCTTATCAAAACCTTATCACTCTTCCTCGACAACCGAAATTTACGGTATAATCACAATCGAACTAAAAATGAAATGGAGCCCTTCCGTTGCGGGTATTATTTATTGCAGATGTCATAAACGTAGCCGACGCTGGAGAAGTTAAAGATGTGGCAGACGGTTTCGCCAGAAATTACCTTCTCCCCAAACAACTGGCAACCATTGCCTCGCCAGAACAATTAAAGCGAGTTGCGAGAATAACTCGACAGGGGAATGAACAGCGAGTCAGAGAGATGGGCGATTGGCAGGCGTTGGCCGACCTATTAGAAGGCACAACTTTAGAAATGATGGGAAAAATTGGTCCCACTGGCCAATTTTATGGAGCTATATCAGTAACTGGTATTATTCAGGCCCTAGCAGAATCTACTGGTCATACAGTCGAGCGCAGGATGGTTGAACTAAGCGAACCTATTAGGCAACCCGGCGAAT
>VEXF01000022.1 GCA_009391275.1 SAR202 cluster bacterium AD-804-J14_MRT_500m | reverse complement strand
AGAAATGCACGACTTTTTTGAAGGTTATTCCTAAAGCCTATTGTATTTGGTTATCTTAGGTGTTCATGATAACTGGCGATTTACCTGAGATGCATTACCTTAGCGGTATGTATCCGTTTCATATTCTTCCACATCAGCTTTCCATGCGCATGCACATCTAAAAATTTTGTGAAGTTTATTGATAAAAGAACGGCTAGGTTGGAAAACCATGATTAGAAATGGATCTTTTGGGAAAGGTGGTACGTTCTCCCAATTATTCATGATTACAGTTGTATTAATATTGACTTCATCTTGTGCTCTGGAGGTTGAACCTTCCCCTGACCCAGAGAATACATCTTTAAAAACTACGAAAACTATACGCTCGCCCCTCTTAAGATTCACCATAAATCCGGCATTGTGTGATGATAAATCAGGACCGGACTGCACGAAACTTAGACTAGGAGATGATTACCTTACGATTTCGGGTCCGGCTAAAGGATACCTGTATTCATGTGAAAATAAGAATCTATCTGCTCCTGGTTCGATAGAGGAAAATATCACCTGGATAAATTTCGCACAAAAGACCTGGAATCTCCTTCAAAAATTGTGGCTGCCTCGAGGGTCATTCACGGCCGAAAAAGGGACTTACATGGAAAGGATCGTCGATGGCAATCGTCAAATTGACATCAATAGTTTGCCGGTGGATAGGGCGATTGGAGATTGGCCGATGACTGGCTATCCTGTTCTAACCGAAATAGATCCTAATCCAGGCGTGCCGGGGGTTCGTCAGTTTTCATTTGTATATCCCGGGAACCCTTCACGGGCTCCAATGCCATCCTGTGTTTCGGGTGGATCGATTGGTGTAACGAAGAACGGCGTTATTCTATTTAATGCCTCTGATGCTCGGGGACAGGATGCTGTAGCTAGAGAGATAGTGGACATATTTGGAGGTCATCCGGCAATGACTGATTATCATTACCATTTTATTCCAGAAAGACTTGATAATGCTGATTTAATTGACGGACACTCTGGAATAGTCGGATACATTAACGATGGGTTCCCGATATATGGGTACAAGGGTATAAATGGAAAAGAAATGTCTAATGACCAATTAGACATTTGCCATGGACATGATCATGGCGTGTTGGGATACCATTACCACTCGACAATAGAATATCCATATACTGTTGGATGTTATATGGGGACTCCCAATAATCCGTCGGGTCACCGTGGACCATCCCCACGGAGGTAGTATTGATCATGTTTATAAATCAATAACTCATCTTACTTCGGGCGACTGACTTGCTAATTCCGCCTAACTTATGAATGGGTAACTCGTGATGAAAACCTTGAAAATACTATGCGCAACATAAATTATCGTTGGATAGTCCTGGCAAGTGGGTTTGTCATCCTATTTTTCAACGGTGGATCTCGGTTTGCCTTTGGGCTCATGTTGAAACCCATGACAGAAGATTCAGACTGGAGCCGTTCTTCTCTTTCTCTGGTAGTAGCTACATTCATGGTGGTGTCTGCTCTTTCGATGCCTTTAGTTGGTCGTCTGATAGATATTTATGGCACCAAGATGGTCATGGCAGTGGGAGCGATAATAGGTGGCGTCGGTATAGGGTTGGTCTATTACGTTTCTTCATTGTGGCAACTGTTTTTGGTGTACGGATTGATCTATGCCGTTGGGCACGCCGCAACAAATATAGCCCCGGTCGGGATTTGGGTCAGTCGATGGTTTCCTCAGAACAGGGGAATTGCCACGAGCGTGGCAGTGGCAGGTAATGCTGGAGGTCAACTGGTCATCATTTCGATCCTGGCATCGTTGGCGGTTTCCTTGGGGTGGCGCATATCCTACGGTTTATTGGCTATAGCAAACCTGGTAGTAGTAGTCCCTATTGTTTTAAAAGCAGTTAAGCCGAGATCAAGGGAAGGACCTCTAGAGATAGATAGCCGTCAAACAGTCCTCCGAGAAAGGTCGGACTCGGCTTTCCAGTTATCAACAATCTTAAAGTCGAAAGAGATGTGTATATTAATCCTTGTATACACGATCTGTGGGTTTCAAGACTTCTTTGTTGCGACTCATGTCGTAGCTTTTGCATTGGACCATGATGTTCCCAATATTTTGGCTGGAAATCTCCTGGCATTGATGGGAGTAATGGGAGTGATTGGAGTGTTGATATCTGGGTTGATGTCGGATTCTTTCGGAGCGAGCCGCCCGACGGTTCTTTGTTTCGCAATTCGAATTGGGGCATTTGCCCTCATTTTATGGTCTCAAAGCATGCCATTTATTATCTTGTTCGCGATGGCATACGGGTTTACTTTTCTTATCACGGCTCCGTTAACAGTTGTCTTCGCTCAAAATTTGTTTGGATCGTCACAGGTAGGAACCATAACTGGGATAATTAATATGGTTCATCAGATTGCTGGGGGAGTTGGTGCTTTTGTAGGTGCGGCCATGTTTGATTACTGGGGCGGTTATGACGGAATGTTTGTCTTGATTCTAGCGCTGTCCGCAGTGGCGTTGGTTGCCACGACTTTCGTAGATGACAAGCAATCAGCAGCGAAAATCCAACCTACAAGCTAACAGACCTCGTATGTAGATCTTAATTCATGGGAAGCTTATGATAAACTTCGATTCGGGGAACTAGCGCAATTCACCTTCATGATTAATGTGACACTTGGTAAATCGGGAGGCTAACTATGGAGTACGATTATGTGATAGTTGGGGCTGGTTCTGCAGGGTGTGTTCTAGCGTCTCGATTAACCGAAAACTCCTCTACAACTGTTCTGTTGTTGGAATCAGGTCCAGATTACCCGGACTACGACACGTTACCTGATGATCTGAAACAGGGAAACAATGTCTATAGATCAATGTTCGGCCCTCATAACTGGGGTCATGAGGCAATCGGCACACCATTGCAAGATCAAAATATCCAGATACCCCGGGGCAGGGTAGTTGGTGGTTCTAGCGCGATAAATGGTCAAGTTTTCTTCAGAGGTATGCCGCAAGACTATGATAATTGGGCAAGCTGGGGAAATCATGAATGGGCGTTTACCAAGTTGTTACCCTATTTCCGTCGCCAAGAAAACGATCTTGATTTCCCTGGGGGAGATTTCCACGGTAACGACGGACCGATTCCGGTTCGACGATATAAACGTCATGAATGGCTACCACATGCCCGGGCATTTTATGATGCCTGTGTGCAGATGGGATTTCCAGAAGATCCTGACCAAAACCATCCGGATTCTACCGGGGTATGTTCAAGGCCGTTGAATAACATCGACGGTGTCCGAATGAGTTGCGCACTTACATACCTTAATCCAATAAGGCATCGTCTGAATGTAACGGTCCGCTCCGGAGTTACCGTGAGCAGGATACTGTTTGATGGGAAAAGAGCAGTTGGTGTGAAAGGGGAGAGTGGTGGAGAATGGTTTACGGTAAAAGGACGGCAGATCGTGTTGTGTGGCGGAGCGTTGGCATCACCCCAGATATTGATGTTGTCTGGGGTTGGACCAGCAACGCATCTTGAAGAACTAGGCATCAATGTCATACACGACTTGCAGGGAGTTGGGGAAAACTTGCGAGACCACCCCGCAGTGTTCTTATTATTCCGCGGGAAAGGTGAACCGCCTGGTAAAGATGCCCCATCAATACAAGTTGGGGCGCGGTTTAGCCCAGAAGGATCTCCTACAGAAAACGACATTCAACTTGGTGCGATACTTTTTACAAGCGAACATAGGCCGCCGACTGTAGAACTACCTACCGACGATTTTCATTTCGGGTTCAGCCTTGGTTTACAGAATGCCGTCTCCGCAGGTCGCCTCAAGCTAAGATCTACCAATCCGCATAAATTTCCTCAATTAAACTACGATTATTTTTCTGATCCATATGATAGGCAGCGTATGCGAAGCTCCTTGATGGTCGCATTACGCCTGGCTGAGCAAGATGCGTTTAAAACCGTGATAGATGAGATGCTAGATCCAACAGAATCAGATCTTGAATCGGATGAGTCGTTGGATAGGTGGATGCGTCGTAGGGCTTATACCCAACATCACTCATCTGGGACATGCAAAATGGGTCCGGAAGCCGATCCCATGGCTGTAGTGAATCAGTATGGCTGGGTTCATGGGTTGCAAGGGTTAAGGGTAGTCGATGCTTCCATAATGCCCGATGTGATACGGGCAAATACAAATTCAACTACAATCATGATAGCCGAGAGGATTGCGGACTGGATGAAAGAGGGATCCTAGAGAAGCTGATATCAGGTCACCGTATTTGGTTTTTTTGAGTTACGTTGGATTTTGTGGTATTGATGATTATCAATCTTGTTGCGTCCCAATTTGCTAGGAATTGACTTGGATTGCCCTGTAATACAAATACAAGATGTGAGCAAGAGGTATGGGAACGTCCAAGCTCTGCTTGGCATCAATTTATCGGTTTGCGCTGGTGAATTGTTTGGGTTCCTGGGGCCTAACGGTTCTGGAAAGACAACTCTCATCAGGGTAATCATGGGGTTTCTGAAAGCGGATGCTGGTGGTGTGCGGGTATTTGGATTGGATCCTTGGAAGGAACCTCAAAAAACGAAGTCCCGGATAGGTTTTTTGCCAGATGGTTCTAGGTTATACGATGGGATGACGGGGTACGCTTTTCTTGAGTACATGGCAGGTCTTCATACTAGTCCTGCTACTATGCGCCAAGAACTTTGTGATCGATTGGAAATAGGCAAGCGAGATCTTAGGCGAAAAATCAAAGGGTATTCCCATGGTATGAAGCGTAAACTTGGGATAATACAAGCAATACAGCATGATCCTGATCTGCTAATTCTAGATGAGCCGACTCAGGGACTGGATCCATTAACGCAAAAATCCTTCTCTGAGATTTTACGGGAACTGCAGTCTAAAGGGACGACCATATTTTTTTCTTCACATATTTTGTCAGAGGTAGAGCAACTATGTGAACGGGTTGGAATTATACGGAATGGCACTCTTGCCGCCGTGGAAAAAGTGGATGATCTACCGGGGCGCAAAGTTAGGATCATGGAGGTTGTGTTTCGTGGTCCACCTCCGGACGATATCTCATTACAAGGCGTGGAAATCCTTCAACGTGATGCGAGGTCTTGGAGGCTGGTAGTCAGGGGTGATGTTAACCCTGTGTTACAAAAGATCACCAAGTATGACTTGGAAGATTTCGTTTTTGAACGACCTCCGTTAGAAGAAATCTTCCTAGACTATTATCGTTAGCTGTGTACGAACTGTGAAGTTAATCTTGTGGGAGACCTTGAAAGGGCAACGTATCGGGTTGGCTCTCGTAGCTCTCGGCCTACTTGCATTCACGATTCTTATACCCAGTACATTCAAGTCTTTTGGCGCGTCGGGCGATTTAATGAATGCTCTGCCGGAGGCATTCAGAGTGATAGTAAAAGCTCAAGGTGGTTTCCCCACTACATCAACTGGTTATCTGGCAGTTGGGTATAGGGATCCAATTTTCGTAGTAATTATGACTGCATCGGTGATAGCGCTTGCATCCGGAGCTTTAGCTAGAGAAATTGAGCGGGGTACAATATTTTTAATTTTATCTAGACCCTTGAACCGATATAATTTATTGATAGCTAAGCTTACTGCTCTCGTTTTCGCGCTTTCTGCGCTAATAATAGTGTCTTTAATCGGGACCGCCGTTGGCGTTGCTATTAATAATATTGAGTCTGTGGACTTTGTAACTTTAGGTTTGGTTTTGGTGAACGCCTTTATGGTGGTCTTATCAGTTGCCGGTTACTCATTTCTGGTTTCAGCGTTGTGCAGCGAAGTGAACCGTGCTATATCGATATCTACTGGCTTTACTGTGGTGTTCTTCTTCACAGATTTTCTGGCCACTCTTTGGAGTTCTGTTGCGTTCCTGGGGCCTGTATCTGTATTCCACTACTATGATCCCTTATCCATCGTAGAAACCGGCAGGTTACCAAGTTTAGATATCGTTATGCTTGGAGTTATAGCTGTATTGGGCTTCTTTTGTGCAGGAATAATATTCCAGCGGAGGGATCTAGCAGGCTAACGGCTGGCGTTACGCTATTATTTGCAACAAAAAATACACAGTGCCAACTCGGGTCTCATGCTAAGCTAATACGGGATACTAAGGAGGGTGTTTATGAGACCGATTGTAGAAATTGCCAAAGATATGGGATTGTCTGTCGCTGATCTGGAGTTTCATGGGCGCGATATAGCCAAGATCCCTTTGGCAGCGTTCCCAAAGATTTCTGGCCAAACACCATTAGTAATAGTGACAGCCATGACACCTTCACCTCCGGGTGAGGGTAAGACGACCACTTCTATCGGACTCGTAGATGGACTTTCGCGAATCGGGCGCCGGCCAGTCCTTACCTTAAGGGAACCATCAATGGGTCCATTTTTTGGGATAAAAGGTGGAGGTACTGGTGGTGGTATGGCTCGAGTGGAACCAGAGGCTGATATAAACCTCCATTTTACCGGTGATGCTCATGCTGTTGCCTCGGCTCATAACTTGCTGGCGGCTATGACTGATGCAGCGGCCTATCATGGAACCGTTTCTGGATTAGATCCTTCATTGATCACATGGCGGAGGGTCACCAACGCCGAAGAAAGAAGTCTTCGACGCATTGTTTCTGGGCTAGGAGGAAGATCTAATGGACCAATGCGCGAAGCTGGTTTTGATATAGACGCAGCTTCAGAGATTATGGCTATCTTGGCCCTTGCGACGGGTTACGACGACCTGCGAGCTAGACTATCCCGCATGGTTGTAGGGTCAACTCGAGATAGAAATCCGGTTACAGCGTCAGATGTTGGTGCTGTTGGGCCGATGATGGCGTTGCTTAGGGACGCGCTAAAACCCAATCTTGTCCAGACAAGAGAGGGAACTCCGGCCGTGATACATACTGGGCCTTTTGGGAACATCGCCCACGGGAACAGCTCTATTCTGGCAGATAGACTTGCGGCAGCATGCGGAGACATAATTGTTACCGAGGCAGGTTTTGGAGCAGATCTTGGATTTGAAAAATTTGTTCATATTAAAACCCGGATGGGAGGATTCCCCCCATCCGTAGCCGTAGTGGTAGTGACTGTCAGGGCCCTAAAATATCATGGAGGATATGGGAAAAACGATGGTCCGACTAATGAAGTAGCCTTGGAGCAGGGACTCCAAAATATGGAGCATGTAATTGGACTCGTATTAGATGCAGGGGTAAAAGCTGTTGTAGCAGTCAACCGGTTTCCAGACGATACAACAGAGGAAATTCGCGTGATACAACGCGTGGCATTGAATGTAGGGGCACATGCTGTGGTCGAGTCCCATGGGTTTTCCAAGGGAGGTGACGGAACTGTTGAGATGGCGAAGATCGTTGCAGATGCAGCTAAAGATCCTGTTCAGTTAAATTACGCCTATGCTCTTGACGAGTCTCCTGAGGATAAGATTAAAAAATTAGCCCAAAAATTTTATGGTGCTGCTAACGTACAATGGGACCCGGTGGCTGTAAGACAAACTCAGAGATTCATCTCTCAAGGAGCTGAGAATTTACCCATTTGTATGGCGAAGACGAATCGTTCTATTTCGGCAAATCCAACATTGTTAGGACGTCCAACGGGTCATACGTTCCCTATAGTTGAGATGCGTTTGTCAGCTGGGGCCGGATTTCTAATCCCACTAGCTGGGACTATTCAAACCTTGCCCGGGCTCCCGCGTGAACCCAATGCCTTGGGCATGGATCTTGATGGTAATGGGAAGGTAGTTATTCCGTGACGGTTGCAGTAGATCAGCGTGCTAAGTTGCTCCCACTAAAATCGGATCGGAATTTGGGATAGAACGCTATATGAGGTAAATGACGGTGTCTCACGAAGATCCTCAGAATGGGCCAGAGATCCCCAGTCAGTTGAGGGATTGGTATGTTAATACTATATGGGGAAAGAAAGCTGATAACGACGATGCTCTTTTTGAAGTGATGAGCCTTCAGGTCTTTCAGGCAGGCCTAGCATGGAATATGATCTTAAACAAACGAGATGCATTCCGGGAAGCGTTCGGTTTCTGGAACATTAAATTTGTATCATGCTTTGGTTCTACAGAAATAGATTTGCTCTTGAACAACCCAAAAATAATTCGGAATAGGCTTAAAATTCAGGCAGCCATATTCAACGCCTCGGTAGTTTCAGAATTGCAACAGCAGCATAAGAGCTTTTGCAACTGGTTCTATACTGTTTTACCAGGCAACGACTATCCAACGATTCAGGCAATATTGAGCAAGACATTTAAATTCATGGGGCCAGAGATTTCGCGGATGTGGCTGATGGCATCCGGCAGGATCACTGAAGACGAGGGCAATAAATACCGCCCTTAATCATTGGATCTGATGAAAGGGAATCAGTTAGACTCTATTGGGCACCCTTACTTTTGAGAAATGATTGTAGCGAAGTTCTGTTCTTTTCAAATTGTTTCAACTCATCTTCGCTAATAAAGCCGTTTGGCACGGTTGCCGCGCACAAAGGGGTACACCCATTACGATCCGGGGCATTAATGTCAGCTCCCAGAATGACTAGAAATTCGGTCATGTCAGGTATGCCCCAAAAAACTGCCCACTGTAATGGCGTGCCGCCGAATTGGTCTCTGGCCACTATATCTATGTCAGCGCCGTTATCTATCAGGAGTTGGATAATTTCTTTGTTTCTCACTAAAACTGCCATGTGTAATGGTGAAGCGCGGCCCATTCAAATCCTTTAAGGATCCATTGATTCGGATTTGTACCAGCTGACATGTGGTGTTGTACCGCTGAAATATTCTGTTGGGCTGTAGACGTGAAAATGTCAATTGCAGGGACGTCGTGTTTAGGATTACCACAAGTCAGACCGACGATTACTGACAACAATAAAAGCGCCGTAGGAACTATGGGAAGCTTGAGTATGTAGGCCGATTTGGTCGTTTTTGCTGGATTTAGCCCGCCTGTTGATTCCATTGAAAGTCTAGATGTTGGGAGAGTAATAGATAAATACGTGGTTTGGCTGTCGTCGCTCATTCGGCTGCTTTAAACTCCTGTTGCGAAAATCACGTTGGAATCAGCTGATTGCCACCGTATTTCTTTCGGCCCACGGTATGATTCCGAGTGATACCATTTCTTGGCTAAATCAAGGGTTGGAAATTCTAAGACAACAATCCGAGTTGGGTTCCAGTCCCCTTCTATCTTTTCTGGAGAACCTCCTCGAACTAAGTATCGTCCGTTAAACTTGGCAATGGTGGTTTCTACTTGCGCTCGGTATTCTTCAAATTTTATTGGGTCTGTAATTTGGATATCCGCGATCGCGTAAGCTGCCATGACGACTCACCTTATCTAACTTAATAGGCTCTTGTGCATATTGACCGGTCCAATCTTCGTTTATAAGAATAAGATTTGTTCGGGATTCCGTGTGCTGCGAGTGATTGGCTTCGCTTTTAGCGGTTTTGAATTCGATATCGTTCGTGCAATAAGCTTTATGATCAATCTCCCATAAGTTATTTATGGGCCGTGACATTTTTTATATTTTTTCCCGCTACCGCATGGACACTTTTCATTGCGTCCAACTTTGCCGTGTTGACTTACGATATTTCTTTTTTCTACGCACTGTTGGCAGGTGCAAGCAGGAGGATGATCGGAGAACCAGTTAGTTCTAGGTACAACCATAATTAATTTCTCATTTGCGAATTATGACGACGGTCTTTGAGGCATTCGATGTATATTGAGAAGGTAATTTTAACCGTAAGAATCGTAACCATAATGGGTGGCCGCTACTCATTATACGCTTTCCAGATATACAAAGAGCTTTATTTGGTTAAAGCACGTATCGTTCGTCGAGAAAATAATTTCGACAAGAACCATCAAGCTTCATGAACTGTCCGCCCTCCTACGATAGTTCTCTCGATATTAATATCCTTGATAGTGGAAGGATCCACGGCTGTAGGATCTTCTGATAAAACTACCAGGTCTGCTAGTTTGCCGGCTTCTATCGACCCTTTGATATCTTCCTCGAATGAAGCAAAGGCGCCGTTGATGGTGTACACCTTGAGTGCCTCTTCCACTGTAATACGCTGGTTGAGCCCCCAGGAGCGCCCGGCATAATCTGTTCGAGTTACGCAACTTTGTATGCCAAGAAGCGGCTCGAATGGACCAGGAGGATAGTCGGTGGCACCAGTAGAATTGATGCCATAGTCAATGAAGGACCGTTGGGCAAACATCCATTGGAGGCGTTCTTCACCATAGAATGGCATTTTTTCACCATGATAATAGACATATGTGCAAAATGGCGTGGTAACACATCCTGAGGCTTTAATTCTGCGAAGGAGATCAGGGTTTACAACGGTGCAGTGTTCTAACCGGAGCCGAGCATCGGTCTTAGGATTTTCTTTGAGTGCTTTCTCATAAGCTGTAAGCACCATGTCTATAGCTGCGTCTCCATTGGAATGGGTACAGACTTGAAATCCTGCTTCATGAATTCGACTCACCCAGTGTTGAGTCTCTTCTGGCTCCATTGCTCTGATACCGTGATCGCAAGGGCTTCCAATGTAGGGTTTAGAAAGAAAAGCGGTACGCGAACCGATAGCACCATCAGAGACTAATTTAATTCCTCCTATCTTCAGCATATCATCTCCAAATCCTGAAGTGATTCCGGCGTTCCGCATGTCTTCAAAATAGTCTTTTAGCATGAGCATGTATGTCCGGATGGTAAGATCCCCGTTTTTTCTCCCTTCTTGGTATGTTTTGAGTTGTTCGGTATTCACCATTGCGTCATGTGCGCTTGTGAGACCGGCCTCATTCAACATTCTGCAAATTACTTCTAAGCCCCGGCGGCGATCTGTGGAGGTAACGGGGGGAAGAAGATCATTTTTAACTCGGTCGGTAGCTCGTTCATACAGAATCCCGTTTGGCTCACCAGTAGTCGGTTCGCGCCCTATGCGACCACCAGGAGGGTCCACGGATTCTTTTGAGTATCCAGCAAGTTCCAACGCCCTCGAATTGAGCATCATATCGTGACCAGCTCGGTGGGCGATCATTACAGGATGTTTAGTCGACACGATATCTAGGTCGTGTTTGGTTAGGAACCGATTCTCGTCAGTTTTGGTGTCGTCGAATTTAAAGCCCATTACCCATTGACCAGCCGGAGTGTTTTGAGCCCGCAATTTTAAGGCAGCAATGATAGATTCTATGGAATCTAGAGCGCAGTCTTCTTGCATGACATGTCGAATCCCCGAATAAAGAACATGTATGTGAGCATCTATGAACCCTGGGATTACGGTACTTCCAGAGAGATCAATAATATTGGTTTGGGAGCCACGGAGACCATCAATCTCATCGTTGGTACCCACTGCTAATAGCTTGTCGGACCAGATGGCTAGAGACTCTGCTCGCGGTTGGGAAGGATTCATAGAAATTATGTTGGCGTTTTTAATGATTGTTTCTGCGTGTATCGTGGAATTGGGCATAACTATCCTTTCATTGACCCATAGTGAGAATTACTAAATTTTAGCAGGAAAGTGTGTGGATTTAGAGTCTTTCTCTACAGTGATAGGGAGTATCCTTCAGTGGTGAAACACGGTGCATATTCCATGACTCCTTGGTACGCAAAACCACAATTATTTAGGTCCCTTACGGAAAGAGATTGGGGGATTTTATGGGTGGCGGGTCATCTGTGGCATTTTGCGTTCTGGGTGGATCTTTTAGTATTGGGATGGTTGGTTTTAAATATTTCTGATTCTCCGCTGAAAGTGGGCTTAGTGGGGGCAGCTCGCCTGGCTCCTATGGGAGTGTTGGGTGTATTTTTTGGTTCTTTAGGTGATCGTTTTCCAAAGCGCCGAATATTGCTCGCGGCACAAATGGTGAACACTGTCGCTACCATGTGCTTGGCTGCAGTGTTGTTGGCTGGTGCAGAAGCATTATGGCATATCTATTTCGTTGCGATAATTACTGGATGTGCGTGGGCGGCAGATTATCCTAATAGAAGGGCGTTAATTCGGGAATTGGTTCCTGATAGATTAATGCTGAATGCGATGTCTCTAGACATAGTGTCGTTGTCTGGAATGAATGTACTAGGACGGTTAGCTGCAGGTGGGATGCTGGTGTTGGTTGGGCCTTCGGGTATTTACGTAGTTTTGTCCGTTGCCTATGTCGTGGGATTATTTCTACTTGGACGCGTGAAAAATATACGACGCGAAAGGTCGTTCGTGCAGAATACGCAGAGAATAACATTAAAAGGGTTGGGAGAAGCGATACGATACGCGATTTCTTTGCCAGCATTACGTGGTGTCCTGATATTAACAGTCATAGTGAATTTCCTGGTTTTTCCCTACATGCAAATGGCCCCTGTATTCGCTCGTGATGTTTTAGATGTTGGGCCTGGCCTGCTAGGCTTGATGACTTCTGTAGAAGGATTAGGAATGATGATCGGTGCTATGTTGTTAGCTACTATAGGAAAACTCAACCGGATAGGGTTAGTGTTTATCATCGGGGCGATGTTTGCCACACTATCTGTGGTTTGTTTTAGCCTTTCGAATATGTATTTAGTGTCGTTGACCATGGCTTTATTGGCTGGGATTGGGATGTCTGGATTTGCTACCATGCAAAATGTGATACCGATCACTGAAGCCCGTCCAGAGATGAGAGCAACTGCACTTGGGGTGGTGACACTAGCAATTGGAGCACATCCACTTGGCATGGTTTATGGAGGGGTATTGGCTGGAAGCGTTTCAGCTCCCACTGCAGTACTTGTGAATTCGGTGGTGGGCGTTGCGTTAGTGATTCTTGTGTGGATGTTCCAACCCGGACTGAGGAAATACAATGTTTAAAGATGATTGCACAGTCGGGACACGTTGACAGCTAGTAAGTCGATATTTAGTGTGATGTTCATCAGATTATATGTCATAGGTCTGTGAATCGGCTCCGACGTACCGATGCACAGAAGATCATAGCGCCGGTTCTTTAATTAAAATTGGTTGTGTTATGGTCTTCAATAATTAAACGATGAAAGATTGCCAAATCAAAAGGTAATATTTCTAGAGAGGGCGACTGAAGAAAGAGGTTAGACATGCCTAGAGAAATCACTGCTGAGTCGGTAAGGAAAATGGCAGAACTGGCAGGAGTGGAAATAACGGAAAAGCATATGGATATTGTAATCAGGCAGTTGAAGATACTAGAAGAGGGGCTCGCTGCTGCTACCGATGAACTGCTAGAAAATATAGAGCCGTTTTACAATATGACTTTGCCTAAGGAGGAAAGGGATGGGTAACGAAGAGATTTTAGATCTCTCTATTCATGAGCTTAAAGAGGCCTACCTTAACAAGAGAGTTTCCCCGGTAGAGGTTACTGAGTCGGCCCTGACAAGGATCCGACGTTTGAATGGAGATCTGAAGGCGTTCATCACGGTAACCGATGATATTGCGATGAAACAAGCAAAGAAAGCTGAAGAAGAGATGGCTCGCGGGATAGATCGTGGCATGCTGCATGGCGTGCCTATCGCGCTGAAAGATCTCTACGATACTGCTGGCATACTGACGACAGGCGGATCTCCTATTTTTCAGGATAATTTTCCAGATACGGATGCAACGACCGTATCTAAGTTGCATGAGTCTGGCACGGTGTTATTAGGTAAGACTAACTTACATGAATTCGCCACAGGATCTACCAGTGATAATGCCACCTACGGAACGTGTCGCAACGCCTGGGATCGTGAACGGATCCCAGGTGGGTCCAGTGGTGGATCTGGCGTAGCAGTTGCCACCGGTATGGCTTTTATGGCAATGGGAAGTGATACGGGGGGCTCTATAAGGTCACCTGCAGCACTTAATGGTGTCGTCGGGTTCAAACCCACATATGGACTTGTAAGCCGAGCTGGTGTAATGGGCCTGAGTTGGTCCATGGATCATGCTGGTCCTTTGACTAAAACTGTAAAAGATGCAGCGCATTCTATCCAGGTGCTTGCAGGATATGACCCTAAAGACCCTACTAGCGTTGATATGAAACTACCGGATTTCGCATCGGAACTTGAAAAAGGATTAAAGGGATTAAGAGTTGGGATCCCTAGGGAATATTTCTTCCAGGAGTGCACAGAGGAGGTGGCGGGAATGGTGTATGAAGCCATCTCGGTGTTAGAGAAGTTAGGAGCAGAAGTGCGTGAAGTATCTATACCTCATGCTGAACTTGCACCACCTTCGCATTTTGCTGTGATCCTATCGGAAGCCGCAGTGGTGCATAAGCGGTTACTTAGGGACAGAATAGACGAATATGATAGAGATGTAGGGGGACGTTTACTTGCTGGCTCGTTGATTTCAGCTGAGATGTATCATAAGGCTCAACGGGTGAGGAGTTTGATTGACCGTGAAGTCAAAGCAGCGATGAAAGAGGTAGATCTACTTGTAACGGCAAATAATCCCATAACCGCACCAAGGATTGGTCAAGAATTGGTCAACATACGGGGGCGAGATGTATGGGTAATGAGTTTGATGTCACGGCTGATTCATATCCATAATTGTACCGGGGTGCCAGCAATTACAGTGCCATGTGGTTTCGCAAGCGATGGAATGCCAGTTGGTCTTCATCTTGCGGGACGTCTATATGAAGACTCTACGGTACTACGAGCAGCTCATGGATATGAACAAGCGACCTCTTGGCATACAAAACGTCCTCCGGTTATAACTTCCAAATAGAGCAACTTTGTGTAGGGAGATATTGACCTTGCCTAAAGCTTATGTGTTGATTAACGTGGATACAGCATACACATCACAGGTGATGGAACGGATCAATGGGTTGGCCGGAATAGGGGAGGTCCATGAAGTATTGGGTCCGTTTGACGTTGTGGCAGAGGTTGAGACTAGTGGGATGCAAGATCTTATAGTCGTGCTACGCGACGAAATTCGCGTTATACCTGGCGTAAAGAACACGGTGACATGCATCACAGTCGACTAGCCTAAACCGGGCAATGGGAAACCGTAGGTTAGGCTAGTCGAAAGGGCTTCAGCTGTTAAGCTGATACAGGATGAAGATCAGCTGCAGGTGTCTGCGCCAGGCTGACTGGAGTGTCTAACTCGAAGGGGCTAGAGAGGCCTAACTGGTCGCCGATCTCCCGAACTGCAGGCATAACTTCTTGACCCATCAATCTTATGCAGGTCATGGAGTCTTCATGGTTTACTTTGCCATCATTCCCCCAGAGGGCAAGGATGGACGGCCTGTTTTGCTCCAGGATTCGTCGAAGTTTTTCAATAACCTGATCTGGAGTTCCTGCGATTACCGCCCCAGTCTCTAACTGGGTTTCGAAAGGTTCTACACGCTGTTTTTGCCCTTCAATCCGACGGCGTCTAGAGGTCGGGGAGCTATATCCAGGAGGCTGAAACCACACAGGGTGACCCAACCCCGTAAACTCACCTTGCATCCACATGAATTCGCGGGCATTCTGGACCGCCTTTTCTTCGGTATCCGAGACATGGCATCTAATGAGATAGCCACGGTTTTCGGGGCCAGGTTCGTAACCGACTTCTCTAGCGGTTTTATCGTATATATCGAATACAGCTTGCGTTTGTTCTGCTGTTGTATTGAGACAGATGTACGGGTAGCGATGAGCTGCAGACCACACTACTGTTTCCATGCTAGCTACGCCTGGAATCCAGATCCGGGGATGGGGTTTCTGTAGAGGCAGAGACCAAGGGTTCACGACACGAAATTGGTAGTGGTCACCCTCCCATCGGAAAGGTCCGTGGTCCGTCCATATCTTGATCAGGAGGTCATGGGCTTCTTCGAAACGTTCCCGGTTATAGGCTGGGTTAGAGTTATTGGCGTATTGCTCAGTCCCAGAACCACGTACAAATCCCGAGACAAGTCTGCCTTGGGAAAGCATGTCAATCATTCCTATTTCTTCTGCTGCATTAAGTGGATTGTCTAGCGTCGGCAATGGATTACCAAGAAGGACTATTTTGACTTTTTTAGTTGTAGCTGCAAGAACAGATGCAAAAACGTTAATTTTAGCCTGCATACAAAACGGCGCATTGTGGTGCTCGTTCAACATGATACCGTCGACTCCCATTTCTTCCGCATAGACATATTCTTCAAGTCGTTCGTTATATAGACGGCTACCTTCTATTGGGTCGAAGTGTTTATTCGAAAATAGGAGCGCACTAGTGCCTCCGTTTTTGCGAGCTTCTTCCTCTGGATAGTTGGACATGGGTTGTTCTGTGAAGTACATGAGGAACATGGTTATCTCCTTTTAGCCATCTTGGGTCTACTCGAATTTATAGTTTTGGTTATGACCGTTGTGGTACCGAGGGCTCTTATCAATTCAAGATATTCACTACTGTGTCAGGAAGGTAGTAATCATGCTTGCCAATTGTTCGGGTTGCTCCATATCTGCTAGATGACCGCAATTAGACAATTTTTCAAGTCTGGAGTTTGGCAATAATGATTGGTATCGTTGGAGGCAAGAAATAGGGACTATTCTATCGTTTTCTCCCCAGATGATGAGGCTTGGGCTTGATATACCTGGTAGCACCATGTGTAGCGCTTGATCAAACATATAAGGCTTCCAGGCGATACGAGCGGCCATTTCTCTATTTAGTTCCCAAGTTTCCTTCTGCTCATATGTGGGGTCGTCTCCGAAGTGTTCATGAAATAGATCTGGATTATGGAAACACAATTTCGTGTACTCGTCTCCCCCTAGGAGGAACTGATCCAGTATCTCCCCATCGCTGGGCTGAAGCCCAACAGGTCCCACCAGAACTATTTTGTTGAAACGATTGTGCGACATTGCGGCAAGTTCGGCGGCCAGCCAGCCTCCGAATCCTAAACCTACTACGTTGACGCCTTCCAGTCCGGCTTCTGTCATTAGCCAAGAATAAGCAAGAGCCATGTCACGAATAGATCTCATCCAATCAGGACGGTCGGCACCGTCAAATCCGGGATGTGAAGGGACGAACACGGTGGAATTCTGGGCTAATTGCTGATAGAACGGTAACCACCCCGGTTTACCGACATCATCGTGTAGAACCAATAATGAGGGGCCGCTGCCACCCTTCATAATTGGGACATCAAGGTTGGCTATTCTAATACTTTCCTGAGTGAAAGTGGAGGAAGATGTAGTCATCGTGTCTCCAAAGTTAATATAGGTGCCGGTATCGTAATTATGGGCGAAGATACTGTCAATGCTACATTCGGACTTGGGCCGGTTTCCAACGTATTAGAATAGGTTAGATTGTCTTAATGTATCAATGCTTCCACACGAAGCTAGGGATTGATTATTAGGCTCTGATTAAACTGTCGTATTGCAAGGAGTTTTATGGCAAAGAAAGATTTTAGGTTCCATTTTCGACTAAGGGTGCGTTGGCCTGAGTGTGATGCGCAAGGAATCGCATTCAACGGGGTGTATTTAACTTGGGCTGAGGTTGCATATTCAGAGTATTGCCGGCATCTTGGATTCAGGTTATATAAAGCAGCAGAACTAAATGCCTTTGATACTGTAACTGTAAAAATAACCATCGAATATAAGGCTCCAGCGTTCGTAGACGAGATGATGGAGATATTTGTACGGAATGTACAAATGGGTAATAGCAGTTTAACGTTAGAATTCGAACTATATCGACAAGATCAAGAAGAGCTAATTGCAAGTATTCAGGGAATTTATGCGACATATGACAACCAACTGAGAAAGACCTATCCCGTACCAAACGAAGTAAGAAAGCTGTTCACTCATTTTGAAAGAACGGGTGAGGTGCTCGTTTTTCCAGAATTGGCTGGCATTGAATGGGACAAGATAGCCTCTTAGGGTCAGAGAAAAACTGGTTAAAATCGTATCTTAGTTAGATATGGCCAAGCCCTGATCTCTATCAGGCAAAAACCTTGTTCCAGATTATGGATACCTAGAGCACCAGTCCTAGCCGGATGGACTTGGTTTATGGGTCAATCTGAATAATCGAAGGTTTCTTCTCCAACTATAGCGGCAACGTCACTTTATGCGTTGCATTTTTGTGCGATGCAAAGGAAGTTCAACCAGGGGCGCAGGCTTGTATGGTTTCCATAGTTTGATCCATGGATGAATCTTCATCGACTAGAGGTGACAGGATAGGGTGTGAGATACCAATTTCTCTATAGGCATCTATACGGTTCCGAACGTCCTCGGGAGTTCCAACTATGCCTATTTGATCGATCATCTCGTCTGGTATCATATCTTTTGCCTTTTGTATGTCTCCTTGGTCAGCCTCAAATACTGCCGCTTCGATCTGTGGGCCAAATCCAGCATCGGACATCAATTTCCTGTATCGGGAAAGCCGAATTGGATAAAGGGCTAGGTAGTCTCGATAACGGTTGCGTGCTACATTTCTATCATTAGAGACGCTGCAGCCCCAAAGGGCAGAGATATCGATATCTTCTGGCCGTCTGCCTGCCTCTCGAGCCCCTTCGGCTATAAGATTTACAGCTTCGCGTGCTTTATCTTCGGTTATGTGAGTCAGCATGACTCCATCGGCGATTTCACCGCAAAGTCTAAGCATTTTGGGGTTAACGGCGCCAAGATAAATGGGGATCTTTGGGCGAAAGGGTTTAAACCAAAGATCAAAATTCTGAATGTTTACTACTTCACCTGCATGTTGGACACGGCCTTCTCTGATAAGGGTTTGTATGATGTTTACGTATTCCCTAATATGTTGCATCGGAGACCGATATTTTAAGCCGTGTTCGTTTTCTACCATCTCGCGGTGTCCCGAGGCGAGTCCCAAAATAAATCGTCCTTTTGAGTACTCATCAACCGAGGCAGCTGCCATAGCTATAGTGGGCGCAGATCTAACAAATAGTACGGTGATACCGCTACCTAGCAGGATTCGATCAGTGGCAACTGCACATGCAGTCAAGATCGAAAATTGGTCACCCCCGTGTCCCTCAGCCATCCAAGCTGAATAGTATCCCAAAGATTCGGCGTATTTGGTTGCTTCAACTATCTCCGTAGGCTGTAGGCCAGCTACGAATTCTATTCCGATTTGTTTCATAATCGGCGTTTAATGTTCATTCCATAGTTTGCCTGGAGCACTATTGGGAAACGCACGATACATCAGAGCTGGGTTTCCAGTTCCGTCAGGATCTGGTCAATGTGGTCGACAAGATAGTCTATTTCATCGGATGTGACGTTTAATGGTGGAGCCAGCGAAATGATGTCTCCGCCTCGGCCTAAGAGACCGTGCTGATTCATTAGACTGTTTACTTTGGGAGCAAGTTGGGCTTCTTTGGGAAAAGATTTACGAGTCTCGCGGTCCTGAACCAATTCCAGGGCTGCTAATAGGCCCATTCCTCCACGCACGTCACCCACGATGCGGTGCTCATAAAGGGATTGGAGTTTTTCAAAGAGATAGTCTCCCATTCGGGCGGAATTTTCTACTATGTTTTCACGCTGCATAATATCTAAGGTCGTGTCGGCGGCCGCGCAAACGGGTGGATTACCCCCGAAAGTAATCAGGTGTGCGAAAGTTGTAGAGTCTTCTCCAATGAATGCATCTGAGATATGCTTGGCCGCTATAGCGGCACCTATAGGCAGATAACCACCGGTTAGGGCTTTTGCCACAGTGAATATGTCTGGTTTAACGCCCCAGTTCTCTGTAGCAAACATCTTGCCAGTTCGTCCAAAGCCGGTTATGACTTCGTCGCAGATCAGCAAAACGCCATGACGATCACAAATTTCTCGGATGGTGGGCCAATATTCATGGTGAGGCACATAAATTCCAGCAGCGGCTGATATGGGTTCTCCAATGAAAGCGGCGACCGTAGATGGACCTTCGGCTACTATAGCTCGGTCTACGTCACGGGCACATTCTAAATTGCAACCACCTCGGTCTGAGCAATAAAGGCATCGATATTGGTTTGGCTGGTTGACGTGGATATTACCGGGCATGAGCGGGCCAAAGTTGGTAGGAGCGTTAATCCCGCCGCCACCAAGTCCCATACATGCGTACGTAGCACCATGATACGATCCCCTCCTGCTAATGACTTTCCATCGTGACGCTTGGCCATTATTGAAGTGGTAGTTCTTGGCCATTTTGAGAGCAGTTTCGTTCGCTTCGGCCCCACCACTAACGAAGTAAATCCGCGAGTCTTTGTCCGGGGCAAGGGATGCGATTCTAGCTGCGACTTTGATAGTAATGGGGCTAACGGTCCCACCAGGCGAGAAACTGATGTTTTGCATTTGTTCGTAAACGGCTTCGGCTATTTCTTTACGGCCGTGTCCAATGTTTTTCAGCCACAAACCTGATATCACATCGAACCATCGCTTCCCATCTACGTCCTCAACCCAAACTCCCTTGCCTTTTGTGACTACTTTTACACCAGTTTCGTCTGACATATTTCCGGCCTGCCGGGCGTGAGGCCAGAAGTGGACTGCGCTTTGTTGTTTTAGTTCTTCGATTTCTTCGCCGGTAAGTTTGGCAGGTATCATTGGGCTCACCTCCACCGATTTAGGTCAATAGGATGGTACCATCGGATTAAGGAATGTGGAAGACTGTTCTATCGGATGATATCGGATAGAAACCATTTGGCCCGTTAATGCGGAATATAATGTGGGACACGTGTTAGGTGAAAAATTGAAGATACGGATTCAAATAGCGAAAGGAATTCGCAGACGTCGCCTTGAGTGGAAGGCGAACATTTTGAGATCGTCGAACTTTTAGGTGTGACGATTTTTAACTTGTTTACTGGTCATCGCCCGTGGGCTAAGTCTCTTGAATACAGGGACTTCAGGATTCTTTGGGGATCAACAGCTATTCATTCGTTGGCCATGGGCATGGAGCAGGTAGCCATGGCATGGTTAATTATTGATATGACTGATTCACCTTTTTTAGTAGGTGTTGCGGTTGCGGCAAGGATGGCTCCTATGTTTTTCCTGGGAATATTGGCGGGGGCTATGGCTGATTGGCTTGATCGTAGAGTTTTTCTCCCTATTGCCACGGCAATGGCTAGCATAGTTGCCGGAGCGATGGCGGCTCTGTTGATAACAAACTCAACTGCGCCGTGGCATGTGATAGTTTTGGCAGGATGCAGCGGTAGTGCTATGGCATTCGTTATGACCATAAGGCAGGCGTATGCGTTTGATATAGTAGGCCCTAAGCTTTCGTTAAATGGACTAGCGCTAAATATGGTTGCTCTTCAAGTTGGTGGAATAGTGGGTGGTCTTCTTGCTGGAGCACTGATCGCTCTGATAGGAATGGGGATGCAATATATTGTGATATCAATCGCGTATGTAGCGGCCGCATTGGTGCTGTTGTCCCTTAGTGCACGTGTACACGATTCTTCGCCGGAGAGAGAGACGGTTCTGCAAAGTTTTAAGGGGGCATTACAGCTAATCCGTACAAATCGGACTATCCTCACATTGATGTGTATGGTGGCAGTGACAGAGGTGTTGGCGTTCAGCCAACTTACCCTTTTGCCTGTATTTGCTAAAGATGTTTTAGATGTGGGTCCGTTGGGGTTAGGTGCCATGAACGGGGCTCGTCAGGCAGGTGGGATGGTTGGATTATTGGCTTTGGCTGGGTTAGGAAATTTTCGGCGTAAAGGTTTACTTTTATTTCTTACCAATGCGCTGACTGGATTCGGCCAACTTATTTTTTATGTTACACCAGATCTGATCACATTTTTGTTGGTATTAGCAGCGGTTAATGCTTGTCTGATGGCAGCTGATACTTTATATAAGACAATAATGCAGGAAAACGTCTCGAATGATGAACGTGGACGGGCTATGGGATGTTGGATCCTTAGTATCGGAGTTGCCCCGGTGGGACATATAAGCATCGGAGCCGTTGCTAGTGTGTTATCTGCGCGTGTAGCATTCTTAATATTTGGTGGCACAATGGCGGCAGCTACAATAGGCTCATTTCTGACGATGAAGAATATAAGAAATATGGAATGACTTGACTTTATTTAGTAAAAACTTGTTCGTATAACTATCATAAGCCTGCAGGTCATCCGGCCTCGCAAACTGTAATCCAGTCTATTCGAAAGCCTCGTTGATAGCATATTCTGCTATTTCATCGTCAGATAAACCTAGTAATTCCTTGACTATGAAATTCTGATCTTGTCCCAGGACAGGCCCACCACGACTTGGTCCTCCGTTGGAACCAGAGAGTATGTAAGGCGGGCCTTCCACGGTCACGGAACTCGCCATTTGACCAGTTGATTTTCCTTCAGAGACGCGAGTGTCAGTGGCGGCATCTATGTTGTTAGCGTGAGGATTGATATACCAAATTGGCACACTACCCTGAACTACTTTGTAAAACCCTCTATCCCTAAGATGCGGGTCATTTTCGACGAGATCTTGACCTGTTTGGATTACGCCGGCGGGAATACCGGCTTTTTGAAGTCTGTTCATAACGTATTCAGCGGAATATTGGGACGTCCATGACTCTATGAATCGGTCTAGCTCGTCGGCATGTTCGAGACGGGAGTTGGCCGTGGAGAATCTCTGATCTTTCGACCACGATGGATTGCCTATTTCCGTTTTCAGTGCAATCCACTCAGCTTCTGTAAACACCGTAATCGCTATCCAACTATCCTCATCTTGGCATTTGTAGGCCCCATGTGGCGCTATTTTCGCGTGTGGGAGTCGATTCCCCAAACGACCTACAGCGTTGGAATTCTTGTTAACAGCGAGTTCAAGCAACGTGGGGCCAAGAAGAGATGTCATGGTCTCAAACTGTGAAAGGTCTATCATTTGCCCCTGTCCAGTGCGAGATCTGTATATTAAAGCCAACAGGACGCCTTGAGCGCCTGCCATGCCACCAGAGGCATCTGAATAAGCACTAGCGGGTCCGCATGGGTCGGTTTCTGGGAAACCCGTCAGTTCTGTGAATCCTGACCACGCCTGCAGGGTTTGGCCATAACTAACGTATTCTTTCCAAGGACCAGTCCTACCCATCGCTGACATGCTTAGCATTATGATATCTGGTTTAAGTTTGCGTAAGTTATGGTAGTCCAACCCCCAAGATGGCATGACCCGACTGGAAAAATTCTCAGCCACGACGTCGGATATCTGAATTAATCGCTCCGCCAATTCCACTCCGTAAGGATTTCGCATGTTAAGTGTCACGGAAAGTTTTCCGGCGTTCCAATTGTGGCGCTGTCCTACTCCTAAGGCGGTCCTAGGGATCGGGCCACCTGCAATAGAAAGCGCTTGAGATGATTCTATTTTAATAACTTGGGCGCCTTGGTCGGCAAGAATGCGCGTAGCGGACGGACCAGCGTGCACCCAAGTGAAATCAGTTACGCGTATTCCATTAAGGGGGAGATTTGGTCCGTTGGATGTGCTGCAGGAAGTCAAATCACACCTGATGCGTGTAACGAATCCAGGTCCGAATCTTTGAGTCCTAAATCTTTTTTGTAGATGCTGTCATTGTGCTGCCCTATGGTTGGTGAGCTTCGTTTGAGTTGCCAAGGAGAAAGTGTCAAATGGTATGGTGCACCTGGATGCGTGGCACTGACTCCTAAACCTTGTAGTTCGGACGTGTGAAAAAAACCTCGATCTAAAAGCTGAGGGTTGTTAATTAATTCGTGGGGTAATGATGCGGGGCCAAATGGATGATGCCTGGATTGGCCCCATTTTGTAATTTCGTCGCGGGTGTGGATCAGAGCCCACCTGGAGACGATGTTTTCTATATGTTCGGAGTGTTGTTCGCGTACCAGGAAAACATCATCATAGGTTGGATCCATAAGGTCTTCGACCATCCCATCGTTGGACATCCATTCACGGAGGTCGTCCCATGCTCGACGGTTGGGGGTCGTAATACTAACGTAACCATCTTTGCATTTCCAAGTTGCGACGAAACGTCCTGCATGTTTAAAACCGCATCTTGTGGCGGACGCTCCTTGATAAAGATATGTTAGACCTACATGCTCCGTGGTTGCTGCCACCGATTCTTGCATAGAGACGTCTATTGATTGCCCAAACCCAGTGGTTTGACGTTGGTAGATTGCTAGGAGTGCTGCGATAAAAGCGCGATTTGATGTGGCATGATAGGCTTGTTCACCCCAAAGCCGAGTGGGTGGTGTGTGAGGCCAGCCCGTCACATACAGGTATCCACCCATTGCTAAGCCTACTAAATCGGAGCCCTTATAGTCTTTATATGGACCAGTTCTCCCAAAAGGAGTGACTGAAAGGTAAATCAGATCGGGATTGTGTTTTGATAGCGCCGTGTAAGAGAGGTCTAGCGAGTCCATGAAGTTAGGATGGAACGTCTCAAGTACAAGATCCGAATTCGTAGCGAGTCGTCGGTATAATTCTGCACCTCGCTTAGAAGATAGGTCTAAGGTTATGCTTTCCTTGTTGGTATTAAAATGCAGCCAATATAAGCTTCGTTCAGGGTGAGCCTCGTCATTGATAAAAGGACCGATTTTTCGCATGGGATCTCCGCCGGGCGGCTCAATTTTGATGACTCGAGCGCCCATATCGGCCATGAGTTTGCCGCAATAGACCCCAATCGGCCCCGAGAGATCAAGTACTTGATACCCGGACAGAGGTTGGGCTATCTGAGAATTATTTGATGATATCATATCGGTGCGGCATATGTTGAGTAGGATTGTAATAAGTAACCAATAGCATGTCGATATTTAGACAGAGTTGGGTAAGTACAACCTGAGGATTTACATCGACTTTATATTGTTCGAAACTGCAAATTGTAATCTGCTTGACTCGTTAGTCCTTTAACAATTAACAATATTGTGGTTGTAACTGAGGGGGATAGTGGTGTTGTATGGGTAGAGATACAATGGCATTAGGGTGTGGGTTTCTTAAATATTTGACTAGAGGTAGGGAAGATAATGGAATTTGGTATCTTTATAATGCCGATACATGCTCCAGAGAAATCGTTTCAAGAAACCTTGGAAATCGATTTGCAAACTGTGGTTTTGGCGGATTCTTTAGGTGTGTCTGAAGGTTGGATTGGAGAACACTACACGATCAAATGGGAGCCGATACCTGCGCCTGACTTGTTTATTGCTAAGGCGTTCGGTATGACTGAGAGAATAAGACTTGGAACAGGTGTGGTGTTACTTCCACTACATGATCCAATAATGCTTGCACATCGTATGGCAATGCTGGACCATTTAGGCAAAGGAAGGTTTTATTTTGGAGTAGGTACAGGAGGAGTTCCTACCGAGTTTGAACTCTTCGGTATACCAGAGAAAAACAGACATGGAAGAGCTGCCGAAGTATTAGATATTGTCTTGGAGTTATGGAAGGCGGAAGGTGAGGTCAACTATAAAGGTAAACATTTCAAAGTCAGATCGCCCCAGCCGTGGCCTGAAGTAGGATTAGGTCTACATGTAAAGCCGTATACCAAGCCTCACCCACCGGTGGCTATGGCATGTGTAAGCCCATATTCCAAGACTGCGGAGTATGCAGGGTCCAAAGGGTGGATACCAATGAGTAGCGGGTTCTTGCACTATTCCGTGTTACCGACTCATTGGCAGACTTACGAGAAGGGAGCCAAATCGGCTGGTTGGAAACCAGACAGGCATAAATGGCGTGTAGCTCGGACTGTGCATGTGGCAGAGACCATGGAGCAAGCAAAGTCAGAGGCTCGTCACAATGGGCTGTGGCGGAGTACTAGTGAATACTCCTTAGTACAGGCTATTGCGACGCGAGGAAATCACAATAGTTATCGCCCGTTAGGGGTGGAACTTGATGAGGCTGTATCATTCGATTGGTTAATGGACAATACTTGGATAATCGGAGATCCCGACCACTGTGTCCAGAAGATAAAAGAATTACATGCTGAAATTGGGGGATTCGGCCATCTGTTGTTGGTTATGAATGATTGGGATCCTCCCGAAATCGGATTTAGATCGCTCGAGATGTTCATGAACGAGGTGGCACCCAGACTAGGAAAATTGTAGCGAATCAGCCGATTTAGGTTAGCGTAGTCCTAGGTCTTTGTACAAGGTTTGAATCATATACCTAATGATTCTCTTCCCAGTTGACTTGTTGCTCAAATGCGTATGAGACTTGGTAGAGGGTTGTTTCATCAAAATGTCTCCCGGTTAGCATTAGGCCAATTGGAAGACTGTTAGATTTAGCGCATGGGATGCTGATAGATGGGTGTCCTGTAATATCAAAAGGGCCGGTATTTGTTAGCATATCCCAAGCGTTGCTGAGCATGGTTCTTCTGGAAGGCGAACTGCAAGCGGGATGAGCCTTGATGGGGGTGCTGGGCATCAGGAGTACATCGACGTTGGCTAGATGATCATCGTAGGACTTGGTCCAGCCTCTCCTTAGATTCTGAGCTTTAGAATATAGTCGTCCTTGGTAACGTTCTATCAGGAAGCTTCCCATAAGCAAAGCTAGTTTAAAAGTAGGTGGAAGGTCTTCACCTTGAACCTTGCGAGATTTCCCTAACGCCAAACCCAGGCTTTCGTTATAAAGACCCTGAGAAAAATACCCCAGACCGTTACTTTGGAAAAGTGCCGTGGCTTCCTGCATCGCAATAGCACTCCATATGGGCAAGCCTGTTGTGTGCTCTGGAATCGATATTTCGGTTACTTGTGCTCCTAAATCTCCCAGTTGCTGGGCTGCGATCCTGACGGCTGCGTCAACGTCAGATTCAGAATTAGGGAGATTGAACCCCTCTTTGACTATGCCGATCTTTATTCCTGACAGGTCAGTGTGGAGAGCTTCGGTGTATGGCTTTGTTATGACTTCGCCCTGGCGTGGGTCTAGAGGGTCTTTGCCGGCGAGCACTTCAAGAAGTAAAGCGTTGTCCGATACGGTACGTGTCATCGGACCCGCGTGATCAAAAGTATGACCTATCCCACCTATGCCTGTGTAAGGAACGAGACCATAGGTCGGCTTCATGCCTACAATGCCACACCAGGATGCAGGAATTCGTATAGATCCTCCTTGATCCCCTCCAATGGTCATATCTATGTCGTCATAAAAAAGAGCCGCACCCGAGCCCGACGAGGATCCTCCGGTGAGAAAATCTGTGTTATGCGGGTTAAGACAGGGCCCCCAGGCGCTAGAATTTCCAGCGCCAGAAAAGGCAAAGTCCTCCATGTTGAGAATGGCAGTGATTTCGGCTCCTTCGTCTAGCATACGAGTGACGATGGTAGCGTCGATATCAGGAACATAGCCATCAAGAACAGCGGATCCAAATGAAATCGGGATACCCGAAACACAGATGTTATCTTTTAGTCCGATGTGTTTCCCAGCTAATTTCCCCACACCTGATCCCTTCACCGAGCAACGGCGAAGGATGGCATTGTATGGATCTTCTGTACGAGTTGGGCGTTGTCCAGAGCTGCGATTCGTATATTTGATCGCAGGTAAATCAGAGGGCATTTGGGCTAAGCTTTGATAGGACTCGAATAGGTCTGGAATATAATCTTGGAATTCTTCGATTTCTTCGCTGGTAAGTTCAATGTCTAGATTGTATGCAAGTTCTATAAGATCTTCGTCTTGAGGCAGTCTTATCGACATTTGAATGTTCCTTTCTAGTTAAGAACGCCTTAAGGGGCTCGTAGCTATAGCGACCAGATGTTAAGCGTATTGGCTTAAGAGGTGAATAGCCAAATGGTATATGGAGGAAGTTAACCCGTCAATAATAAGTGTGCCAGAAACTTAGGGAGCACTATTAACGATGCTTTACATAATCGCAAAGTCAGAATCACGTCTCCACTATGGGTTGGGCGAGAATCCAAAGGCTTAGCATAGTGTATCCGACCATTAGTACCAACATAGGAAGCTGACTCATTAAAGAAGATACACGGGTTTCAAAAGTTCTCAGTGCGATCACATGGGCCAGATACACCGCGATTATATGTCCTATCACTATTGCAACTACAGATATGAACCAGGCGAAGCGGGCATTGACGATAGCGATGTTAATCCGGTAATCCACAGTATTGAACAGATCCCATCCAAATCCGAACGGATCTGATGCTAGAGGGATAATAAGTTGGCCCTGTACTAAAAGGAATGAGAAAAAGTGAGCCAGATGATAAGCGATGGCTATTGGAATCAGAGAATATATGAAGATGGAAGAGATTGCGCCTATTGAGTAAGAGGTTCTGGATGCTATAGATACGAATCGGGAAAATAATAAGTAAACTAAACCGAAGATACATGGAAAGACTAGCAACCCTAATGTACCAACTGCTGATGAGTTTGGCATGTACGAATACACACTGTCGTGGATGTCAGCCCAAAGTGGGGTTGCAGTAAATCCGTCGAAGGTTAAAGTCGACAGCAAGAGTAGGAGCAGGGCGACTACGGAAGGGCTGTTAGGTTCGTTTTTAAGAAGACCAACGGCATACAGCCTGAGATTTACTTGCCTTTTGTCCGTTGGCGCACGATTGAAACACTCGAGACAGTTTGTGCAAATATTATCTTTAGTTATACAAAGATCTTCGCACATATAGCATGCCTCAGTTCCTTTTATGCAAATTTCAGTGGGCGAAAACCGAGATATGAACCCGAATATCAACGTAAAGAATTCTCCATGTTGAAGCCAAACTTTTCTGCCGAAAATCCACATCCCTACCCAAGTTATGCCGGTGTACATGACGATTAGACGAGCGATGTTAATGGGCAACGAAGAACCTTGGAAAACTAATTCGATCCAGGCAAAAATAAAAAAAAGAACAAAACCTGGCCAGACACCAAGTGCCTTGGGATATGGGAAATTAAGGGAGAACCGTCGGTTTGGGGAAAAACGTTTATACCCTAACTCCAACAATTGATAGATTGCGTTCCACGGGTTGATTAGGGGCCAGAAATTCCCGATCAAAGCTGAGATAAAGGCCAAACCAACCCAGAATATTACCCATACCATAGTTGGAGCAGCATTATTAGTGGGTTCGGGGTCACCAAAGAATCCAGCGATTATGATGCCGAGAAAGATGAACACAGATGTTGTTTGTAATAATCGCAACATAAGAGGATGAGCAATTAGATTGGATAGACACCACTGGAGAAAGTTAAAACGTGGCTGTTGTAACAAAGGAGAACCGTGGGTGAGGAATAAACCGATTATCACGAATGAAAGCGCTACTGCTGCCCCTGCCCCGGTAATGTAGAGCCAAAGTGGAACTGGAAGATCATAACGCTGACCAAAACCGTGAGCGTACGCTGACGAAGATGTTGTGAACCATATGAGTAGAACTATTAGTACACTAGCCACATGGATTTGATGTCTGGAGATCAATTTCATTGAGTCGGCAAGGTCACGAAGACGTCTATACTTGACCATTAGCTCGATAGAACGGACTCCTATAGTCTTCCAATACTCATTACTAAACGTTGGTGATTAGAGTTTGTGACAACAGGTTGTCTATCTAAGGGTGTATTTCAAGGCGGCCAAGTTCTATCTCGTGTTGGTTGTGCCCGGGTTCTCCTTCGCGGTGTTCGGACTTCGTACTTTCTGTCTCTATTGATGATTCTGG
>VEXF01000021.1 GCA_009391275.1 SAR202 cluster bacterium AD-804-J14_MRT_500m | reverse complement strand
GGATTCACCATCGATTACTGATATTGAAGAACCTTGGGGTTGGAATTGTGGGTCTCGTATTAGTATTTTCTGCAGCGTGCGGAGGGGGCAACGATGGCTCTGCCCCAACGTCGAGTTCAAATTCGGAATCGATCACAACTCGAGTGTTGTCTAATGCTCCCACCAATACGCCAACGCCTTACGCAACACCCACGCCGTTACCGGCGGAAGATCAGATACGTGAAGGGGCCCAAACCTTCGTAACAGTGCATTGCGAAGCTTGCCATAAGCTAGAAGGTATGCCGGGAGATATTCGAGACCAAATTAGATCAGGATTCGGAGTTGCTGGACCTCAATTAGATGGGGTGGCGACGGCGGCTGAGACTCGTGTATCAGGACTAAGTGCTGAAGAATACCTACGACAATCGATTCTGGAGCCTCAGGCTTACGTCCTCGAGGGATTCGATGTTGATATGCCGATGACACGTCCGCAGATGACGACACAGGATTTTGAGGCTTTAATCGTCTTCCTACTTTCCTTGAAATAATCTGTTAGTACAAACCCGAGATTGTTGTGCGGTTGTCTGAGGTCCACTGCTTAATATAGTGGACAAGCTAGGCCGGGCGTTCTGTCCGTAGGGCCCAGGAATCCTTGACGGCATCTAACCTCCGCTTTAGTATCCATTCATTCTCGATGAAGCCTTTTAGCGAAGGAGTTGTGCGCAATGTTAGACCTAATCATTCGTGGCGGGCAGGTAGTGACACCTCAAGGTGTAGGAAACCTTGACATAGGAATTCAAGACGGTCGGATAGCTGCAGTGGCACATCCTGGTGTTCTTCCTAATGAGGCAGGACGCGTTATAGATGCATCAGGGAAGATAGTCCTTCCCGGAGGCATTGAACCCCACACCCATATAGGCATCCCCGTACCAGAACAATGGGCTGGTCGATCAGAGGTGATTACTCAACCTCCGGAAGCTGCCTCTCGTGCCGCTGCTTTTGGGGGAGTTACGACGTTACTGGACTTTTCAGGCGAGTTGCCTCTCACACCAGAAGACACAGTTTCGACAATCCCAATTTCACGCCAGTTAGAATCCCGGAAGGCAGCTTTTAAAGGGCACAGTTATATAGATTTTTCCTTCCATCACATCTTGGCTCGCGAAGTGACTCATCAGACGTTAGGAGAAATAGGCGAAGCTATTCAATCTGGACAAGCAAGTTTTAAAATTTTCACTACATTTCTAGCGAAGGTTCCATCCGGACACCTTCAGGCTGTTTTTGATGAAGTGGCCAAGCATGGTGGCATTATGGCGGTACATGCAGAAGATGATGACATGGTTACATTCACTGAGAAGAAGTTAAAGCGAGAAGGCAACGACCAAGGTTATAATCTACATTTGGTTCATAGCAATATCTCTGAGGATGTATCTTTCCGTAAAGTGATACGCCAGGCAGAGCATGCGGGAGTGGGAATCTATTTTGTGCATGTGACAGCCAAAGAAGGAGTTATAGCAATATCTGAAGCTAGGGATAAAGGGCAACCAGTCTATGGAGAGGCCTTGCACAACTACCTAGAGTTTACGTGTGACGATTATAAGAAACCGGAAGGCACAAAAATCCATACATACCCAGCTATTAAGTATCCGGACGACCGGGATGAATTAAAGGCGGGACTCTCCGATGGGCGCCTAGCCACAACTGCTACAGACGACTATACGACCTACAAGGATGTAAAGCTTTCAGGCCAAACAGTTGAAACTGTTTGTGGTGGACATAACGGCATAGAGACAAGGGTGCCAGTGTCTTACACCAAATTCGTCTCTGAAGGTGGTATGAGTCTTCCCCGATTTGCAGACATAGTTTCGACGAATGCGGCCAAGATTTTGGGCATGTATCCGCAGAAAGGTGTAATTGCGGCTGGAAGTGATGCTGACTTGATGTTGATCGACCCTAACCTGAACAAAACTTTAACTTTAGAAGATCTTCATTCAGATTCGGATTACAGTATTTGGGAAGGGTTTAAATGTTCAGGATATCCAGTTATGACTATCCTCAGAGGTAAAGTCATAGTAGAAAATGGTCAACTTATAGGCGATTCGACCGATGGCACATGGCTGTCTAGAAAAGTATCCCCTGAGGTCGTTTCTTTGCCAGTGGTCTGATATCTTTCCGTCATAGTACGGATATTGGCAGGCAACTTTCTGTACAAGGAACTTCAATACTAATTCAGTGCCTGAAATAGGCTGGTTCTTTTGATTTTTTGTTGAGCTTGACGTAGTATAAGGTCCCGGGGATGAGGATCGACTCAACCCCGTTTTACGTTACGGAGCTAAGACAGAATCAATGGGAAGTAAAAAATGGATGCGTAGCAGTCTCGTTTATCTTTTGATTGTTGCGGCCGTTATCATTGTCTTTTTTACGATTATACCCGGGATGTCTGGTGCCAGAGAGATCCCGTTTACTGAAGTGTTGGCCATGGCCAAGAACGGTCAAGTTACATCTGTGCAGGTCAGGGGTGAAACTTTAAAAGTTATCAGCCCTGACGGCTCAGAACTAAAAAGCCGTATCGGCAAAGGCACCGATATTACAAAAGAGTTTCGCGAAGAAGGAATAAGAAATGTAGAAGTTACCTTCGCGGGCTCTGGAGGATTCAGTCTGGGGATCTTATTAAATTTCCTTCCTCTGATTTTTTTCGGAGCACTCATAATTTTCATGATGCGTCAGGCCCAAGGGAGCAGCAGCCAAACCCTCAACTTTGGTCGAAGCAAAGCTAAGATGATCGTCACCAATCGTCCAGAAGTAACGTTCAATGACGTCGCCGGGGCAGATGAGGCTAAAACAGAGCTTCAAGAAGTTGTTGAATTTCTTAAATCCCCCGAAAGATTTCTTGCATTGGGTGCTCGAATTCCCCGGGGCGTTCTACTTGTGGGATCGCCAGGGACGGGCAAAACTCTTCTGGCACGAGCTGTAGCGGGTGAAGCTGCGGTGCCGTTCTTTCCCATCAGCGGTAGCGAGTTCGTTGAAATGTTCGTCGGTGTCGGTGCAGCTAGAGTTCGAGATCTTTTTGAACAAGCTAGGCGCAATGCACCGTGCATTGTGTTCGTTGACGAGATTGATGCGGTTGGCAGGCATCGCGGTGCTGGTCTAGGGGGTGGGCACGATGAAAGAGAGCAGACCCTGAACCAGATCTTGGTAGAGATGGATGGTTTTGAGACTAGCACTAACATAATAATTATAGCAGCTACCAACAGACCTGATATCCTGGATCCCGCGCTTCTGCGTCCCGGGCGGTTTGATCGTCGCGTAGTGCTGGATTTGCCAGATATCCTTGGCCGACAGGCTATCCTTAAAGTGCATACTCAAGGTAAGCCGCTGGTTACTGGAATTCGGTTAGACTTGATTGCCAAACAGACTCCCGGCTTTAGTGGTGCTGACTTGGCTAACTTAGTTAACGAAGGGGCACTGTTAGCCGCGCGACGCGGGAAAAAACTAATTAGCGAAGATGAACTGGAAGAAGCGATAGACCGTGTCATTGCGGGACCTGAGCGTCGGAGTCGGGTGATCAACCCCAAAGATAAAGAAATGACTGCATACCATGAAGCTGGCCATGCATTAGTCGCTTGGAGTCTGCCGAACGCTGACACAGTGCACAAGATATCCATCATCGCTCGAGGTGCGATGGGTGGATATACTCGTTTGTTGCCTGAGGAAGAGCGTGGCCTGTGGACCAAAAACCAATTTGAAGCTTTGTTGACCACAGCTTTGGGTGGTCGTGTCGCGGAGGAAATTGTTTTTGGAGAAGTTACCACAGGAGCCAGCAATGACTTGGAAACCGCTACACGAATCTCCCTTAAAATGGTTAAACAATATGGTATGAGTACCAATCTAGGGCCGCGTACTCTCGGGAGACGTCAAGAATTAGTTTTCCTAGGACGAGAGATCGCAGAAGAACGCGACTATGGAGACCGTGTAGCTGAGCAAATCGATCAAGAGATCAAACATTTCATTGGAACAGCTTATGATCAAGCGAATAACATTTTAACCGCCAATAGGGAACGTCTCAACGAAATAGCTGAATATCTGATAAAAAATGAAACTGTAGAAGGTGATCAACTTCGAGCGTTATTTGAAGGGCGGATCAATGAAGATAGAACGAACATCGGACCCGCTGAAGAACCGTCGTCGGCACCACAACCTTTGTTAGATGTTAATCCATCGCCGAGTCTGGCAAGCCAACATAAAGATAGGGCCATTACCGAAGGCGGTCCGATGCCGGAACCTAGCTAACTGTTGTTCGGATCGGGGTCTTCGATGGGCAGTTCACGGTAGTAGATTCCCCATCTCTGCATCAGCATCTTGATACGCGGGTCCATCTCTCCAGTTAACTCCCTCAAGAATCCGGCAAGGGCATGTCCAGGCATGCTTTCTGGAGAGCAGACCCAGCTTTTGTCCGCTGGCACAACGTATATCATGCCTCGTTGATGTGCGCATCCCAAATTTATACGGGTCATCCCGGAACCTGGTTTTATATCAAGGCCATATATCGCTGAATTGTCCATAGCAAAGGCTCCTCGGGGGTGAACGTTTTGTTGATTGCATTTGACTGGAAACTAGCGACTTCCTGCAATCTTATATTTCACGGTTTGTTATCAACTTTGTTCATTAGTGCACGGCTAGTGTCAGGTGTTCCAGATCTGACTGGTTGGTAGATGCCATTGACGAGATGGATAGATACTACTTCAATCTTAGGTATGTTTGTCTATATAAAAACTCTCCTGAAAGAATCTTAGATCCAAGTAAAGATAACTCGATTCTCTTGACATGGTACGCTTCGTTACCTATACTCGCGGCACGGCACTCGGCCTTGTTCCGACGTTCCCTGAGCGACAGAATAGGATTATTCATTAGGGTGCCGATTCCCCTAACCAATGGATTCCCATCGGTTGTTTTTAATTTTTCACCATAGCTCATGTCGGCTGGCCTTGGATGACTAAGTACGTATTCGTCACCGGGGGCGTAGTTAGTTCGGTCGGAAAAGGCGTTACCGTTGCATCAATAGGGCGTATCCTAAAGAGTCGTGGGACGTCAGTGTCGGTGATGAAACTGGACCCCTATCTCAATGTAGACCCTGGTACCATGTCGCCTTACCAACACGGCGAAGTCTTTGTCACTAAAGACGGAGGAGAAACCGATTTAGATTTAGGTCACTATGAACGGTTTATTGATATCGAATTAACGCGGTCAAGCAACCTGACCGCGGGGCAAGTGTACCTATCGTTAATAGCGAAAGAAAGACGTGGTGATTTTCTTGGTGGAACAATCCAAACTGTCTCACATGTTACAAACGTAATCAAGGAACATATTCTTGCCCTATCCCGAGAATCTGACGCTGAAGTAGTAGTAGTGGAAGTCGGTGGTACTGTAGGCGACATTGAAGGTCAACCCTTTTTGGAAGCGATACGGCAGATGCGCAACGAAGTTGGCCGAGATAACGTTTATTATGTTCATCTGACTCTCCTGCCGTACATTGTCGCTACGGGAGAGCTAAAAACTAAGCCAACCCAACACAGTGTAAAAGAATTAAGAGGTATTGGAATCCAACCTGACTGTATTATTTTGCGCAGCGATCATCCCGTATCAGACGGTATTAGAGAAAAGGTCGCACATTTCTGCGATGTATCAAAAGACGCTGTGTTTCCACTCCTGACGGTCGACACGATATACAAAGTGCCTCTGATCTTGGAAGAATGGGGCCTTGGAGATTTGCTGGTGACCTCATTAGGCATATCAGGCCGGCACCGAGATATGAAAGAATGGGCTGGCATGGTGGACTCCATGGGGCAGCTTAGGAACCGCTTGCCAATAGCACTGGTGGGTAAATATGTTGAACTTCAGGACTCTTACATTTCGGTAAAAGAGGCTCTTCAACATGCTGGACTTTCACATGGACAAAATATCGACGTTCTTTGGGTGCACTCGGAAGAAATAGAATCTAAAGGCCCACAAGAATTGCTAAAAAATGTTTGTGGCATTGTTGTTCCCGGAGGCTTCGGGGATAGGGGTACACTGGGAATGATAGAGACTGCTCGTTATGCTCGGGAGAATAAAGTGCCCTATCTGGGACTGTGTTTAGGGCTACAGATGATGGTGGTGGAGTTCGCTAGAAACGTTCTGGGATTAGAGGGAGCTTCGTCTGCTGAAATGGACCCGGATTGTGCGGATCCTGTGGTAGATATCATGCCGGAGCAACGTGATGTCACTGAGAAAGGCGGCACAATGAGATTAGGTAACTACCCGTGCCAACTTGTGCCAGGTTCGACTGCCCATAGAGTTTATAGCGTAAATTCTATTGAAGAGAGGCACAGACATAGGTTTGAATTAAACAATGCCTACCGGGAATCGTTAGAAAATGCTGGCCTCTGGGCCACGGGATTATCACCGGATGGCAAGTTAGTAGAAATTTCAGAGGTGATGGGTCACCCGTTTATGGTAGGCACACAGTATCATCCAGAATTCCTGTCTCGCCCTAATCGGGCTCACCCGTTGTTTGAAGAGTTCGTCGGAGCTGCGAAGGAAACTCTGAGAGAAGGGGATCAGCCATCGCTGCCCATGGGAGACAAAAGACCCGCGGCCAGACATTATCCGGCTAATCCAGAGACTACATCAGGGCGCTCTACCATAGATCAGTCTATTTCCTAAAATCCGGAGGTTCTAATGGAGTTTTTTCTTGATTCTGCAGATGTAGATGAAATTCGGCGAGGAGCCCAATTAGGGGTTGTCAGTGGAGTGACAACAAATCCTTCATTGGCAGCAAAGGCGGGTGTGGGAGGTGGTATCGAGGTTTATAAGTCGGCGGTTGAAGAGATCTCGAGCATAATTGACGGTCCGATATCCATAGAGGTAGTAAGCACCGATGTAGAAGGGATGGTTACGGAAGGAAAAGATATAGCTAACTGGATTCCGAATCCCTGGGTAAAAGTTCCAAGCACCCCCGCTGGCTTCCAGGCAATGTCGATGCTTTCTTCACAAGGGATCAAAATCAACCAAACTTTGTGTTTCTCAGTTAATCAAGCATTGTTGGGAGCCAGGGCTGGAGCCACCGCTGTCAGCCCTTTCGTAGGGCGCTTGGATGATATAGGGCAGAATGGGATGGAGTTGGTTGCTGAAATCGCATCCATATATATAAGGTATGGAATTAAAACTAAAGTGCTGGCTGCCAGTATGCGAAACACCTTGCATTGCCTCGAAGCAGCTCGAGCTGGTGCTGATATAGCAACTGTCCCAAGCAATGTTCTTATGCAGATGACCCAGCATCCGCTGACCGATGTTGGTGTAGAGCGATTTCTTGCCGACTGGCAGAAAGCTGGCGGATAATTATTGGTTATGGCTGACTTTCTCATTACGACAATCGGCTGCACTGTTAATATTTTTAGTGTTCTAAATAGTGGATTCCCGAATTTACTGAAAAATCTTCTGAAAGATGGGACTTAAAGTGACAACCCAACAGATCTTAGATGTCTCGGAGCTACAAAAGAAGACTAAAGAAGAGCTTCTGACTATTGCTGAATCAATGGACATAGAGAACGGGGCAGGCTTAATTTCTTTACGCAAGGAAGATATGATTGTGCGAATAGCGCACAATCATCCTGATCCATATTCCCTCCGAGGCTCGGGTACTCTGGACATGATGAATGATGGTTACGGTTTCCTTCGACAGAATGGTTTCCGGACGGGTCCTGGAGATATTTATGTCTCACAGTCCCAAATTCGACGCTTCGTCTTACGTAACGGTGACACTATAGGTGGGAATGTGAGACCGCCTAAGGGAGGTGAACGTTATTTCGGGTTGGTTAAGGTTGACTCTGTTAATGGAATGGATCCCGCGGATGCGAGAGGTCGACCAATATTTGAAGATCTCACCCCTATATTTCCTGAGAGACAACTGGTGTTGGAGACGGTGCCTGCTAATCTCATCACAAGAACCATTGACCTATTTTCTCCCATAGGACGAGGTCAAAGGGGTCTGATAGTGGCTCCACCTAAAGCAGGTAAGACCACAATCCTCAAAGATATTGCCAAAGGAGTGACGGCTAACAACCCAGACGTTCATATCATGGTCGTGCTGATCGGAGAACGTCCTGAAGAAGTTACCGATATTCAACGATCTATCCAAGGAGAAGTATTCGCCTCGACATTTGACGAATCTGTCGAAGATCAATGTCGCATGGCCGACTTGGCATTGGAACGGGCCAAACGGCTCGTCGAATCTAACATGGACGTCTTGATCTTGATGGATAGCATAACTCGGGCAACTCGGGCATATAACTTGGTTCTACCTAGCAGTGGTAGAACATTGTCCGGTGGGATAGACCCGGTCGCCGTTTATCCACCCAAAAAATTCTTTGGTGCCGCTAGGAACGTCGAAGGCGGTGGAAGTTTGACAATCATCGCCAACTGTCTAGTAGACACAGGCAGCCGGATGGATGAAGTCATATACGAGGAATTCAAGGGGACCGGCAATATGGAGCTTCATCTAGACCGGCGCTTGGCAGAACGACGTATCTTTCCTGCAGTAGATATAGCGCGTAGCAGTACTCGCCGCGAAGAACTGTTTTTCGACGAAGCGACCCTTAAGCAACTTTGGCTGCTACGTCGTATGGTTGGCCTGCTAGGAAATGATACAGTAGAGGTTACTGAAAAGATTTTAGATCGCCTCTCCCGCACTAAGAACAATGCTGATTTCTTGACCAACTTGTCACAGCCCGAATAATATTAACTTGTGTCTGTTTCTGCACATGTTTGACTTGGAATCGTCGTAGTTTTCCCAGGCCAATTTTAACCTTACGATACTTGACAATGAAGATACGCCGTGTGTATAGTCCCGGCTGATTCACCAACTGTTGGTGAATTGAATCTATAACAATGTAGGTCTGGTGCCACAAATCGTTAGTTGGGAGTGTGGGGATGGCTAATAAAGGCCATTTCGGTGTGGTGGCGACGCAAAAAAGTGACAATAGCGTTCCAATCGTCAAAAATGTCAACTAGGATTTTAGATTTTGGGGCTAATCCGCTCCGGGAGGGAGAGATTATGCACTATTTCTTTTGTTATACTCTGACCGTGCCAATCCCTCCACGGCGCGTAATAACGTTTCGCTCTTAGGAGGAGTGTTTATGGCCAGTAGTCAATTGGTAGTCCGAACAACCCGGCAACAAGGGGGGATAATAAAGTGAGAAAAAAGGCGTTTTGGATTATTCCAGGCATACTCGTCCTAGCCCTTATGGGGCTTTTGGTCGCTCTGCCGGCGTCGGCAGCGCCCTCGGGTGCTGTAAATGGTACGATCGTTCTAAGCAACGGTACCAGCGGCACCGGTGTAGCAAGCAAGGGTGAGTTCTATTCCGACCAAACATTGTGCGGTGATGGAACTACTACTTGTAATGTCGCTAAAGTTACCGTCACGGATGCTGACCTTAGCGTCACGAGCACCGGTACCGCTCGTATAGTAACGACGGACACAACCGGTAATACAAACCCGTTCCTGCTCTCAGGTGGTGCTGGTACTGACCACAACATCGTAGTGCTCGGCGGGGAATCTTCAGTAACTCAGACGGAGAGCACCACGGGTACCTCTGCGGCGCTTACATTCACGCTCACCGACAGAAAGGGCACCACGGCCACGACTGACGATACAACTGAATTTGGCCGGGATGCCGATGATGATGGTGATATCGACGCAAGCGACGTTACTGTCAAAGTAGGTGGCGTATCCATAACTCCTACCATCCAGAGTTCTAGCGGTAGAATTACTGCGGTGGTTGTCCCTGCTGCAAACAATACTGCGGCTGGAACAGATAATATTTCGATTACTTTCGAAGTTTCGAAATATTCACAGGGAAGCCCAGGCACTACGCCTATTGCTAGTGCATCATTGCAATTTGGAGCGGACTTTGCCGCTGCTACTACACGTAGCTCTCGAACAATCGACACAATAGATAACACGGCCGGGACTATCACAACCACTAGTAACGTAACTAATGCGGCTGCGACAGACTCGATCGTAATTACGTTCACGTACAACGTGACAGAGACCCACAAGAGCCTTATGACCTATGCTACTCCTAGCTTGACGGCCAGAGGCTTGACTAGGGCCCTTACTGGTACGGAAACTACCGCGTCGAGCGGGGCCTTCACATCCGTTATCGGTCTATTCAGCGGCGCAGACTATGACAAGCTGGTCGTTGCGGCCGATACCACAGGAGTAACGACTTTCGACGGTATCGAGGCAAATGCCACGATAGCTGCGGATACAGAACTCCTGGCTCGGATAGGGACTATGGCTCCTATACTGGGTATAGATGCCACAACACAGGCAGCTGCTGGCTCTGACGCTACATTCATAGCGGCCATCATGCCTACAGCAGATGGTGAAATTCTCACGGTCAGCTATAGCGATGTCGGTGCCACGGCAACTTCAACCAGGTCGGATACGGCCAACGTAGACCTTAAGGCACCGACCGTTGCCGTAGTTAGCCCGGCACACAAGTCTTGGACCAATACCTACTCGCAGACCCTAACTGCTGATGTTACCGACGAGGTTTCAGCGGGAGGCTACGCATCAGGTATAGTGCAGGCAAATGCCGACACACTAATGGTAAACAGGCTTTCTAATACTACGGATAGCGCGGCCTCTCTAGTGCCGACGTTAAAAGCAACTAACTCCTATACAATAAGCCGATCTATCACCTTGGTAGCGGCTGACGAGGGGTTAGTAAGATGGTGGGTTCCGGCGAAAGATAACGCTGGTAACGTCACCAAGTACGATGACACACGAACCAAGGCACAGGTAGCGCAGGCTGTAACGAACCCCGCAATTCTGGGCGTCGGTAACCCAGCCATAGTAACAAGCGTGCCTGGACAAGCTGCTCAGCTAAACCTGGACGTTACAGCTGGAACAATTTCAGCGACGTCGACTGGTGGGAAGCTTGATACTCGGTTGACCACCATACCCACAGGTAGCATGACCGCCACGAGCACCAGCACTACGGTTCTGACTGACTCACAAGCGGCATTTACTACCGCGGGTGACACATTGGTCAAAGTTGGAGACACAATTACCAACTTGACAGATGGAAGCAGCTGTGCAATCACGGCTCTTACCGCGACAACCATCACCTGTGCAGCACTGGCTGCGGTAACAGGTGGAACTGGTAGCACAGAGAACGATTGGGACAACGGCGATACTTACAAGATTGTCAATGCCAGTCTTGGAAACGTCATCGCGTTAGCCACCGGTACCAGCCAGGTCAACCTGACCTTCGCACCAGGCACTGGTGCAGGAGACCTTGACCCAGCTACCGTAGATACCTCCGACTTTACAGTCACAGGTTCTACAATTTCGTCAATAGAGGTTGATAAAGCAGGAACTTCGATCCTGATCACCCTTGACGCCGCACTCGATACAGCAGCGAAGCCCTTGATTGATCTAACCGGAACCGTAGATGATACGGCCGGCAATAGCATCGTGCTGTTCACTGGGAAGACCCCGGCGGATGGACTATCACCAGTCATCGGCACCCCAACCCTTACAGGGACGGGAGCCTCGGGACAGGCTGTTAGTAACGGTTCCCTGACAATAGCATTCTCCTCTGGTGAGGCGGCAGCCACTACGCCTACTGTTACAGGTACGTACCTGAACGCAGTAAGTGGTGGGAACCTGACGGCTACAGGGAGCGTTGCCACACCTACTGTCACGAGTACTGGCACCAATGCTTGGGAAGCCATAATCAAGACCACTACTGCCACTGGTACTTCTAAGGCAGGCTTGGTCAATGTCAGGATCAGTCTGACTGACGCTGCTGGTAATACGGCAACGGCAGGTATCGCTGATCCAGATAGCACGACTGCTTTGAGCTCCTCGAAGCCGGTTTACTCAACAGGAGCCTTAGTGTTCGAGTTCGACAACAGACTAAATGAAGGCATAAACACGGCTACATCGATATTCACGATTAGCCCTGATACAACGCCTACAACCGACGTATTCTCGTCGGACACCGCAAGCCCATACATCACCATCGACTTCGGGAATCATGCTACGAGTCAGAACACAACTGACATAGCGGCCACTGGTGGTGAGGATAAAGAATACAGCTTAACTGCGTCAGCCACGACGATTGAACCTGACACCCACGGTGGTGTAGAGATAACGTCAGCTACTTGGGTAGATCCAGACGCAGTTTCAACCGATGTATTGGCAGATGTTGCTTCGGCCGACCTTAACACCTTCGTTTGGGCGCCAAGCACCCTAGCTGTGGGTACCCATACTTTGACCGTACAGGCCAAAGACGATGCGGGTAACGTCTCCACCGCAGTCGGATCCACTACGCCTACCAGCTTTAAGATGACTATCAAGATCACAGCACGAGCTGACTATGGAGTAGCGATTAAACCGGGATCTAACCTCATTTCCATCCCGGCGAAACCATCGGAAACTGACATAAACACGATCATAGATAGTGACTCTCCGATTGACTTTGTCATGACTTACGATAATGGCACGGGTCTATGGTTAGTCGCTTCTAGAGACACCGACGCCGATAGCGATACTTTCGATACGTTAACCGGTAACCTTTCGACTATCGACGCACAGCATGCTTATTGGATCAACTCTGACCGGTTCCTCACGCTGAAGTTCGCCATCCCGCGTGCCAGCGCAGCGGAAGCTTCGTTCCCAGCCATCATCAACGTATACGAAGGCTGGAACTTAATACCGGTTGGTGACCCAGCGCAGGCGGCCGTGTCTAGGGCAACAACCCTGGCCGCGAGTACCGGAATGGTAGACCCAGACGTTTACTTCTCCGGCGTCACCTGGTCGGCTGCAAGCACCTTCGATCCAGCGCGGAACTCGTACGTCAAGACCACTCCGGACGTTACAACTACATCTGGTACATGCTTACCGGTTCCACTGGGCGGCACCGTACCTACACATCCGTGTCTAGAGAATGGTCTAGGATACTTTGTCTACGTGACTAAGGACGGGGTGATTATCCCCTAACCCCGTTTCGTAGTTAGAACAGAACAACCTAAGAAAGGACCCGCCAGCCTGGCGGGTCCTTTCTTTTTCGCAGCGATAGATTATTCGCTGAAGAAGAGCAGTCTCAAGTAGGTATCCACCGGATCAAGACCGGCACGGAACGACGATTTGGCGGAACCACCGCGTATGATAAGAGACCCTGACAATTCGGTAACCGGCGATTCTAAAAACGTTATCAGATGATGGAAAAACTGGAAGAACCCGGTTGCTTCAAAATGGCTTGAAGGAAAGACCGTTGGAATTGGATCCCGCTTGTTATCGCACCTGACTCACGGAGATCGGGCTCATCAGGTACGTGCAGAATGCTTCAACGGCCTGGAACCGACGTTAATAAAGCCAACACACTGGCAATGGTTGCGATGCTGTTGGCTTTATAGTTCTACAGCCGGTGTTGTTTGTAGTTATTCCGGTCGATTATTAACGTCGCTATCACGGGCACGAGTCGGCCTGAGAAGTGTGACGGTGGGTTCCATAGGAAGATTCGTTGCGGTCACGTTGATGCGGGGCTGTGGGTCTCCTGCTTTTGCGCTCAATTCTTTTAGGAATGGATCTAATTTCTCGAGATCCACATTTATCCCTGGGGTAGAGTAGTGCATAGGGATTATCAACCTTGGACCGAGATCTCGTATGATTTCGGATACCTTCGATATCGGGATAGTGCAGCGGCCACCCACAGGGATAAACAGGACGTCGACCGGCGTAAGTTCTTCCACTTGCGCATCGCTAAGTCCAGAAGACAAGTCACCAAGATGGCAAAGATGTACACTGTCCATTTCAAACAGATAGGCGGTGTTCTTCGGTTCCGGGTTTTCGCCGCCGCTCTGCGAGGTTAACAAGCCTCTGATATAGATTGATGAGATAGCGTATTCGCCGGGACCATTAACGATCTTATATCCATCAGGAATACCTTCGGTCGTGCTGTGATTAGGATGGTCGTTACTTATCGTGACGATGTTGGGTTCAATTTTGCCGATCTTGGTGCCGATTTGTTGCGGAAAAGGATCCGTGATAACCGTTACATCTCCGATACGTAGCCTGAAACAGGAGTGTGCAAGCCATGTTATTTCCATAAGGGTATCCTACTGCTATTTCTCAATTTTACTAAAGCCCAAGCTGCTGGCATCATCAACGATGCGATGTATAGTTTAGCTAAATCGCCAGGTATGAAAGGATAAAGTCCAAATTCCATCGTTTTGTCCCAACCAACCCAAAATGCAAGATGCAGCAGGCCAGGAACGTAAATCACAATGTTACCAATCAGCATAGCTAGCAATAGACCTGGGCTTTTATCTAGGCCACGTTCCACGAGAAATCCGATGACGGCTGCAGCCACAATGAAGCCGATAAGATAGCCACCCGAAGCTACTTGCCAGAACAACCCAAATCCTCCCCCGGCGAAAACGTGCATACCAGTGGCACCCATAGCAACGTACATTATGGTGGCAGATGTACCCTGTCGGGCTCCTAGAGCGGCAGCGGTAACAAGAATTGCCAAGGTTTGGCCAGTGATAGGTACGGGGTTACTCCCGAAATATATCGATATTCGAGCGAAAACAGTGATAAACAGTGCGAAAATAGCCAGGCGTGCAGCTTCACTTATTATTTCAATTAGTGTCACTGATCGAGATTGGCTTACAGAAGCCTGATTGTTGTTAATTAGAACGGATCCTTTTTGTCCTAAATAAGCTAGACCAATTGCAAAACCTAGGACAATTCCCAGATCTTTGAAAGCATCCGTTACCACACTTCCCCATGACAGCGGATCTATAAGTTCGAACTTATAAGGGGAGATAGCTTCTAACACTGAGATGAGCACACTCGCCGTTAGTAATAAGAGAAGGTGCGAGTGGATGCTTTTCGACGCAAATGTTTCTTCCGCCAAGGTGCGGAACTGTGTTTGAACTACCACTGATTCCTCCTTTATGTTAATGAAAGCTCGGTTGGTTTTATGTGGAGCTAGGGGGAAGTGAGGAGTATAATAATCATGTAATCAGACAGTCAACGACTTTAAGGACAGATAAGCTAGTTGCGATTTATGTCTTCAAGTCAAATGAATGGCAATTAACGCTGAGTTGTCTAAGTAATCTGAGAATGTTAAACCACCACACTAACGCGATCCTTAGAACTTTAGTAGAGCAGTACATCAGGACTGCCGTCCCGGTGGCATCAGAAAGTATTGCCCGACAGTCTCCAATCAAAGTTAGCCCCGCTACCGTCAGGAATAAGATGGCGGAGTTAGAGGAAACTGGTTACATAGTTCGACCGCATATATCTTCAGGAGGCATGCCGTCTTCCAAAGGATATCGGTTCTACGTGGAATCGTTAGACATTGATCTAGAACCATCTATGCGGCTTCAGGAATTAGTGCGCAACAGATTTGGTGAAGCGGCCCGCGATATGGAAGTTTGGATGGAAGTGGCGGCCTCGATATTGTCGGAACTTTCGGACAATATGGCAGTGGTGACTTATCCGAAGGCACCATCTCCGCGTATAAAGCAGATTCAACTCGTGCTGATACAAGAACTGATGGCGTTACTTGTGGTAGTTTTCCAAGAGGCTCGCTTGCGCAAATACTTCTTGACTCTTGACGACCCGTATACTCAAAGTGACCTTACAATGGTGGCAAATAAGTTGAATGAAACATATGGTGGTATGGGATACACAGAAATTCTTGAAACGCCGGCAAACCTCACTCCGTTTGAAGATTCTGTACTACAGGATACGCTCACCATACTAAAAAAAGACGACTCGGAATCAATAGCTGATCATGCGGTTGATGGGATCCGGTTGTTGCTAAGCCAGCCAGAATTTCTTCACGAGGGGAAAGCTCAACAAATAATTGAGATACTGGAAGGGAAGACTTTAGTTAGGGGTATTCTTGCAAATCAACCCGAAGCCGATGGTGTGGTTGTACGGATTGGTGGAGAGAACTTTGATGATAGTCTCAATCCATTCAGTGTAGTTGTATGTCGGTACGGAATGCCCAATGAGGCTAGTGGTGTGGTTGCTGTGATGGGTCCACAGAGGATGCGATATGACAATGTCATCAGCGGAGTAAAATTCCTATCAAACTTGATGGGAGATCTGCTGTATAAAATTCCAAATCGGCGGCGCTACGCTTAAGATTTGTGCATACGCATAATTGTCTGGTGCGCTCTATCTTGAGCACCTAGCCTTCTCGCTCGTATAATAGTCGACGCATTAATTCACTAGAGGGGGAACTTTGGCTAAAAAGGACTACTACGATGTTCTTGGGGTATCACGAGGATCATCTGACGATGAGATTCGAAAGAGCTTTCATAAGAAGGCTTTGGAATACCATCCTGATCGGAACAAAAGTCCCGGTGCCGAAGCAAAATTCAAAGAGGTAAATGAAGCCTACCAAATACTAAACGAGCCTGAGAAGAGAGCTCGTTACGATCGTTTAGGGCATGCCGGCGTTGGTCCTGATGCGGGTTTCTCAAGAGACTTCGAAGGGTTCGATATCTTTGGCGGGCTTGGAGACATTTTCGATTCGTTTTTTGGTGGAGCTACTGGCCAATCAAGCCGTGCTCCAAGGCGGGGAGCGGACTTGCAAACCAGGATAATCATCTCTTTTGAGGACGCCTATAGTGGGATAGAACGGGAAGTTGAGCTAAAAAGAACTGAGGAGTGTCGCAAGTGCAACGGGAGTCGCTGTGAGCCAGGGAGTTCTCCTGTTCAGTGTGGAACCTGTAGGGGATCTGGACAGGTACGGAGAGCTCAACGAGGGTTATTCGGCAATTTCGTTCAAGTTGTTCCCTGCGGTTCGTGTTCTGGACTGGGTGAGACAATTAGGTCTCCATGTACTTCATGCAGGGGATTTGGTAGTGAGAAGCGCACAGCCAAGATAGCGGTAAATATCCCGGCAGGGATAGAAGACGGAATGCAGGTCAGGCTAACTGGTGAAGGAGAGATCGGTTTAAATGGTGGTCCCCCAGGGAATCTCTACATCAGCATCTCTGTGGCCACTCACCCTTTGTTCCGCCGAGATGGTGCAGACTTAAATCTTGCCTTGCCGCTTAACTTTGTTCAGGCTACCTTGGGAACTGAGGTAGAAGTGCCAACTATGGAAGGAAGCGAGTCACTTAAGATCCCACCAGGTACCCAGCCTGGTACAGTTTTTCGTATCAAATCAAAAGGTATGCCGCAGATACGGAATCATCGGAATGGGGATATTTTGATAGCTGTTAATCTTGAGGTGCCGACCTCTGTTGAGCCAGAACAAAGAGAGGTTCTCGAGGAACTTGCTAAAGCTATGGATTGGAACAATGGCAGTATCAAGGACAAGGGTCTTCTGGATAAAATTAAAGACGCTTTTGGTGCGACTTGATCAGTTACACCGTTCTTGTAGTAATAGACGCCTTCATTTGTCCAGATGAAGCTCGCGTTGAAATGTAATGAGATGGCTTGAACTTAGCGTAAGGGTTCCTTCGGAATTCGTGGAGCCAATTTCATATTTGTTCAATCGCTATGGTCGTGGGTTCTCTATCGAAGATGAGGGAGGTACCCATGCTGTGCTCCGAACATACGTCACTTCCAATGCGAAACAACGTTTGGCTCACATTGATGTGGGCGTGAAACTTGTAGGCGCGTTGATTCCTATAGAACCTCTCCAGATTTTGGAACTCGACGGCATTGATTGGCAAGATAGATGGAAAGAACATTTTACGATTCTGCGAGTAGGGCACCGGTTAGTTGTAAAGCCCCCATGGCTAGAGTACACGGCAGAACCTCGGGATTTGGTTATAGAACTGGACCCAGGTATGGCTTTTGGGACCGGGCATCATCCAACTACCCGCCTTTGTCTTGAAGAACTTGAACACTGTTTAACGCCTGATGATTCCGTTCTGGATCTGGGAGTTGGCTCAGGAATCTTGTCGATTGCTAGTGCAAGGTTGGGAGCCAACACAGTTATGGGCTTGGACCTAGATCCCATGGCTGTGAAAATCGCTCGTCGGAGTTGCAAGTTCAATGGCGTTGGAGATGCAGTCAAAGCATACGCGGGTACCTTGCCACAGCCATGTGCCGGGCCAGATTCCTTCGACTTAGCGGTAGTTAACATCAGTGCCAAGGCGGTTCTAGGCAATATCAATGAATTAGAAACATGCCTAAAGCCGGGCGGTGTGCTGATCGCTTCAGGTTTCTTGCAAGAACAGGTTCGTGAATTTTTGTTAGGTCTTGTGGATACAGGTTTGACTTTGCAGGCAAGCAGGCAGTTAGATGACTGGGCTGCTTTGGTATTTAAAAAAGGCGAATGATGCGTCGTTTTTTCATATCTCAGGAAATCGGTCCAGGAGACCAGATCAGCATTACCGGAGAGTTAGCTCATCGGATTTTCCGAGTTATCAGATTATCTTCTGGAGACGAAATTGTACTATTTAATGGTTCTGGAATGGATATGGTGGCACGTTTGGATTCAGTTTCCAAAAATAGTGTTATCGCCACGATGATTTCCCACAAAACTTCAACTACAGAGCCTGATTTAGCATTAACTTTGTACCAAGGCCTGATGAAAGGCGACAAATTTGATTGGGTTCTGCAAAAAGGAACAGAACTAGGTATATCTAGGTTTGTCCCGTTGGTTTGTAAAAGATCTATACCAGGTGTCAATTTTACAGAACCAAGTCGCAAGATTAAGCGATGGCGCAAGATAGTAGTCGAATCAGCAGAGCAATGTGGACGGTCACTGATACCGATCGTAACCGATCCGATCGATTTTTTTACTGCCTGTCAAGAAGTAGATTCAGAATCATTGGCGCTCATTCCTTGGGAATCAGCCCAGGGGTGTAGTTTAAAAGATGTGATTGGATCCCTCCGGGTCAAGAAAATCGATGTATTTATAGGTCCAGAAGGCGGTTTTCAGACACAAGAGGTAGAATTCGCTGGGAGATGTGGCATAGTTCCGGTAAGTTTGGGCCCTAGGATTTTCAGGGCTGAAACAGCTGGAATAGTAGCGACTGCCGTGATGATGTATGAAGCTGATGAACTGGGAGGTTGAAATTGACAATTATTCTGATTTTGCAGGTCGCCCCATCAACTCTACTATAGCTTGTCTTGCATCCAGACCATCGAACAGAACATCGTGAGTCGCTTGCGTGATAGGCATTTCAACTCCCAATTTTGACGCCAGCTTTATTGCCGCCGACGTCGTTGCCACGCCTTCGGCGACGTTTTTCATGGAGGTGAGCACGTCATTGAGGTTACGACCTTTTGCTATTTCCGATCCTAAATAGTGGTTGCGGCTCAACCGACTAGAGCAAGTTGCAACTAAATCGCCCATACCGGCGAGGCCAGCGAAAGTTAGTGGGTTAGCGCCGGCCTGGACCCCAAGTCGGGTTATTTCCGCCAGACCCCTGGTGATCAATCCGGCCTTTGAGTTATCCCCGTATTTGAGGCCGTCTATTATTCCACAACCGATGGCGATGATATTTTTTAACGCGCCTCCAAATTCGACACCAACTACGTCATCGTTGGTGTAAACACGGAAAATCTGGGACATTAACAATGATTGAGCCCGGGTGGCCGTATTGAGGTTTCTCGCCGCCACGACCGCGGAAGAGGGCTTTTGGTCAACGATCTCCATAGCTAAATTCGGTCCAGAGAGCACACAAAAACCAGCTGACAGCGTTTTAGGTAGCTCTTCTTCCATTACTTGGGACATACGCTTGCCGGAGTTTTTTTCAAGGCCTTTACTGGCACTTAGGATGGCTTGGTCAGGATATATATTGTCTTTAATTAGTCTTATGTTTTGGCGAAACGTGTGCGACGGTACCGCCAAAATCACCAAAGATGCGTTCGCTAAAGCCCTTTGAGCATCGGATGTCACTGTTAATGTATGCGGGAACTTGTACCCGGGCAGAAGATGCGGGTTTTGACGTTGATCTTGAAGGGTGATCGCTTCCAAATCAGTCCGTGCGACTAAAGTTGTTGTGACACCGTTTCTGGCTAGTTGGCCAGCTAAACAAGTCCCCCATGTAGTGGTCCCAATTACTGCGACCGTACTCATGGAGCTTGTTTGGCTCCCGCGATTGGGCCCGCAGATCGACCGAGTCGTCTCTCAGTGCCTTTTAATAAACGCCCTATGTTGTCTCGATGTTGCCAGAAAACCAATCCGGTTCCGATTCCGATAAAAATCAGATAGATGGATGAAAGATCAGAGATGATTGTCTGTGCCAAGATTAAAACACTCATAACAGCTAAAGAGAGGAGAGAACCCAGAGAAAGCAGTTTTGTTGTACCGGTCACTAAGACAAAGACAATAAGTCCAATGCAGAGCGGAATCGGTGCAATCATAATAACGCTACCAGCTCCGGGCCCGATACCCCGACCCCCATGGAAGCCCAGGAATAGCGGCCAAACATGCCCTATTAATACCAACATGGACGTTACTACCTCTGCCATTGGTGTGTCAGCGATAGCTTTGGCCATTAGTATGGCTATCACTCCTTTGCTAACGTCCAACATCAGCACCATAAGTGCGACTCTGGGCCCTGCCGCTCTGAGCGTATTTGATGTTCCAGTTCTACCGCTACCGAGCTCCCGTAGATCTTTACCTTGTGATATTTTAACTATCATGTAACCCCAAGGAATAGAGCCAAGAGAGTAAGCTAATGGTGCTAGTACCAAGTATTGTGTATATGTTTTGTCTGTATCGAGCGTTAATATTATGGAAACTAAATATATTGCAAGAATTGGCGGAAAGACAACCATTAATATTGCTGATCGCACCGTTATTTGGTCCTTTTGAACACGAGTCTTAAATGAGTCCTACGGAAATCGAAGGATTCTCTAATTCTATTTTCCAAATATCGTCGATAAGAAAAGTGAACCTTAGGGTCATTTACGCCAAACAGGAATGTCGGAGGGTTTACGTCGACCTGACGCACCTCCTTGATATGAACCTGCTTTCTTCCTGTTGAAGCCGGTGGATGATTTGCCATCGCATCCCGTATTGTGTGCCTCAAGTCGACTTGTGGAATACTGCGATGGCGTTCTTGATAGAGGTCCAAAGCGTCCTTTAGTAGCTGCTCTACTCCTTCTCCAGTTAAGGCAGAGCAAAAACTGACAGGCACGTAAGGCATGAAATGGAATCTGGTGCGAACTCTGATGGAAGCTTCTCGACGACCGTCTATATCACGATCAGGGGATAGGTCCCACTTGTTAACAACAGCTATAAGTCCGCGAAATGCATCCGCAGCGTAACCGAAAATATGGGCATCATGCGCGGTTGCCAGTTCGGTGGCATCCATCACAATAAAAGCTATGTCACAACGTTCAATTGCCTTTAAAGCTCGGAGTACGCTGTATCGCTCTATGCCTTGTTTTACCTGACCTCGTCTACGAATGCCAGCTGTGTCGACGAGTAGCATCGGTTGCCTATTGAATGCAAAAGGTGTGTCGAGAGAATCTCTGGTTGTGCCGGCGATATCACTGACGATAGCCCGTTCTTCACCGAGAATTGAATTCATGAGCTGAGATTTGCCAACGTTAGTTCTACCTAGAATCGCAATTCTCGGTACCCCTCGTTGCTGCTCCGAGGGAGCACCTGGCGGCAATAATTCGACGGTACGCTCCATCAAATCGTAAATTCCTAGGTTGTGATATGCGCTGATGAGCATCGGTTCCCCGAGCCCCAGTGTGAAAAATTCTGCTGAGGCTACTTCTCGGTTCAGGTTGTCTACCTTATTTACAACTGTGATCAAAGGCTTGTTAAGCTTGCGCAAGAACCGTGCAATATCCGCATCTATAGGATGAAGACCCTCATCTCCATCTACCATGAATATAAGGAGATCAGCCCCATCCATAGCTGTCTCGACCTGGGACCGGATCTTTTCTTTTAGCGGGTCTTCTGAAGGTGGCTCGAGGCCACCGGTATCTACTAACGTAAATGTGCGCTTCTCCCAAGTTACATCTCCCAATATCCTGTCGCGAGTAGTTCCTGGGATGTCGGTCACAACTGCCTCGCGGCGTCCTACCAGACGGTTGAACAATGTTGATTTACCGACATTTGGGCGACCGATTATTGCAACGTATGCTTTTTCATCGTGGTTTTTTGACGAAACCGGGGTTGGCTGGCTATCAGTTTGGTCGTTCATGGCAGTCGTTCAAAAGACACTAGCAACAAAAAGCTCGAGTACGGCTTTTTGGGCGTGCAGTCTGTTCTCGGCTTGTTGATAAACCACGGATTGTGGATGGTCCAGCGTATCATTGGAAACCTCTTCACCGTAATGTGCGGGCATTGGATGGAGAAATATAGCACCCGCAGCCGCCTTTTCTATTAACTGTGAATCTACACGATACCCAAGGAAAGCACGTTTTCTTACGTCATATTCTCCTTCTTGACCCATGCTGGTCCAAACGTCCGTATATATTACATCGGCATCTGCAGTTGCTTCGTATACCGACGTTAACTGGGACACCTTACTCCCATATACTGCGGCTTGCTTACTGGCCAGGTTTAACGTTTGTTCGTCTAAACCATAACCAGGTGGTGATGCAATTACGAAGTGTCCCCCTACAGACGAAACGCCAAGTGCCAGGCTACGCGATACGTTGTTGCCATCACCAACATAAGCAACAGTGAGTCCTTCTAGTTTGCCTTTATTCTCGTAAATCGTCTGTAAATCCGCCAGTATTTGGCATGGGTGTTCCCAATCAGACAGAGCATTAATCACTGGTATATCTGCGTGTAGAGCCAGATCTTCAAGAGTAGAGTGAGAATTGACCCGAGCTACAATGCAGTCGACGTATCCTGAAAGTACTTTACCAACGTCAGACACTGGTTCGCGGATTCCTAAACCGACCTCCTGTCCACCCATATATACAGAGTGCCCTCCAAGTTGGTATATCCCAACGTCGAAACTGGCCCTAGTTCTAAGCGAAGGTTTCTCGAACAACATAGCCACAGAACGGCCAGCAAGGGGGCTTATGGGAGCTGAATTTTTCATTTCAGTGGCGCGGTGAACTAAGGCGACGACCTTCGAGGGATCCAAGTCCCTCAAGGAAAGTAAGTCTTTACCTTTCAAATAGCTACCTCCGGCTGAATGATAGCCCAGTGAACTGTTTACCATCAAGATCGGCGATAGTTATTGGTCGTTGACCAGAATAAACGCACAGATTACGCTTCTCGTATATTCGTCTCGGTCGATAAACAAGTTGTCAACTAGGATTCAAGATCTGATACGTTAGGAGAAGCAATGAGTCAACACATTGGAAGGCCATTTCTAGCGAAGCTGTACGCTGTGATCGTCAGCCTGACGATGTTAGCTATAATTTTACAAGCTGTTCTGTTCGGAGGTTTTTACCGAGATCTCTCCCCGGATTCCATTTGGCTCAACTTGCACGGGATTGTAGGAAATGTTTTTGCACTGCTCGTGATTCTTATACTGACCCCGCTTAGCTATCTTGCTCGATTTCCTGCTAACACCCGCATCACTATTCTGACCTTTGCATTAGCGCTCATTTGGATCCTTATCTATGAGATGGGTCGTGCATCGGATCAGGAAACATCCCTGGTTATGATACACATCCCGTTGGCTGTCGTTGCCTTCGGTCTTTCTGGACATCTGACTGCCCGCTCGTTTTTAGCGATCAAGCGTAGCAAATTTGATTAGTCAAAAATCGGCGGTCTTGAGTCCTATCAAGAAGAAAAGTTAGGGTGTTAGCAGATCATGACCGATCCAAAGTGGAGGCTAATTAAATTTACACCGATATGCAGGTTAGGTCTAAAAGTGGAGATTTGCTAACTTGTCCCAGGAACATTCTCACCTCACTCGTGCGGCGTGAGAATGTTGATTTATGTGGATTGGCGGCATTTCCTGCGCTTCTTAGCTTGGCTGCCTAGCAGATAGACGCCTGGCCACCATAGCGTCTGCCAGAGGACTCTGTACAGATCTTGTTGTTATGTCAATCAAAGAAGGTTTACCAGATGCAAGAGCACGTTCCACAGCTGGGCCTATTTGGATTGATTCGTCTACATGTTCTCCGTATCCACCAATAGCTTCAATAATCTTGTCGTAACGAATTCGGCGCAGGTCGGTAGCAATAGCCCTGCCGTAGTAGGCTAGCTGGAAATTCTTGTCTATGCTCCAGGTGGCATCGTTCCCGAGTACGGTTGTGATGGGTAGGTTATGACGTATAGCGGTGTCGTATTCCATGGTGTAGAAGCCTATCGAACCGTCTCCACTGAAAAGGAAAACTTTGGAATCTGGGAGGGCCAGCTTTGCAGCAATAGCAAAGGGCAGACCAAATCCTAAGTGAGCCAATGGTCCTAATCTCATCCAATGCCCGAGCTTTCGCGCTTTCATATAGCTACGACCCCACTGTACATAGTCACCACCGTCAAAAACTAAGACAGAGTCTTCATCGACGTACTTTGATATTTCCTTGTAAACCGTTATTGGATGTAGTGGGGTTTCGTCTGTGGCGTTTGTTTCCAGCCGGGCAAGCTGGGCGTCTCGATCGGTCGTTAGTTGATCCGTCCACGGTTTTATCTGAGGCCATTTTCTTCGTTTGGCTCCTGTGTTAATTTGGTCGATGATAGCGCCAATGTCTCCCAGCAATCCGATGGAGATACCGCGATTCCTCCCCAGTTCTTCTGCTGAAGGATCTACTTGGATAATTTTTGCATTGGGTGGGAAGAACGGCGGTTTGCCGTATCCGATTCTGTGGTCGAATCGTTTACCTAGTAGTAATACGGTGTCGGCATTCCGAAAATTCCTTGCAGCGTGGTTAAATGCTCCATCTGCATATCCGAAACACAGAGGATGATCATCAGAAATAATCCCACGTGCTTGCTCGATTGTGAATACTGGGATCCCGGTTGTCTCCATAAACTGGGTCAATGACTCGCTCGATAATGAGTATCTTGCGGCATTAGCGGCGATGACAACTGGTCGGTGTGCGTTGTTCAGAGCAGCTATCGTTTCCTCGACTAGGGTTGGGTCAGCGGGGTTTCGGCCGTGGTGACGTTGGCTGGTCGGTTGATAGTCAGGTATATCTTCTTCAGAGATAGACCTCTCCTGGACGTCCATTGGGATGGTTAGGTGTACTGGACCTGGCCGGCCACCGAGTGCCGTCCGAAAAGCGCTGGCTATCATGTCCGAGATCCTTCGTTGATCGTGAATTAGCCAGGATCCCTTGGTTACGGGCGTTGACATCCCAATTTGGTCAATTTCTTGAAAAGAATACATGCCTTTCTCTGATAACTCGCTAGAACCAGCTATAAATATAACCGGGCTTTCTGAGGTGTATATGTTTGGCAGCCCGGAAATGGCGTTGGAGAATCCAGGGCCACCTGTAACTAGTGCCACTGCAGGCTCACCGGTAACCCGGCACCAAGCATCAGCCATCGCCATGGCTGATGCTTCGTGCCGGGTGTCGATGAATGGAATCCCTTCATCGATTGCCGCGTCGCACAGGGGCAGTATTGTGTCTCCCACGATGCAAAAAATTCGTCGGATTCCTTCAGCCTTAAGGCATCTCATTACAAGGTGTGCACCAGTCGTCGTGGCCATATTTCCTCCATTTCTATGACAATGCTGTCATTCTAGGAGCCGGATTTCATGTCGGCAAGTAGACCATGCTACCCTAGAGGTCAGAGTCTTAAGTTTGGTACAACGTCCAATAGGTGAAATTGATGAAGATTGCAGTGGTGGGAGCCGGGGGTGTTGGTGGCTACTTCGGAGGGATGTTAGCGCTAGCGGGCAATGCCGTTACATTCATAGCACGAGGAGCGACTCTTGACGCCATTGTCAATAACGGTATTACGATTATATCTGACAACGATAAAATTAACGTGACCGTCGCAGCCACTGATGACCCATCCAGAGTCGATTCTGTAGACTTGGTAATATTTGCGGTGAAGACGTACGACACAGATGCAGCAATTAACTCTTTAAGCTCTCTTGTGTCTGGCGGCGCTTCAGTACTCACGTTGCAAAACGGTGTAGAGAGTTATATCCAACTGGGTGAGGCACTTGGAAACATACATGTTCTTCCTGGATCTGCATATATCGAAAGCAGTATTCAATCCCCTGGTGTCATACGGCAATCAGGCCACGTAGTTCGGATAGTATTCGGGGAATTGGATGGCTCGAAATCTCTAAAAGCAGTTCAAATCCATGGCGCCTTTTCTGGTGCCGGCGTCAATTGTGAACTCTCCACTGATGTTGTAAAGACGCTTTGGACTAAATTCCTTTTTATCGCGTCTGTAGCTGGGCTTACCAGTGCATGCCGGACTCGTATAGGTGATTTACTAGACCAACCGGGATATTTGGACTTGCTTCTGGACATTATGCGAGAAATCGAGAACGTTGGACGGGCACGGGGAGTCATCTTAGATGATGATGTGGTCCGTAAGACTCAACGCTACGTTGAAGAGGCTGTGAAGGACATCACAGCTTCTCTACACATCGACCTCGAGAATGGCCGGAGATTGGAACTGGAAACCTTTACTGGCGCTGTAGTCCGGTTAGGCGTTCAGGCAGAGGTTGCAACACCAATCAACGATCTTTTGTACAAGATTCTAAAACCTCATGTTGGAGGTCGCGCCGCTTGATGATTAGCGGCACTGACATGCTGCGCGGGACGAGGCCAAGATCGTAGAGAATCGTTTTCACATTAGCCTTTAGTGGCTTTATATGACTATCAAAAAAAAGATGTGAAGGACACCGACAGTCGCTCGAACCAAATCCAGGAATGATCTTAACTCTATCAACTGTCAGTTTTTGCGCGATTGCACACTCAAATCGCTCTTCAGAGTGAGCCCAAATGACCGTAGATGGCCTATATCGTTTCAACATGTAGTCAATATGCCACCACAGCTTTTTCGTCTGCGATAGGTGCCTTTGGAGTCTTCCGCTTACACCTCCCATTGCTGAGCCGACATAACAGTACCAGCCGGGACTCATGCGTATAGTGCCGAGTTTGCCGACCGTTATGTTTTCTGACAGCTTTGCCTGGACCATGAGCATGTAGATGCCGGGTACTTGCATGGGGGTTTGTCCATATATGAAAGAAGAGCCGCCATAACTCGGCGGCTCTTCTTTCCAGTTTTTGGCAGTAAAGATGGTTACGCTATTTGTCAGATTGCTGAAAGAATTCTAACGCGTTGTCTCTCAGCATGGCCTTCTTGTCTACTTCAGTCAGGTCATCTCGATCCCATAACTGGTAGAGGCTATCGGGATATTCGTGATCCCAGTGGGGCCAGTCAGACGCGTACATAAGACGATTTGTCCCCATGAACTTAATAACTTCTGGGATTAATTGTTCGCCCGCCTCTACGTGTATATAAACGTTTCCGGCTTTTATGTAATCGCTTGGTTTCTTCTTACAGTTCGGAGCTTCAAACCAACCACGCTTCTCCCATTCTTCATCCATTCGATCCAGCATATAGGGAATCCAGGTACATCCCGCTTCTAAATATCCTACCCGTAGATTTGGATATTTCTCGAATATACCATCGTAAGTCATGCTCATTATTTGCATCATGTTGGATACTGGAAATCCGATTGTGTGGCGCTGTATAAACTTTGCATATCGCATGGATTCTGCAGTTGCGTGGCCCCCGTGGACAGCGACCGCGGTATCTAGTTTTTCTGCCTCCGCGAAAAATGCGTGATTTTTCTTATCACCTAACAGGCCGAAACCTGTAGCAGCCAGGAAAATACCTGAAAACCCAAGCTCCGTCACACAACGACGCATTTCTTTTATCGATTCCTCTTGGTCGAGGAAAGGCATCAATGCGACACTTTTAAACCTAGGACTATACTTGAGCCATTCCTCTGCTACGTAATTGTTGTAGGCTTGGCTGACGGCAATGAGATAGTCGGGATCAGTAATCTCGGAGTAAGCCAGGAGAGTGGTAGGGAACAGGTATACAGTTTCCATTCCACCTTCGTCAGCTGTTGCGAGCCAGTCGTCTGGGGTTGGGAAACCCCATGGGCCATTGGAACCTAGGCGATTCCCCAAAGTTGGATCCATGTAGCTGGATGGACCTAGCTGGCTGTATCCGAGCGCACCATTTCCATTGGGAATGTATTTGTGCATGTTCCGCTTGATGTCTGCGTACGGTCCTTCCATGTATTCTAATAGTTTGTCTTCTGGTTCGACGATGTGACCGTCTGAATCTATAACGTTGAAGGGCAATTTATTTTTCATTTTTCTCTACCTTTCCTTGTGGTTGGATCACGATTGACGTTCCTCGTTTACCAATCGGATGTCGGAATCCATCGGTACAGAGTCGGATACATTCCATTCAGGCTTGAAAACCTGATTCAGCCCAGTTTGGGCGTATCTCCAGTGTACTCTTTTGGAAATTCGTGTCAATGTCAGCAATGATGTTGACGCATGTTAGGTCAGAGATCTAAGCAATTGGGAATGGGTTCAGTCAAGCGATATTATCGAGCTGGACTTGATTATCAGGTAGACGTTTTGACCGGGTTTGAGGGTCATTTCTAACGCCGCGTCAGGTGTAACTTCAGCCACCCAAGTACGGTCCGTTTTTCCGTGTACTATGATTTGGTTGACTACGCGAGTCATTTGTTCGATCGTCGCTTCTAAAATATTACGAGCACTAATGCTTTCTGGCCGTTGAGCTGCAATAATTATGTCGGATGCCTTGATAGAGATAGAGATAGTTTGCCCTACATCTGCTTGCACCCACGGCAATTCCAACGAGTCGTTACCAATTTTGACGACGGTGATGCCGTCATCTGGACGCTGCTGAGAAATCTCTACATCGAAGAAGTTTTCGAGAGATTCTACATGTAGGTTTGGTGCGTCTCCAGACGACATTAGGATAGTTCTTGGTTCCCCGAAGGCCACCTGCTCGCCGCCATCTAGGATCAAAGCTTTGTGGCCAAGGGCGAGCGCCTCAGAAATTGAGTGCGAAACATAGATCATCGGAAGCAATCCGTAAATTCCCCGAGCGGCTTTGGGGAATGGCTCTAGTCGATGAATGGCGAATTAACCAAAGAACTCAACGGCAAGAGTTAGATAATGCGCTAGACAACTTAGGATTAAGCGGTCTCTGGTTTGATACCAGGAATATCCACTTCAAGGGTGGACGCTACGGAATTAATCATCCTGCGAATGCACCTTTTTTCGAACATGTGAGAACCAGACACATACCTATATTTTGGAATTGTCCAAGTCCAGAGCCCACCAAAGATGCCTATCTCAAGACCATCGAAGAGCTAGGCATCTGGTTATACCAATATCCTGAAATCCCATGTGTATTAACAAATGGGTTTCCATTTGACTACTTTTCTTCTGAGAAAAGGGTCGCCTTCCCTGAAGAATTTTGGCATACCATGTCCGCACCGAATTTGCTGGTGGAATTATGTTTTCCAATTATCATGGGAGGACGATTACACTATCCGTATCATGATCTATGGCCGATCGTCCAACAATTCTACGAGAAATTGGGTGCAAAGAAGCTAGTTTGGGGCAGTGATATGCCAAACGTGGAGCGTTTTTGCACATATCGTCAATGCTTGAACTATCTACGCGACTATTGCTCTTTCATACCGAAAGAAGACATGAAACTAATCTGTGGAGATAATCTATTAACCCTATTTGCGAATACTACCGAGTTGTTAAGACCAACCACGTGAACAACATTTGAATCAGTTTCTCTGATTGCGTTATGTTAATTGCAAGAGCCGATGGATTAATTTAACTATCTAGCTTTTTTGATCTCTTGCTTATGTCGGCTTATCTCATCTTCCTTCCACAAATCGGCGAATTTGAACGCCCTTGGACAATGAGCG
>VEXF01000020.1 GCA_009391275.1 SAR202 cluster bacterium AD-804-J14_MRT_500m | reverse complement strand
GCCAATAATGTTAACGCCCCTATTGCGAATAAGAATATAAAAAGGGAAACCAGCCCAAAGATACCCCACGACACCTGGACACTGGTTTTTGATCCATCGACAAGTCCAGCCAAAATAATTACGGGCGCGGATACTGCAGCTAAGAAAATCAGGGTCAGACCATCGTAAACGCGTTCAACGATAATTGTTGCTAAACCGGCACTTGCAGGGATCCCTTCTCTGCGTGTGAGGTAATACGCCCGCACCACCTCTCCTAACCGAGCTGGTAGAATATTATTTGCCATATATCCTACTGTAACGACTGGGAATAAACGTGCTACTCCTACCAACCCCATCGGTTCTAGCAAATATTTCCACCGTAAAGTCCGAAAAAAGACAGCGGAAAAATATAATGCAACTGCTACGGCAACATACTGATATCTCGCATTAGCAAGAGCATGACCCATCTTATTCAGATCCACCGTAGCGAGAAATAAACCGATAAATCCGGCACTTACAATAAAACCTAACCAAAACCTCCAGTTCTTAATCAAGAATCGCATCCAATAATAGTAAAAACGCTATTATCCGTTCTTCTCTACTCTCAATCATGTTCTTTCTTCCGAAGATCAAAATGGAATGCTAACTACCATGGCATAATATCTTCTCTAATAATAGTTTTCCCAACAAAATAACTATCTATCCTGTAAGCCACCAGGCATATATGCAAAAAACTTGGAATCCCACCAAACTTTGCTGATACGTCTATGAAGGAAATAATCCAGAACATCTTTCCAAGCCTCGCGATGGTCCATTTTATTGGTTATGAAACCGAAGTCATTTCGTAGTTGTTCCCACATTGTTTCATTAGAACGATCTTCTCCCGGACGGCGGTACACTTCAGGAAACCAAAGCAGATCCTTGAATGGCCCTTCCCGGACATAAGCCATCAAATGCTTTGAATCACGGTATCCATGGGAATCCAATAACAACAACGCCGCGGCGGGAGGGCTCTCTGACATAGATTTACACCAATCTACATAGCCTGCTTCTTCTATAGTTTTGTAACAGTGATACTCTATAAACTGATCGTTTCTCACGTACCAATTAAGCGGATACCATAACTCATAATCCACATGTAGTCGGTCATTTGAATCTCGGTTGCGGAACTCCACACGCAGGTCGTTTGATACATTCCGCACATCTTCACTGCCTCCCGCGTATACCAACATCTCAGGGCGCCCATCACCTTCTGTGTACGTAGCACGAAACGCCGTAAAAACAGAGAATCCTAACATCAATGCAGCCACACCTAAGATTGACAGACGGAAGGATAATTTAAGCTTCGCTCTGTACATCAATGAAACCACAACCACCAAACCTACTATTAACCCTATGGCAGATGCCCATCCATTTAACGAAAATATTTCGCCCTTATCTAGATAAGATGTAAACAGGTAAATCATCAATATAAGTAGCAATGGAAATGCCAGTAGTAACAATATATGGCCTTCGCTCAGCATTCGACGCCATGATAAATCCAGCATAAAGTCACTGAGCAATTTAGCCGACAATAATATAAACGGCACGGTTAAATTCACCAAAAGCCAAGGCATTTTTTCCGAAGCAATTGTGTAAATCAAAAACGTGGATAGAGCCCAAAAGACTAGAAATAATCCTAATACCCCGCCGTTCTTCAAATAATAGATAATTCCAATGACCCCTATCGTTAAAGGCAGAAATTCATAAAGAGAACCTATGGTGAAGTAGTAGTACCAAGGTTGGTTACCTCGTGCTACTGCCTGTTGCGCCAGCCAATAACCCAAACCTTGCCAAACACCGGTAAATGCCCCTCCAAATTTTGTGCAAAGAACACCTGGTATGCCCCCCACACTACCCGGGCATTCAGTGTATGCACGTACCCATAGACCAAAAAAGCTGGTATAGATTGAAACCCAAACCGCGTAGAAGATTCCAGCACTTATCAGCCAGGTTTTAGTTTGCCACATAATGCCCACTGCAAAGGAGATCAACACTAATCCAGCCAAAATAATCGCGGCTATCAAATAGTTGACGGCAACATCAACATTCAACATAGCCAGCGAGACGTAAATCATCATCGCTATTGGCATACCAACCGCACTCCACAACACTAGAATCGGCCGGCGGCGGAATAAAACAACGCAACATAAACTAATGCCCGCTATCGCACCTAGCAAAAGTATGTCTATGGCTAATGGAAACTCCACTGCCCCGATAGCAACAAATGGTTCAGTCCACAAAGGCAGACCAACCGGGTTAACCGTAGGACCTGAGGAATACACCAGTATTAAATCACTGCCACCTAACCCTTGAAATATCGATGATAAAGCAGCGAATTGTGGTAACGTCAAAGTCACGAGCAGTAAAAACAAAACTGTTGGCCCGGTAATATCCGACACACGTATCCGGCCCAACAACAAGGGAATCAGCTGGGTTATGGAGAGCACTGCTAATAGTACTCCAAACGTCACTACCAATATGTAAGCCGTCTCTTTGGTAGCAAATGCGAGAGCTAATACCGCCGCAAAAATATATAGATACCTGTTCTTCCGGTCATGTAAATATCTCCACGTCAAAACAAACAATGTGAGCGCCCAGAACGCCATTAAAATGTCATTACGAGAGTAGCGACTGAAATAAAGTAACGTAGGAGATACGGCAAACATTGCGGCCGCCGTCAAAGTTGCACAACGCCCCATGTAGTCCCTCAAGAAATAGGGAAGCCCAACCAGACCTGCCCCAAATAAACAATAGATTAATCGGGCGGTATAGTCATTATCCCAAAACATAGCAAACACCGCGGCATTTAGAAAAAACTGCAGGGGTCCATGGATCCATGGTTCATGTCGCATGCCATTTCCAACAAACAAATCCCAACTGTAGTAAGCATGCAAACTCTCATCATAGTGCATTGGCCTATCTCCTAGGCCCCACAGCCGTAACCCCAGAGCAAGCACTACCAGAGCGCCAAACATATATTCATCTCTAGTAGGTCGCAGATGCAGCAAGGCTCTGCGTTGTTTGCTTAATACATGCCGATTAATAAGCATTGATATCCCGCACATAGACGGTTACCCCAGGACTTTGAAAATATGGCCGCATGAGACTAGTGAAAACCCCAAGCCCTTTCTCGCCATATTTAGCTCTTTCGCGTTTACCTACATAGACATACCTCACCGCATATTTTTTGAGCAATGCATCAACTTCCTCAGGAATATGACTCCGATATATTAAATCCACATCTTTATCACGCCCAACAAAAGGCACACTTGAACCACGCCACTGCAATTCATGCCCAGGCCAATTTAAAAGAGAAGGCAACCCGGTCGATGCTGCGATACGGCCGTGATCACTGTAATCTGGACCTACAGCTTCGACTATCCGTCCCCAAGGGGCATTATCTCTCAGATCTAAGATTGCATAATATTCATCAGGATCCCGTTGCTTGACATGCGCTAGCCCATCCAAGGTAGGAGGATCATCTGCAGACTGAATTCGATTCAAAGCGGCTCCAACTGGGTAATATAGGCATCCCAGCAAAATCAACCCAGTCATGACTACTAGGAGATGGTTCCCTACTCTTAACCCGAAATTCTTTGGCACTGGTCGGGTCAGCCAATAATAAGCACCGAACGCAGAAGCAAGCGCCAGTAAAAGCCATGCTTGATAAGTTAGTTTAAACACTGTATTCATTCTAAGTGGAAGGAAATCCTCGATATAGAACAGTTCCAATCCCATTAAAAGATAATATCCCAACGCTGTAATCGTCAGTACAAATGCAATTTCATGCTCCCCTTGCTTATTTCTTGCCAACCCAGCAAACACACAAATCCCAACAAAAAGTATCAAAGGTAGCAATTTGCCGAACCTTGATCCTACGCTTATTGCGGCCTCGACTAATCCACCGTCTGCTTGTATCAGAAAGAAGGCCACCCCACACCAAAGGCTTATTGGCACCAGAGTGACAACCACAGTTATGATCAATAATCTTTCATCTAATAATCTCTCCCGTGGTATAGACCAAAACTGCCTCAAAACAAAAGGCACTGTAATAAACAAGAACAATCCCCAAACAAGAAAAAAATAAAACGGTCTCGTGCTCACTTCCAACAATGGTAATACCCCTGATACCTGGGATTGCAAATCAAGATAAAAGGGAAGAAAAATGATCATGGCGAACACAAAAATCGGCACTGCCACTACCAACGTTCTCAGAACAGTTTTTGCAAGGGATATGCTTTCTTCCCTAAGCGCTCGCAAAAAAATCAATGCGCCTAAAAGACCCAACAGAACCGGCAAATCCCAGATATTCACGAACGCCAGTGACCCGAAAGATAAAGACAGAACCAAAACCTCGCAGATACGCCGCTTCGACCACATATCTCTGAGTGGACTGTCGTCCAAAAAAAGATTTAACCCTAAACAAAGACTAAGGATAACGAACGGGAGTGATAATACATGGGCATGAAGGTCACCCAATAAGAAACTGAAGAATGGAAACTCTGAGATAGTAAAATCTAAACTATTATTGCCAACTACAGTGTCTATAACACGGCTAGAATGCCACCACCAATTATAGCTCTGTGGGAAAATCGAGCCGTTTTCGGCGACAGACTTCGATAAGTCTTTAATATTCACCCAATGCCAGAATTCTTCAGACCCCCAACCTTGGGCTTGGACAAAATCCAGCACCCCAACAAGATGTCCAATTAGAACAACAAACAAGGGCGCGATTAAAGCAAAAAGAGTCGCGCTCCTCGAAAATCTCCCTGACAATCTCACCAAGTTGTACACCAATCCGTAAGCCCCCAATGACGCTAAAGCCGCGATTAGCGCCAACGACAAATTGTAGGTAACGCTAGATGCTATTCCGGTGAGCTGAGTTAACACTCCCATCATGAGGTGTCCAAAATAGTAGTAATTAATAGTATGGCCCGCCAGCCACATATCTTCCGGCGGAAAGGATTCTGCTCGCAAGACAGCGTTTAAGATGCCGAAGTCCATAGGTTTTTCTGTATGATTTATAGCTGGGACTTGAGAGATCACGGAAATCCATGTCACAAAAATAACGAGAAATAGCAGGTGACCCGTCACTATGTGAAACCGCTCGCGCCACAAAAACCCCAACAGATCGGATCTGGAATTTCTCACCACCTCAAGAGAGACAAGGCATGTGACCAGTAAAATACCAACTATCACAAACCTGCTATTCCCAAAACCTCCAATTAACCCGAGAACCCAAAATACATAAGAAACCAACAACAATCCTAAAACCGGAGACAGTACGATACCGCGGTCCGGCAATCTGCAGAAAAAGAAATAGCACAAAGGAAAAGTGATTAAACCAAGGATCTCAACGGCCATAAGCCAAAGAAGAATGTTGGCCATTTATTAGTCCTGATAGCCCGCCGGGGGCAATTAGCTGGTTGGAGCCAGAAGAGCGTCTAAATATCGGTTGGCATCGAAGGTTACCATGTCTTCTATCTGTTCTCCGGTGCCTATGTACTTAATAGGGAGGCCTAATTCCTTTTTTACTGCCAGCGCTACACCGCCTTTAGCAGTCCCATCCATTTTAGACAGAAACACTCCATTGCAACTTACAGTTTCTGCAAAAGCGCGTGCTTGCATCAGCCCATTGTAGCCCGTTGTAGCATCCAGAACCAACATAACTTCTTGCGGTGATGAAGAATCCAAACGATTGATAACCGATCTTATCTTCCTCAATTCTTCCATCAAATTTGTCTTTGTATGTAATCGGCCTGCAGTATCTATGATTAATATGTTTGATCCCCGAGCTCGAGCCGCTTGAAAAGCATCATATGCTACCGCCCCCGGATCCGCCCCATATTGGTGAGCTATGACATCTATGCCTATTTTACTACCTAATATCTGAATCTGATCTATCGCCGCAGCCCGAAAGGTATCACCAGCCGCGATTATGACAGTGTTGCCCATCTGTTTATAATGGGAAGCCAATTTGGCTATACTGGTTGTTTTACCAACACCATTTACGCCTACCACTAGAACTACGTAAGGGCTTTCGTTCGCACGGACTTTTTCTTCCGATGACATCTCTCCTTCAACATCTAGCACTCTTAACAATTCTTGTTTCAGAGCAGCAAACACTTCTTCAGAAGTTTTTATTGAAGTAGATTCAACAGTATGCCGAAGCTTCTCAACTATTGTCATAGCAGTTCCTATACCAACATCAGCAGATACCAAGATCTCCTCTAGATCTTCCCAGAGCGACTCGTCTAACTTTGAACTACTAAGCATCCCCTTGATGTGCCCAAACCAGGTGTTTCTTGTACGTTCAACGGCGACACTAGTCTTAGCTTCATCAGGCATTCCCATATTTCCAAAAAGTCTACGCATCATAAATTTGTTCCAAAGCGTGACTCGCAGCGAGTTTTTCAGCCTCACTTTTACTGGCTCCAGCACCAGTCCCCATGACAAGGTTTCCAATCATAACGTCGATAGTATATGTTTGTGTACCACCTAATTCACAAACCGACGAAACTTGATATTTGGGCGTTTTACCTTCTCTAGCCTGTACTATCTCTTGAAGCAGCGATTTTGGATGCCTTATTTCACGTTGGAATTCTAATGTTTTCAGTCTATCTCCCATCCATTCCAATACAATACGTCTCGTTATGTCTATCCCTTGATCTAAATATATCGCGCCCAGCACAGCCTCTACGGAATCTTCCAAATTTGATCGTCGTGTACGACCACCGTTGGCTTCTTCGCCTTTCCCCATATCTAGATAAGCACCAAGGGACAATGCAGAACCTATATCTGCCAAACTCTGGCTTTGAACTAATTCCGCCCGGAGTTTTGTCAATTCACCGGGTCCCAAGCTTGGGAAGCTCTGGAAAAGTTCCAATGCTACTATAGATCCCAACACAGCATCCCCAAGGAATTCCAATCTTTGATAGGAAGATAAGTTAGTCCCTGGGTTTTCGTTTATGAATGATGAATGTGTAAGTGCCTCGTGTAGCAGAGCCTGATCTTTGAATTCCACCCCTAGCACTCGTTCAAAATCTTTAATTCGGCGCTTCCGGTGTGCAAAACGCGCCTCGGATTGGAGAGTCTTATTTTTTTGAATGTTTATAGTTGATCTAGACTTACGTTTAGCCCAGTCGACCTGCGCCGCGACAAATTTCAGTACGGACTTCACCTAAACCACCATTCTGGGATACGCAGCTCGTCCGAACTCTGACGTGAGTGCAAATCCATCAAAGAGTCTATTACTGTCTGCCTTCGCCTATAAAAAGGAATCGATTGAGATTGCCTATTTGCTGGCAGTTTATCTAACAGACAATACCCATCGTACCACTAAGAAGGTTTGACTACCGCCGGCCACGGCGGTTGCGGACGCTTAAATTCCCCAATATTGTGCCACTGGCTCATCATTTTAGATAAGGTATCGTAAAGCTCAACTGACTCCTCTGGCGTTGGCTTGAACATTTTCAAGAATGCTGACTCACCATTGGGAAACACAAACGTTGGGACCCCAAAAGCTCCAAATTGTTCTGTTGCCTCGATATGACTCTTCGCGATGATCTCTAATAACCCAGGATCTTCCATATCTTCGCGCAATCTGCCAGTGTCAAGTCCGGCGTCCTTCGCAGCATCCAAGATAACGTCGAGATCAGTCAGATCCTTACGATCTTCATGTCGAGCTCTTAACAGGTTGAGGCGGAAATCACCCAGATTTTCTTCTCCCTGCCGTGCGGCTGCAAGATTTGCTTTTAAAGCCAATAATCCTCGATTGTTCTCGCCAGGAGGATTTTCTCAAGCTTTCCAGTCAGCACCTTCCTTGCTATTTGCTTGCGCTAGAACGAACGGCCGCCAATCTACATTGGTCCGGTTGCCTGTTCTTTCATCTACCTGTTTCAGCCAAATGGCTGCGTTATACACGTAGGGTCAAGTGAAGTCATAAAACATCATGAATTTGTCGTCGGCCATCCTGCCCTCCATCAGTCATACGGATGCCGCGATTGTATTGACGAGGGAATAAAAAGTCAAAGTCCCCATGATATAATTCGTCTTCTTATGGGTCCACTGCGCATTGCCGGGAAAACCCTATAGATGCTGTCAAATTTCGAAAAAGATCTTCCCCAAGAATCGATCAAACTCCTTCATTGTGCAATTGACTCAGCACGTGCGCTGAAAATCCCAATATATTTGGTCGGGGGACCGGTTCGAGACCTTCTGCTTGGGAGAGCGTGTGACGATTTAGATTTGGTAGTAGTAGGGCAAGTCCAGCATTTATCTTCTGTCATATCAGATCGCCTAGGCGCTGAAGTTGTTTACCATAACCAATTTGGGACGGCTACAATCATTCTCGACACGCACCGCTTGGACCTGACTACCGCAAGGAAGGAATTCTACAAATATCCGGGATCGCTTCCAGAAGTCACTGCAGGTAGTTTAATGGACGACCTACATCGCAGAGACTTCACAATCAATGCCATGGCCATAGAATTAGGAGTCCGCCCTGCGTTGATCGTAGACCCCTATGGAGGACGCCAAGATCTAGAAGAACGTACTGTTAATGCGCTTCACCATCTTAGCTTCAAAGATGATCCGACACGAATTTTACGAGCCATTAAATTTGAACAGCGGTTAGGGTTTGAACTCGGGCAATATACCGAAAAGTGGATACGAAAATCATTATCTAATGGTGTACTTGACAGTATAAGCAACTTCCGACTCCAGCGGGAATTGAACCAGATATTTCGTGAGCATTCCGCCAAACACTCTATTGTCAGAGCTGGAACCCTAGGATTCTGGGAGGCGTTGTTCAGGCCGCTAGGAAATGCCTCATGGATCAACGATCTTCCGGAAAGAAATGTGCACAAACAAGATACTCGGTTTATCTCAGCCGTCTCATACAACCTCTCACGTGTTGAATCCGAGGAGTTTATTCGACGACTTGACATGCCCAAGAATTGGCGCAATTCCGTGAGAGACATTGTGTCATTAAAAGAGATCGAATCCGAATTAAAATTGGAAGGGTTGTCCAATGCTGATATCTATGAGAGGCTCAAAGGTCACGATGCCGAAGCATTGGCCGTTTTCGCGGACTACAGTACATCTGTAAAAGTTCGTTGTAGAGTACATCGATATCTTGAAAAATGGCGTCATATTCAAATTTTTCTTACAGGGAAAGATCTCATTGCACTGGGAATCCGGACAGGGCCTCATATTAGAGAAATGATCGATATTTTAAGACGTGCCCACTTGAACGGCAACATAATCACCCGTCAAGACGAGTCAGATTTGGTGCGGGTTCATATTAAAAAGACTGGAGGCTGAGATTTGTTAGAAACCGAAAATTGTGTAGTATGTGACTCTGGAGTAGAAGAATTTAGCCAGGCTAGCTGCCAATTTTGTGGTGGCAACTTTCATCAACCATGGGATGAAACCAAATTAGATCCATGCGGCCGGGTCATCAGTCATTCTGATGCGCTAGCACTAGTTTATATGTGCAACAATTGCTTTACCGAATCAGAAGACCCAGATAATTAGGAGAAACCAAAATATGAAAGCTGTCTACATTGAAAGCCACGGGGGGCCAGAGGTCCTCCGATACGGTGACCTACCCGACCCTGCCATAAGCCCCCACGAGATAAAGATTCGAGTCCGAGCCGCAGGGCTCAACCGATTGGACATCTATGGACGATCCGGGGAGCGAGGGCAACGTCGCGAATTTCCACCAGCGCACATTTTGGGTGGAGACTGCGCTGGCGACATAGAAGAAATTGGCGATCAGGTCACAACCTTACATGTAGGTGATCGAGTCGTAGTGAATCCCAGAATTACTTGTGGAATGTGCTCATTTTGCTTGTCCGGAGACGATGATTTATGCCCCAAGTCCCAATTTCTGGGCTCCAATATGGACGGAAGTTACGCTGAATACGTCAAAGTACCAGCAGTAAACGCACATATTATTTCAGATATCGTAAGTTACGAATCAGCTGCGGCTGCTCCGACCGTGTATCTTCCGATGTGGAACATGTTGGTAAGAAAGGGAAACATAAGACCATGGGAAACAGTTCTCGTACTCTCCGCTTCAGCAGGAGTGGGTACGGCAGCCATACAAGTGATAAAACAAGTAATAGGTGGCCGAGTAATTGCCACAACGAGCACCAAAGATAAAGCAGCTAAAGCGATTCAACTAGGAGCAGATCATGTAATCAACTACACCAAGGAAGACGTAGCAACCCGTGTGCGAGAATTAACCGACCGACAGGGTGTCGATGCAGTGGTAGACCACGTGGGCGCTGAGTTTTTCGAAGCAGCCTATAAATCGCTTCGTGCTGGCGGGAAATACGGGATCTGTGGAGTTACCTCAGGTTATCAAACTCAACTGCACATGGGAGCATTATTTACGAAGCAACTCCAAGTATATGGAGTATTCATGGGCTCTAAAGAAGATATGCGCCAGATAGTAGCTATGATAAACAAAGGTTCTTTAAGCCCGGTTGTAGACCAAACATTCCCCCTGGAGCAAGCTTCAGAAGCACACAGCTATATGGAAGGTAGGAGTTTTTTTGGGAAGCTGGTTCTCACGATATGATCAACATTTAACAGGATCGTAGTATTTTAACTATGCGCACGCTAGTAATAATCCAAAAGTAGACAACGATTTGACCTGACATCCAGCTGATACTCAGTTATCAGTTAACTAAAGACAAACCGTTATTCCAATTCCACCAACACCTCTCCTATGCTTATTTGTTGGAGCGGTTTGACGTGCACATGCTTCACTATTCCCTCTCTGGGGGCTTGTATACTTTGCTCCATCTTCATGGCTTCTACTACACATACTTCCTTACCGGAAGACACTTTCTCTCCTGGCTTGACACGCACTGAAATTACTTTGCCAGACATCGGAGAAGTTATCAGGTTTTCTGCGGATCCTAGATCCTTAGGCTTTTGTTGACTAACGACCGTTGTGTTGATGGTGGCCGAGCGCCCCGTAACGGGTCTATGCGAAGGGATGTCTTCCAATTCCACTAATATGACTTGACCTTCTACAATAGCCTTGGCAGGGCTGCCTAAGGGCTCCTCTACCTCTACGGTATACCAGCGATCCCCGACCTTTACTTTTAACCGCTTCACCCCCAACCACTCCTGCTAATTCGTCCAGATGTCATCTGTCGTCCGCGGCCATAATTCTTCCATGGGGTATCTCTATATGTTCTGGTGGAAGGTACAACGTAGCCTGTGCCATTGCTAGAAGCCACTATGGCCACAGCAGCGGCAGCAGCTAACTGCAATTCTGACGAGGTACCATTAGATTGTGAAGCACTATTCAAACGAGAATTCGAGTCCAGTACCATGGACACTAAACCTGTGTCGTAATTCCCGGCAACAAATTCTTCACTTTCCAAGACCAACTGAAGTGTTGGTATGTTAGTTCTAACTCCTTCAATCTTAAACGCTGCTAATGACGAGAGCAGACGGGTACGAGCTTCGTCCCGTGTCTCACCCCAACACATCAGTTTGCCAAGAAGCGGGTCATAGTGTATTCCCACTTCATACCCTGTATAAACACAGCTGTCCAAACGAACATTTTCATCGAGTTGTGGCAGTTCACATTTGGTAATAACTCCAGCAGAAGGCAGAAAAGTTGAGGGATCTTCAGCGTATATTCTAGCTTCGGCTGCATATCCGTGTGGTTTGACTTCTTTTTGTTTGAATGGAAGAGTTTGGCCGGCCGCGATACAAATTTGTGTTTCCACGAGATTCATACCAGTGATCATTTCAGTGATGCCATGCTCTACCTGTAGACGTTTGTTCATTTCAAGAAAATATGTCTCTCCCACTGAAGAAACTAAAAATTCCACTGTGCCAGCATTAGTGTAGCCTATATGTTTGGCCAACTTGACAGCGTTTTTACTCAGAGATTTCCGCTGCTTGGCATTCAATTTCATCGAAGGCGCTATTTCCAAAATCTTTTGATTCCTTCGTTGAACAGAACAATCCCGCTCCAACAAATGTACTACTTTTCCATCTTCATCAGCGATTATTTGCACCTCAATATGTGAGGCATGTTCGAGATATCGTTCAAAGTAGAGCTTCGAACTCCCAAAGGAACTCCTAGCTTGATGCCGAGCTCTATCTATTATAGGATCCAATTCCTCTGGCGAGTATACAATCTGCATCCCTATCCCACCGCCACCCTCTGCTGCTTTGACCATTAGTGGAAAACCTAGTTTTTTGGCGCGTTTCAAAGCGTTTCTGTCTCCCACAACAGAACTTGTACCGGGCAATGTCGGAAGCCCGGCTTTTTTGGCTATGTTACGCGCTACCAGTTTATCGCTCATCCTGGCAAGAACGTCAGGTGAAGGACCTATAAATTTTATCCCAGCTTCACGGCATGCCAATGCGAAAGCTGCATTTTCAGAAAGAAATCCATATCCAGGATGGATAGCTTCAGACTGGGACGATCTGGCCACCTCGACAATTTTAACAATGTTGAGATAACTTTCTGATGCCGGTGCAGGGCCTATAGGATAGGCCTCATCCGCTTGTAAAACATGGAGAGCGCCGACATCTGGATCGGAATATACAGCAACAGTTTTCACGCCTAATTTTTGGCATGCTCTAATGATCCTACAAGCAATCTCGCCACGATTGGCAATTAGAATTTTGTTAAACATAACCGCAGTTAATTATACAACTACTCAATAGTGACTTGGCCCATTATTTTGGGTCGACCCTTGAAGAGTTTTCTGATTTTTTGAGGAACGTTCAGACTTTATTATTGAATATGTTGGAGATTACACCTCGGCCAACGCGCTTCCTACCTCATCCATAAATCTCTTAGACCGTACTTCGCGATCCAGCCAATGTCGAACCGAATTGTCTAATATGCTCGTCAATTGTCTCTTCAGGGGTTCAGATAACTTCAACGGTAGAGGAGTCAGAGTCGAAGTGCGATGCAGATAGCGTAACACTTTGAGTGCAGGCAAGGACAAACAGATCGAAGGGGATTGAATTGAACCACACTGAGGGCATAACACCCCACCCAGATCTACGCTAAATCTATGATTGTCAGGGATGATTGTCTTTTGACACTCCACACATAGATATAATTCAGGCATAAACCCGCAAATTCTTAGGAGGTGCCATTGAAAATGCACCACCGCTGTATCTAAATCGTGAACGTTAACCAAACCGCGTAAGGCTGAAAGAAACAATTTGTAAAGAGAAGGATTGGACGATCCTTCTACAGAGAAGCCATCAACCAATTCTACGAAATACAGGGCTCGCGCAGTCGCATCAAGATCCTCTTTTATATTACTGAAAGCTTCTATGCTCTGGACTTGCGTCAAGTTGTCCATACCTCTTCCTCTCGAGAAAGAGGCCTCCACCCGTGTCAACGGTTCTAGATGACCCGTCTTCTTGCTCGTGAGTCTTCTTGCGCCCCAGGCCATCGTACGTAGCTTTGCCCCGTCACTTTGAAGCAACACGACAACAAGTCCACCTTCACCAGTAGGAAAAGACCGCAAAACTATGCCTTCACTTCGATAATATCTAGCCCCCAACAGACTACAACTCCCTACGGCCTTGATATGCTCTAGTCAACGTTACTTGATCTGCATATTCTAAATGGCCCCCCACTGGCAAGCCCCTAGCAAGATTGGTTATTTTAATCCCTAGAGGGCCGATCAATTTTTGAATATACATCGCCGTAGCATCACCTTCTAGAGTTGGGTTCACTCCAATCACTATCTCGGTAACTATTCCACTGTCTAGGCGCGTAAGAAATTCTTTTATCTTAAGATTCTCAGGCCCAATACCGTTCAACGGAGAAATCACTCCATGAAGGACATGATATATGCCCTTATAAAAGTGTCCACGCTCTAATGCCAACACATCCAACGGCTCTTCCACTACGCAAATAGTTGTCTGATCCCGTGTAGGATCGCTGCAAATAATACATGGATCACTCTCTGTTAAATTCTGGCACTGGGAACAAAATATAATGCTGTTCTTCACACCTAAAACTGCCTCTGCAAGATCAGAGGCTTCATCTACAGGTAGTCGAATTATGAAATATGCAAGCCTTTGTGCAGTTTTAGGCCCGATTCCAGGGAGTCGATTTAATTCCCTTATAAGTCTAAGGACTGGAATAGGGGCTGGTAAATTTTGGCTGTCACTCGTCATTAAACGCTAATCGCCCACCAGATTTCTGTTTTTATCATATTTTTATTCACATCAGTTCCTATTCTCTTATATGACCATCTCCAAATATGATCCATTTATATGAAGTGGCTTCCTTCAGACCTATGGGACCTCGAGCATGAAATTTTTGCGTACTTATTCCCATTTCTGCTCCAAGACCAAACTGTGCACCATCCGTAAAATATGTACTGGCGTTCACATATACAGCTGCAGCATCAATCTGGCTAAGAAAACTCATCGCTGTGCTGTATTCCTGGGTAACTATTGCCTCGGAATGACCGGAACCATAAGTTTCAATATGTTTTACTGCCTCATCTAGAGAATCCACAATTTTTATAGCTGCAATTAGGGATAAAAACTCCTTCCCAAAATCATCGCTATGAGCAGCAGTTATCCGAGGATATCCTGTAAGCTCTAAAATAGATAGGGAACGCATATCGCAACGCATCTCTACTCCAGCAGCAGCCCATGTCGGAACCAGTACAGGTAGAAACTGTGAAGCTACTTTTGAATGAACCAACAATGTATCTAAAGCGTTGCAGACCGTCGGCCGTTTAATTTTTGCGTTGGATGAGATTCGAACTGCCATATCCACATCCGCCGCCTTGTCTATATAGGTATGGCACACCCCAACGCCACCAGCTAGAACTGGCATTGTAGCATTTTGAGATACAAATCTAATAAAATCAGCACCACCCCGAGGAACTAGTAAATCAATATATGCATCCATTCTAAGGATAGAGTCAACAAGATTACGTTGTGGATCGTCTACAAATTGCACACCGTCTTTAGGCACACCAGATTCTTCGAGAGCGTCCCTTATAAGCGAAGCCAGCACTCTATTTGTGTTGATTGCCTCACTTCCGCCGCGTAAAAGAGATGCGTTCCCAGATTTCAGACATAAGGCGGCAATATCAACGGTAACGTTCGGCCTGCTTTCATATATAGCACCTATAACTCCCAGCGGTACTCGCTTCTTCCCAACTATCATTCCATTTGGACGAGTTTCCATGTCATACATCTCACCGATGGGATCCGGCATTGCAGAGATCGCATTCACGCCGTCAGATATAGCCTGAAGACGCCCGACCGACAAAAAAAGCCGGTCCATCAATTCATCGGATAACCCGTTTGATTTTCCAATGTTTATATCAAGTTGGTTGGCACCCAAAATGTCATTTTGCCTGTCAAGTATCGAGGTTGCTATATGGTTCAGAGCGATATTTTTACGATCTGCCGACAACCGGGCTAATACACGAGATGCTTTCCGGGCTAACTTACCCTGGGTCTGGAGGTTCTTTGTTTTAGCTGACATCCTAACCGATACCTATCCCTGAAAATGTATTTATGTTGCCAATTATGGCGCGATTATGTCTCCGAATTCCACCCTTTTTCAAATGACCCATCAGATTCTCAAAGATCGAGTTAAAATTCCACTTACCGTCGAAATCTTAATGGCATGTATGCAGTTATAGTACCTTCCGATTTCTAGTAAACAAGCGGAATATTTTAAACAAGTTAATTTGGCTCTCCCATTCAAATTCTAATCAAGATTTCGAAATTCGTTAATGTAGGAATTGACTCCTATAAACTATGTCACCCGCCATGCCAGTTAATCTCCGAGAAGATGGATTAAACACAAACTAACTAAGAATTTGAGTTCAGCTACACAACAAGGGTTAAGTTACCGCCGGATAGAATATGGTTCCTACATCCTCACCACTATAGACCGAAGATACCACCCCAGCTCGTTTACCGTCACACATAACCACTGCAATACCAGCATTTGTGGCCAATCTAGCAGCTTCTATTTTAGTGCGCATCCCTCCTCGAGACCAAGGTTTCACATCATCTCCAACTAACGCTTCAATATCGCTATCTATCTTATCAACTCTAGAAACTCTCACGGCATCAGGATTCGACCAAGGATCTGCGGTCATAAGCCCTTCCGTATCTGTAAGAAGAATTAGCAGATCTGCTCCTATAAGACGGGCGACCAGGGCAGACAAGATATCGTTGTCGCCAAAAATTTCACCTATCTCCTCCACTGCCACCACATCGTTCTCATTAATTATGGGCACTACTCTCCGTTCAATCAAAGATCGCAACGTGTTATGCACGTTTGTAGAATGTTGGATGTCCGAAAGATCATGGCGAGAAAGCAATTCCTGGGCAATTGTAATATTCCACCAATCAAAAAGAGAACTATACGTGTTCATCAAATAGGTCTGTCCCACCGCAGCTAAAACCTGGCGAAAGGGCACCTCTGTTAGCTCGTCATGTTCGCCGAGCGGTCTCCGTCCGGCGGCAATTGCACCTGACGACACCAACAATACTTCGCATCCATCGAGGTGTATTGCTGCCATCTGCTCCACTAGTCCAACCAAGGTGCGAAGATGTAACTTGTCGCCACCTCCAGTTAGGACGCCGGTCCCAGCTTTCACTACAATTCGCTTATAGCTCGAATCAGATTTAACGTCCACTATATCTGTTCCTTAAGATTTCCGTTTCTCCTGCAGTAGACTTGGTTATCGCGGTAGAGCCGCAGTAGAGCCGCAGAAGATTCGATTATAGCAGTGGTCCTTCTCAGACAGAAATCACACATCTGCTATCACAAGACTCCTTCATACTATAGTCTAAACTTTATAGGTCACCGCATATAACCCTTAAGCAAGTGTCTGGCGCACCAGCAACTGACCATTACGTTTACATGTAAACGTAATGGTCAGTAGAATGTAGCCGCGGCAACTCTCCAACTGAGAATCTCGGCTCGCACCTGGTCTATAGAAAGACGCATTTTATATGTCTCTTAGAGGGCTGTCTTCGCTGGTCCGACAATTGCCGGGCTATCTCAATATCGTACGAGATTTGCGCGCAGGCCGCGCAGAAATGGTTACAGGCCCGGCCGAAAAACCTCTTCTGCTCTCGTCGCTTTGGCAGTCAGTGCGCAGACCAATATTGGTCGTTAGCCCTCGTCCAGAAGCCGCCCGACGTATTTACGATCAACTTTGCATTTATTTTGAGTCGGAATATCAACCTCTTTTCTTCCCGGAGCCCGAGGTTCTTTCTTACGAATTTCTATCGGCTGACCACGCCACTAATTCCGAACGTTTACGAGTTCTGGAGTCTTTAGCAAATATACCTACTACCACACCATCCATCATAGTTGCATCTGTAGGCGCAGTCCTCTGTAAAACGCTATCTATGGAATTATTCAGAAAAATATCGTTCTCATTGTCTACCGGTCAAACAATACATTTAAGAAAACTCATGGCACATCTGGTCAATATAGGATATAGGCGTGAATCGTCGGTAGATATACCAGGCACTTTTAGTCTCAGAGGCGGCATATTAGATATCTTCTCTCCCAACGAAGATCTACCAGTCCGTCTTGACATGGCTGGAGACGAGATTGAGACACTTAACCTGTTTGATCCTTTGTCACAACGCTCTGTACAGAAAACCGATATGACCAAAATTGTACCGGCACAAGAGATCTTACCGTCCATAGAAACACAAGAATCAGCTACAACCCCGATCTCCGACCTAAACTTTTCAAATTGCACCTCCGATATGCGAGCTAAAATAGAAGACGACCTCACAATGCTCTTCTCCGGAAATCAGCTAGCAGATGCAGCCTTCTACAATGGATTTATCAATCACACTTCGTTGTTGGACTATATGCCCCAGCGAACTCCTGTGGTATTAGAGGACGAAATAGCATTAGAAATTGAGTCTGGCTTAATTGAACAACGCATCCAAGAAATCCAAAACGCTAGGCTATCACAAGGAGAACTCCCTGCAAATTTTCCTTCCTCATATTTCAATTGGTCGGAGTTTAAGGAACGTTGCAAAATTCATCCGCAGGTTGCCATCAAGGCATGGGATGGGATGAACAAAGCTCTAGGATTCGAAACACCACCATCTTTTTATGGCAATCTAAATGAATTCACATCAACTGTGCGGGATACTCAGCGAAGTGGGGGATCCGTAACAGTGGTATCCCGTCACAGTAAACGGATAGCCGAAATATTGCAGGAGGCTGACATTGGAGCAACGATAATAACCGATATATATGATCTGCCTAGACAAGGAGACGTACGTATAATCTCAGGATATCTAGAGCAAGGATGGCAAGTAACCACTACAGATAATCATCATTTCCTATATACCGATCTAGAAACCTTCGGAATTATCAAAGAACGGCGAACGTCTTCACTAAAACGCGCCAGACGAACCCCAGTCCTTTCTCAGCTAAATATAGGATCTTATGTGGTACACGAAGACCATGGAATAGCTAGGTTTTCCGGCACAACTAGCCTAGATGCTAGCGGTGACGATCGCGAATATCTGGTATTGGAGTACGCTGAAAAAGATCGTATTTACATCCCTACGGATCAATTAGATCGAATATCTCCCTACGTTGGGTCCAGTGACCGCCCTCCCAAACTGACACGCCTAGACAGCTTCGAATGGAGCCGTGCCAAGCAACGGGTCAAAGAGTCCACTCAAGAGATGGCAAAGGATATGTTGGATCTATATGCAAAACGTCAGGTCGCAAAGGGTCACTCATTCGCTTCGGATACCGTCTGGCAACAAGAGATGGAAGATGCTTTCCCTTTCGAAGAGACGGAAGATCAAACTCGAACCATAGATGAGGTCAAAAATGATATGGAGCTTGTCCGACCAATGGATAGATTGGTTTGCGGTGACGTCGGCTACGGCAAAACAGAAGTTGCGTTGCGCGCGGCATTCAAATCCGTTAACGATGGTCGTCAGGTAGCCATGCTTGTGCCTACAACGATATTAGCCCAACAACACTATGCTACTTTCACTGCCAGGTTAAGTCCGTACCCTGTGACGATAGAGGTATTAAGTCGATTCCGGAGTAAAAAAGAGCAGAAAGATATCGTGGATGGCCTAAAAAGAGGCGCGGTGGACATCGTGATTGGAACCCACAGATTGGTGCAAAAGGATGTGCAATTTAAAGACCTAGGTTTAGTTTTAGTAGACGAGGAACAACGGTTCGGAGTCAACCATAAAGAATCCCTTAAACGTTTACGGAGAGAGGTAGACTTCCTGACATTAAGCGCCACCCCAATACCACGTACCTTATATATGGCATTGTCAGGGATACGTGATATGAGCACTATGGAAAGCCCTCCGGAAGAGAGATTCCCTATCAAAACCTACGTCGGAGAATATAGCGACGAAATTATCAAAGAAGCAATTTTACGTGAGTTAGAACGAGATGGTCAGGTGTTTTTTCTTCACAATCGGATAAGATCCATTCAGCGGGTAGCCGAACACTTGAGATCCCTGATCCCTGAAGCCCGAGTATCCGTGGCCCACGGGAGAATGGGTGAAGAAGACCTAGAAACTCAGATGCTGGCATTCAACAACGGAGAGGTCGACGTTTTAGTCTGTACTACCATAATTGAATCTGGCCTGGACATACCCAACGCTAACACTTTGATCATAGATCGTGCCGATCGCTTTGGACTAGCACAACTCTACCAACTTAGAGGCCGTGTTGGACGCAGTAGAACTGGAGCCTATTGCTATTTATTGGCACCCAAGCGCCAACATATGACTGACGAAGCCGGGAAACGTTTAAGAGCTATATTAGAAGCATCAGAACTAGGATCTGGATATCGAATAGCAATGAGGGATTTAGAGATCCGTGGAGCAGGGAATATTTTGGGAGCAGAACAAAGCGGATATATACACGCTATTGGTTTCGAATTGTACACCCGGTTACTTAACCAAGCGATAACCGAGCTACGAGTAGAACAAGGCGACGCCGACGAAACCAGTTTAAATCCATCAGCCGAAGTTCGAATAGATTTGCCGCTGTCCGCATACATTCCACAGGACTATGTTTCCCATCTCCCCACCAGATTAGCTGTATATCAGCGGCTGACATCACTGCGCACCCAGGAACAAGTGGACGATCTTCGCAATGAGTTGCGAGATAGGTTTGGTCCATTGCCAGAAACAGTAGAGAATCTCTTTTATATAGTTTCGTCAAAGATCACTGCAGATCATGCATTTGTGAAATCTATAACGGCTTCAAATGGGATGATCATACTAACATTGAAAGGTCCAGTTGGAGGGGCTAGCACGGTAATACACAAAGCATTAGGCGATAGTGCTACGGTTGGACACCAACAAATCCGATTAAACCAAGCTCACATCGGAACAAATTGGACATCTACACTGCAAGACATACTTCAGAAACTGAAGCAATTCCAAGAGACCTTGCCCCTGCCAAGTCAAAGGTAACTTAAACCAACCGTATCACCACAAAACCGAACAGCTATCCTGCAAAAAATTATCCCAAGCATAATTAAACTGTTTTTAGGCCCGACGGATCTAACTATTACGGGGTATTAGAGATTCCAAGACCATTTTCACCTGATGGAGGCCAGTAACTCTAGCGCAGTCGGTTATATCTTCGTAGCGTCCTTCTCTATCTAACAACACGGGTGTTATCCCAACCCCTTTAGCTCCCAAAACATCGCTCTGATATTGATCTCCTACGTGAAGGGCCTCGTATGGCTTAAGACCAAGTCGTTCAAGCGCAGCTAAAAAAATAGAGGGATGCGGTTTCTGGGCACCCACTTCCTTGGACGTAATGCAAACATCCAAATAAGGCTGTATTCCAAGTTCACGCAAAAGAGGCTCCAATTCACGGTTTACATTTGACAACAACCCTAACAAGTACCCCGATTTTTGAAGTTCCAACAATACCGCCAAAGTATCATCGAATGGAGTAAAACTTTTGGGAATAAGTCCGGTTAGTTTCCAAATGTTTGAAGCTAGTTGAGGACTAACCTCTATACCAGCTCCTTCCAAGATTATCGTTTCATAATTAGCAAAGAATTCGTCCTTTGCTTTTGTAGATCTTCCTGCCAAAGCAATTTGAGCGTTCTCGCGATTAAAATAAACATCTGCCAGCGCATAGCCAGATCGTACGCCTTCCAATGTCACAGTCAACCCAATTTCTCGGCAAACTGCTAGCTGAATCATTTCTACTGGAGGCCAAAACCTAACCAGCGTGTTGTAGAAATCAAAGAAGACTGCTTTAATCATCGTTCCTTAGCCAGATGTCGAAATCGACTTTCTCTACTCTAACGACACGTTATCCCATCAAGACCCATACAAAATCAGTTTCTTAAATTTCCAGCCGCTTACCGTGAGAATTCATTAAGAGTTAAAGATTAAAAAATTGGTTTATTAGTTTTAGATATGTATATCAATAATACAAATCCAAGCAGGTAGCCACAAGAGATTTATCATCTAACGCCTTCCCGTTTCTAGGGTCATGTTAGCCACACCATCAGGATTGGTTTAAAAGATCCCTGTGTATCTGACCAGAACAATTATCATAGTTAGAACTCTGATCCAATAGATCTAAACTTACGTTCTAAACTCTACTTTCCTGAAGCTTTCTGCATAATCATATCCTGCCAATTGACCTATTCCTTTACACCATTGCCTCAGCCAATCAGTAGATTCATCTCCCCTAGAATCCCCAATTTGAGATTTGTGCTTCTCCAACGCCTTTAATTTCAGATCCATTGTGTCGCTAATATCAATGAACATGTCCGGCTCTTCTGCCCCATAAAACAAAATAGTGCCGACTTTATGAGGGGCCAATCCTTCAGCTTCATGTTCAGGAAAATGAAGCCTATCCCGGGCATATGGAAACACAGCATCCTGAGTCACCAAACCAGTTATCCGATGGTCCCGATGGAAATAAAAAGAGCGTCTATGTGGATCAGGAGAGATCACAACATCTGGGCGAAATGTGCGAATCGCTTTCACAATATGGCCTCGGAATTCTTTTGTATCTTCCAATTCTCCATCCAGATAGTTGAGGGCTACAACATTTTCAACACCCAAGACGCATGCCGCATCCATCTGCTCTTGGTATCGAATGTCACGTAAACGTTCTGGTGTCATGTTGGAATCCTCTGTCCCTTTGCTCCCATCACTACATAGAACATAATGAACTTTAGCACCATTTTCAATCCAATTAGCTACCGTTCCACCACAAGCAATTTCCGCATCGTCAGGATGTGGCGTTATTATCAGAGCGCATCCTGGTGTTTCCAAATGTATATCCTCCAGAAATCAGGGTTGTTAGCAAAATTTTACTCTGCTACAATCTCCGGAGCCTGTCAATAGGACTGATTCCGACTTTAGTCAAATGAGTTATCTGTCCGATGGACGGGACAGCACTGGAAGCAAATATACCAACGCCTTGGCTAACCTGCGTCCTCGCGAGCACAACGTTGTCCATAAGAACATTTCAATGGGAAGACATTCCAGCACTAACAACTCTGGAAAATGAGATCCAAATCGCAAATGGGTCATCCTCATCAATTAACAAGAGTTGGTTAGAGGAATATTTTGGGCAACCTAACCTCAATGCAGCGGAGGATTGCTTCGTATATGAATCGAACAATAAGTTAAACGGCTACGCGCTTGTTTCTCCAGAACCAGCTGTAAGGCGAGCTGTATTAGAGTTAAAAGCCTATCCAAACACTAGGAACCACTATGTGGAAGAAGCCTTAATCAAACGATCGATTGATCGTGCATCAGAGTTAGGCGCAGATGTATTGCATATCCAAGTTGATCAGTCCAGTTACTTGCATCAGGTATTACAAAGCTCGGGATTCAAGTGTGCAAGAGTTTACCTATCGATGCGTTGGAGCTTACAACCATTTCCTTCGCCGCAAGCCCCACCAGGCTTCAGCTTTAGAAAGTACGGCATGCCCGGAGATGCTGGCGTTCTAGCGAACATACAAAACTCAGCTTTCAGAGGCAGCTGGGGGTTTGCACCCAACACAGCCGAAGAGATAGGCTATCGGGTTGGCATGAGTATCACCAGCCCAGATTGCATAATCTTTCTCTGTAATGACCATAAGGTGACCGGTTACAGTTGGACACTAGTACTTAAAACGAAATCTACTTCGGTAGGCGTCATATCTATGATTGGTATTGATCCCAAGTTCAGAGATCAACGGCTAGGAAGGCCGCTGCTTCACGCCGGTTTAGAGCACTTAGTCTCTCTTGGCGTTGAATACGTCGAGCTAGAGGTCGACGAGAGCAATACCCCAGCCATCCGACTTTATCATTCGGTGGGATTCCGCGAAATACAACCGCGCCAATGGTATGAAGCATCTATAGCCGACCATGTACCACCACACACATCAACTAACCCAGGCTGAACGAATTTCTGCTGGCGTTAGAACACCCCCAGAAACAATTATTTTCATGGCGTCGTCCACCGAAAGATCCGTAGGCACAGCTGACCTCTCCTCGACCAAGGCCAAATAACCTGATGTTGGTACGGGCGTTGTTGGGATGTAAACGGCAACCATATCCTTGCCTAATTCATCCTTATAAGAAGCTGTAACGAAACCTATTGATTTGACCCCGTCCCTTGGAAAATCCAAAAGCACCACCCTACTATACTTGTTCTCCCAGTTTTCTATATCAAAGGCATCTACAGTCTGACGAGCAGTACGATAGATCGGACGAACAAACGGAATTGAGTCCATAATTCGATGTCCTAGGCTAATGAATCTACGGCCTATAACATAGTTCCCGATGAAACCGGCTGAATAGACTACGATTAAAAAGGCTATGACACCGACTCCTGGAATCTCTTTATCGAAAGCATTGTTGACCATTGATCGGATCGGTAGATCAATAATATCAAACAAAAATTTTAATATCAGATACGTAGCTCCTAAAGGGAGCAAAACCAAAATGCCCGAAACGACATTCTTCCTGATATGCAATGGTATTTTTCTCATATTTGGTTGGATTATGTCTGCAACATGAAAACTTCTTCGGCCATCCCAGTCTCACTCCAGTGAGTATAACAAGGAAGTATTCTTCTAGGATCGGATATGGGGGAAGAGCTCGGTTTAAACCTTGGTGACGCTATTTTAGCACAAGAGATCTGAATAACAGACAGTGTGCAGAAAATTGATAACCGCTATGTTGGTCAGACATTTCAGCCTTTTGTAATAAGCATGTTGTACAACTGGCGATCTGTTCCTCCCAGATGATACTTATACTGCTCATCGCCTCTTAGAAAATCATAATATGATTTTCCTGACTCTATAGCGGACTTTAGACTCAACGCGTTCAGCAACAATCCAACGCTGTAATAAGAATATTGGGGATCATATCCGCTGTTATACAGGAGACGTTTATCTTTATGATCGAAACAAAAAGCCGAAGCAACACGCTCTCCACCAATTTCTAGGAAAAAAAGACGCACGATCCCTAATTCAGACATAGCCCTAGCCATAGCTCGAAAGAACTTCTCTCTCTCTGGCGTTAGGAATCGATATTTGGATTCCCTGCTAAGCCCCAGCAACCGCAAAAAGTCATCCATCGCCCCTTCCACGTCAGAAGGTTCATCCAGAAAATACCATTTCATTCCTTCAGCAGAATCGAGCCTTCTAAGCTTGCGTCTCAGTTCATGTCGATCTTTTTTGGTGAGTTCTGCTTGGTATATATCCCAACTAAGTGGCAAAATTTTACCTGGGGCTACTTCTCCTTTCTCGACCTCTACTGAGAACCCCTTAGCACGAGCCAGGTCCGGGAGAAACCTCAATGTAGGGGATTCTGGTGTCAGAGAAGGTAATCGTAGGGTTTTCCATTCCTTCCCAGCTAAATAATCTACCAGATCAGTGAAAAAAGAATATTCGTTGCCGCCTGCAATCACAAAATCATTGTAATCGCATACATCATCGTCCCCCACTAGGCTAATTTCATCTCCTACAGATTTAAAGGCTGCTATACCAATAGTTTCTTTCTCGTCAGAAATACAAAGGAAACAAATATTATTGCGCTGCCCTATTTCTTCCCACCATTTCTGTTGCCATTGGATTGCCAAAAACGGCGAATTTACTACACTATTTTCAACGACGCTCTCCCACCGCCCCTTCACCGACGAAAATGAGTTCATTAGCGTGATCGAAGTCATACTACCTCCTTTGAATCAACGCCAACAGCTCTTTTGAATCCATGGATCCCTTCACAAATGGGCCTCTTACGGCTGTGGTCACAATCCGACTCCCTGGAGATTTTACACCTCGAATCGTCATACACATATGTTCCGCTTCGAGAGCTACAGCAACTCCATCTGTGCCCAAAGCAGTATGTATGCTTTCTGCAAAATCCGACGTCATTCTTTCCTGCAATTGTGGCCTTCGCGCCAAAATCTCTAGCGCCCTCACTAGTTTGCTTGCTCCAGAAATTCTGCCATTCGGTATATATCCTATTTGAGCAGTTCCTGTGAACGGCAGTAAGTGATGTTCGCAAATTGAAAAGAATCGTATATCTTTAAGAAGCACGACACCTTCGCCAACAGGTTCTTCAAACACGGCGGTAAACGCATCTTTAGGATCCAAACCGATCCCCCAGAACAACTCTTGGTAAAGTCTTGCCACTCGATCAGGGGTCTCTACAAGACCTTCCCGATCGGTATCTTCTCCTATAGCCTGGAGGATAGCAAAGATGCTCTGGCTTATCTGTTTTTGATTGAGCATATTTGAAATCTAGATCGTAGGCGTCAACAACGCCTTTTCAACTTCCTTTAGATTAGAAGCAGTTAATTCATTTTTTACACCAAATGTAGTCGCAGCAAAATCTGGATCTTTCAACCCCGTACCAGTGATGACACATGCTACTCGTTTGTCTCTGAGATCGACACCAGCTCTATGCATCTTAATTAATCCTGCTACGCATGCTGCGGAAGCAGGTTCACAGAAAATTCCCTCTTCAGTACCTAGCAATCTGTAGGCCTCCAAAATCTCTGTGTCATCTACCGCTTCGATTGCACCCCCCGATTTCTCAGCTGCTCTAAGCGCAGAGCCCCAGCTAGCCGGATTACCGATCCTGATAGCTGATGCTATAGTTTGAGGATTTTCCACCTGCTTACCAAGCACAATAGGAGATGCCCCAGCTGCCTGGAACCCCATCATGCGAGGCATCTTTGATGTTCTCTTAAATCGATGATATTCTTCGAATCCTTTCCAGTAGGCGGTAATATTTCCTGCGTTACCTACCGGAATACACAGCATATCTGGAGCATCTCCTAGCTCATCAACTATCTCGAAAGCACCCGTCTTTTGCCCTTCTATCCTATACGGATTAACTGAATTGACCAATGCTAACGGATGTTGTGCGGCTAATTCTCTGACCAGTGAAAGAGCTCGGTCAAAATTCCCATCTATGAAAAGTATTCTCGCTCCATAAGCTCTGGCTTGAGAAAGTTTCCCTGCTGAAACATCGCCTTTAGGAACTAACACAGTCGCCGGGATTTCAAAATGCGCAGCGTACGAGGCGGCTGAAGCACTGGTATTACCTGTAGATGCGCAAACTATCCCGTGACTTCCTTCTTGTATAGCCTTGGCCACAGCTACTACCATGCCTCGATCTTTGAACGATCCGGTGGGATTGGAACCTTCTAGCTTAAAATATAATTCTGAGCACCCTAAATAACGGCCCAATCTATTCGCTCGAACCAGTGGCGTGCTTCCTTCACCCAAAGAAATCATGGGGGTATCTGAGTCTACAGGCAGATACGACTTATAGTTATGCAGCACTCCTTTGGACATGATCACCTGCAACCTATGCCAGCAGGTCCTCCATTCTTATTAAGTTATTTATTTCTTCTACAACATCGAGAGCTGTCAAACAAGCAACCGACTTTCGTGCTGCTTCTTCCTTAGCAGGATGTGTAGTTATTACTAGCTCTGCCGTTTTATTATTTGGATCGCTATCTTTTTGTATCACAGAAGCAATACTTATGTTGAGATCTCCTAAAACCTGTGAGATCTGAGACAAAACCCCGGGTCTATCTGAGGCTGTAAGACGATAGTAATACATAGTCTCCAGCTCAGTCATAGAACGTACTGGTAGGTTTGAATCTTTAAGGTTAATCCCTACCGGCCGACTCTCATTTACAATATTTCGCCCCAGTTCAACCAGGTCCCCCAATACAGCACTGGTGGTAGGGTTCTGACCGGCCCCCTGACCTATGAACACCGTGTTGCCAGCCAGATCCCCTTCCACTGCAACAGCGTTGAACGCCCCACTGACCTTGGCCAACATATGATCCTCTGGGATTAGAGCAGGATGCACACGAACTTCTATACCTTGAGCCTGTTTTTTGGCAATCGCTAATGACTTGATTGAATAGCCTAATTCCTTGGCATGCAAAAAATCACGAGCATCAAGTCGTCCTATACCTTCTTTAAAAATTTGATTTGGGTGAACCCTGGACTGAAACGCTAAAGTGGCCAGGATTGCTAGTTTGTAAGAAGCGTCTATACCATCCACATCATTTGTTGGGTCAGCCTCAGCATAGCCCAAGCTCTGGGCCAACTCCAGAGATCTTTCTCGAGTCATGCCATGGTTCTCCATACTACTGAGGATAAAATTGGTCGTGCCATTGATAATTGCGTAGATTGAATGGATCTGATTTGCTGCAAGATCCTTTGTAAGAGGCCCTATTATTGGGATCCCAGCGCCCACAGAACCTTCAAAAAGAAGAGTTCTCCGGGAGTTTTGAGCGACTTCCAATAACTCAGGGCCGAATTTCGCTATCACTTCTTTATTTGCTGTCACTACATCCTTGCGACTTTCTAAAGCTCTACGAATATATCCAGTTGCTGGCTCATATCCACCCATCACCTCCACTACTAGACCGATATCTGCATCGCCTAGAAGTTCATCAGGATCGTCTGTAAGAACCCCTGCAGTCAAAGGTAGTTGCCTAGATTTCGATAGATCCTTAACCAACACTTTACGCAAATCAAACGACGTGCCTACTCGAGAAGCCAGCCAGTCTTTGTTACGAATCAACGCTTGCGCAACCCCCATTCCAACCACCCCTAGACCTAACAAGCCTACTCCGATGGATTGGTGCCGGTTCAACGTCCCTCCTGGTTTCCTCGTCTTTGCTTGGACGTGTCATTTACCTGTTTTTGGGCCCAAGCATACAATTTGCTGTTATAACTCACTGAGATCCATCCTTCATCTGTGCCGATCTCAAATCGTTCCTTTATCCACTCTTGCAACGCAATATCTTTCCTATGGTCTTGCCATCGTTCTTCGACAAGTCTAGTTTCAGGGCCATCAGTAACCTTGAGGATATAGTAGTGCTGACTGCTGTCAATAGGATTACTAATCTGGTTTAGCGGTAAGGCCGTTATCTCTTCAGAACCAAAGATGTACTTGTCGAGCCTTGGGAACGCACCTTTCGGCATCCATCCCACGTAACCGGTAGGCTCAGCAAACTCGTATAATGCTTCGCCCGACACATCATAAGCGAAATCCGGAGCGACATCTTGAAACGGCTCTTCTCGCAGCCGTCTAACAATCTCAGGTATATCTTGAAATTTGTCTGGTTCCGGGATATTTGGCCCTGGTATGAGCGGAACTCTTACCCACCAGATTTCGACGTGTTCAGTTTCATCGGACAGACCGGCAGAAAGAGCCTCACGCATGTCGAAAAAATAGAATCTCTCTTCCATCAACGTGCGAAATTGTTCATTGCTAAGTCGGTTTCTATTGAGGTAAACCTGGTATAACTCTTTTCGTTCTCGCTCTATCTGATCTTCAGAAACCTCCTGCCCCTTGGGAACAGAGGGAGTGAATGCTAATTTGATAAACTTTTCTATCTTCTCTTCGGTAACATGCACTCCAAATTCCGGAGCCGCTTGTCTAAGCATCTCCATTTGCACCATTCCCAAAGTGAACGGGCCAGATGACACGTTGACGTCATCATTCCACAATACACGCATAATCTCCATCAAACCAACATGTGCGCCGCCAAAATTTTGCCCTGCCTGGATCATCCGGGCCCTTTGCACAACATCTGCCTGATTGAATTTAGTGTCATTGACATAGGCCAACGTTGTGCGTGGTGGGGAAAAGTAATATTTGTACCAACCGCCAATAATGAGTCCGGCAATTATTACGATGATAAATAAGCCAGTTCCCATTACTAGACGGCGCTTGCCTGGATCCCGAAGAGAATTCAAGCGCCGCATGCGCCGATCAGTCGCTTCTGAGTTCGGTTGAGCGCGCTGCCTATTGCGAGATGTAAACATTAACGGATATCTTCATCAACTGGACGTCAGGGTTTCCAATAGACCCCAAATCGTTGGTGGAATGAATAAGCTTATGGCCAGATCTAGTTCGCTAGCCTGCCGTGGTTAGGACTCATCGGAAGTAGAGCCACTTCACGAGCACGTTTTATAGCCCGCGCCAAAGCTCTTTGGTGACGAGCACAATTCCCCGACTTACGCCTGGGATCTATTTTGAATCTATCTGAAAGAAAACGCCTGATCCTTCCAAGATCCTTGTAGTCAATATATGACACATGTTCGACACAAAACGAACAAACTTTTCGTCGTGGTACAAAACGCCGCCTTGGTCTCTCCCTAGATGAATCTCTTCTTCGTGGTCCTGTAGTCATATGATCGCCCTATCCTCCAACAAGCTCATCAATCTCCTAAAAAGGGAGATCATCTGGATCCTCCATGGCAGAAGGATTCACTGGAGCAGGATCTGTACCGGGGCCCATTGACCCCGACTCCTGCTGACCCAAGAAAATAACAGAGGACGCTACGATTTCGTTTGTGAATCTAGCTTGTCCATCTTGTCCTTGCCAAGTCTGACTTTGTAGTCGTCCTTCGACGTAGGCTTCACGGCCTCTAGCCAGATATTGGTTGCACGTTTCAGCCAACCGTCTCCAAGCTACTACTCTAAACCACTCTGTTTCTTCTTTTCGTTCCCCATCAGACCCAGGGGATCTTCGATTAACAGCCATACTGAATGTGGTAACGGGGGTCCCATCAGACGTGTACCTCATCTCCGGATCTGATCCTAGCCGCCCTATCACGAGTATCTTGTTCAGATTCGCTGCCATAACCTAACTCCGCTGTTCTTCTGTTGCCTCTGCCGCTGCAGGTTCCTCTGTTGCCTC
>VEXF01000019.1 GCA_009391275.1 SAR202 cluster bacterium AD-804-J14_MRT_500m | reverse complement strand
CTCCAACTGGGCAGGCTAAGAGACAGGCGTGTTCCCATGGTATGGAATCCGGGATGGGAAGTATGGAGGCTCTTCGTACTTTAATGTACTCAGCTAAGCCGCCGGGGCTACTATGCCCTAAGGTGCGTCGATTTAAGCAGCGATGGTGTTGATTGCTAAGGCATCTATAGCATTCCCCGCAAATGTCGTTTGCAAGTGATATCACGCGATCACCAATTTTGAGGTCGTTAACATCATGTCCAATATCGGCTATGTGCCCGGCGATCTCGTGCCCGAGAACCAAAGGCAGTTGAACGCCGCGACGAAGTATTCCCTGCATTACTAGCAGATCGTGATAACAGAGCCCGCAGGCTTCGACAGCGATAAGAACCTCTTGTGGGCTCAATGTTTTAGCGGGATTAGGTACTTCCCTCACTGCCAATGATGGGTGACGTCCGGTACTTTCCAAAAAGAGCGCCTTCATCTGATCGGATACGTCCAGTTGCGGTAGTTTTGTGACATGGGTGATAATCGTGCTTTAAACTGTTGTTGTAGAAAAGAGGTGATCATGAAACTAGGCGCCCACGTTTCCACGTCTGGTGGTCTCGATCGAGCGATTGACAGAGGAGCCGAAATCGGGTGCGAAACGATACAAATATTTGGCTCGGCTCCCCAGGCATGGGTTTTTAAACATGCTCCGCAAGAAACCCTGCAATTGTTCAAAGAGAAAGCCATAGAGTCGGGGATCAGCCCTGTATTTTTCCATTGCATCTATCTTATCAATCTTGGCAATCCGAATCCTGAATTAGTGCAAAAAGGGATAAATTCATTAACTAATTATATGAAACTCGCGGCCGATATTGGAGCAGAAGGGATAATCTTCCATCCAGGCAGTCACAAGGGAGCTGGATACGATGCTATTTTAAAACAAACTGTAGATGCAATTCTTGAAGTGCTTGAAGGATCCCCAGAAGGACCATGGCTTACTCTAGAAAATACAGCTGGAATGGGGCAGCATATTGGGGCTAATTTCCAAGAGCTGGGTCGAATAATTAAAACGGTGGGAAGTTCCAGGCTGAAAGTTTGTCTGGATACACAACATAGCTATGCGGCCGGATACGATGTTGCCACAGCAGATGGCTTAAATGCCGCAATGGAGGAATTCGATAGGGAAATTGGGTTAGACCGGCTGGCTGCAGTTCATGCTAATGACTCGAAACGGCCGTTGGGTTCTGGAGTAGATCGCCACGACAATATAGGTGAAGGGCATCTCGGTATAAAGGCGTTCGAAAACATAATGGCGCATAGCGCTTTTGCTGAAGTACCATTCTTTCTGGAGGTACCAGGATTCGAAGGCAATGGACCTGATAGGGAAAATCTTGATATCTTGAAAAATATCCGCGATAAACTTGGTGTACGACATTGATCAGCCTAGGTTTGGAGGTATTCGAAGAATTGGCACGTCGGACATTTGATGAGTTGCCAAGCCAGGTTAGGGATCAATTGGACAACTTGGATGTGGTGGTGGAGGATTGGCCTATGCTTGGCATTCTCGGTCAAGATGAACGAAGCAATGGCAGGGAAATACTAGGTTTGTTTGTAGGAATGCCAAAAGTGCAAGCTACGAGTGATGTGGATGCGATCCACAACGTGATCTGGTTGTTCAGATGCCCGATCGAATCGATTTGTTGTACCAAGCAGGATGTAGCATTGGAAATAAAAAAAACGGTTCTTCATGAAATAGGACACTATTTGGGTCTAGAAGATTACGATTTAGAACGAATGGGATATGGCTAGTATCGGTATGTTTTATGTTAAAACGAACAAATTTAAACATGTAACGGAAGGAAGACAAAATGGCAGATAACGAAGTCAGCATTACAGTAAATTCCAGTGGTCCGTATATAGTAGAAGGGAAAATTAAAATGGTAGACGCCGATGGAAATCATTTTCAAATTGAGGGTGAACGAACAGCGTTGTGCCGTTGTGGAGAGTCTTCAAAGAAGCCATTCTGTGATGGGACCCATCGTAGTAATGGATTTGATGCTCCTACTAAAGCTTCTTAAATCAAGATAAACTAACTCTCAGAGATCATTACATTCATCATATGTTGTTCTATGTGGCTAATTCCTGTAGGGATTGGGCCTAGTAGATTAATGATGGGGTCAGAATAAGTCTTTTAACTCTTGGTCTAAGTCTCGGTCTGCTGGGGTTTGTGCACCGTTGGTACCAATAGACCGTTTCCAATGCGGGTTAGTCAGATCTTCATAATTTCCGGATGCCCCATACTCGCGCGTGCGAACAACTACAGGCATGGGAACACCGTGACCGAAAATCAAGGCCTGCTGTTTTGCGTCTAGCCTGGAGAGCACAGATCGCAGTTCACGTGCACCGTGGACTCCGGATAAAGTGGCGTCGACATCTCTTTCGTTATCGAGAAGGCAGGCAACTTTAGTGCCGATCTGGCTCATAACCTCGGGATCGATCGCGCTAGGTCTTTGGTCTATCACCATCAAGGTGACGCTGTATTTACGGAGCTCTCGAGCGATTGTTCCAAAGATGGTTTGCGATGCGATGCTTGGGTTAAGGAATCTGTGAGCTTCTTCAATACATATTATAAGTGGGCGAGGTTTAGTAGTCCCGCTAGGATCGTTTTCGGCTGCCTCGGTGTTATATACGTAGCGTTGATGGATTCGGCTCGTGAGCAGGTTGGCGACCAAGATATATGCATTTAAATCGTTACCATACCGTCCAAATTCAAGTACAACGTGCTTTCCAGCTTCCAGTAGATTCAGTATCTCTTGAACCGAGTCTACTGGGGCTTTTGGCACCATGAATTTAAAACGTTTAAGTCTTGAAAGTCTATTGTGCAGAGCGCGTAGAGCATTAGGTTGTATGTTAGTCTCAGCTGCAAGATTGTATATCTCGTCTGTGTCTTCTAATTCCAGAAATTTACTGAGCCACTGTTTATCTCCGAGCTTGCGTTCTAGATCATAGGCTGCGCTGGCGGCTACTTCGGAAAGATTTAGGGTGTCTTTAAGCAGTTGTATATCCGATGGGTTGATTTCATCGTAGCCAATTTGTACATCGAAATCTGGACTGTTTCCACGGCGGTCAGAACTTTCGGGGTCTAACGAAGCAACAGCAACCTTAGTGGACCCAAACAGTGTTCTGAGGCCTTTAACACTCTGATTTCGGTCTGAATCTTGGCCAGCCCATCCGTATTCATTGTGCATGTCGAAAATGAGACTTGAGGCAGCGTCACTCTGTAGAATTCCGACAAGGAGGAGGCGCGTTAAAAATGTTTTACCAGTTCCACTTTTGCCGAAAATCCCGGATGAACGTTTCACTAATTCTTCTATATTCAGACAAACTTTTGTTTCCATGTCTAGTGGATTGCCTATGAAGAAGTGGTTTTCGTCTTCCTCTCCGAAGACTAGTTCCACATCTCTGTCTGACGCTCGAAAAGTATTTGAGAAATGAGCTGGAATGGTTTTCGCAGGTTCGGGCTTGGAATCGTCGCCTAATATAGCCGGCAAGGTAAGCATTGGAAGAACCGTTATAGATCCGAAAGTAAGCGTATCTGCGACGACCTGACTTATAAAAGGACTGGAAACGTCGGGTAGCGAGTATTGGATTGAATTGTCGACAGCAGATAAAAAGACATCCGTAATGATGCCGAAGAACTGATATCGTTGGCCTTGGATGGTAATGTAGGTGCCTTCCTTAATATCTTCAATAGAAATCCCGGAACCTAGCCTCACTTGCGCGCCGCGAGATAGTGAACCATCTATGACCATTCCGATTAGTTCTCCTTGTGGTCCCAAAAAAGACTCATTGTCAAACGTCATGCTAGTCTCCGCAACATTGCATTAAGTCGTGAGGTCTGACCAACTAATTCCATTGCGAGCGCTTTTGTGCATTTCACCTTGAATTGATGTTCATCTTTCAAGATTGATGCAGCGATACGTACACAGGCTGCAACAACTTCATCTGGAACTCCGGAATCAAGCAACAATCTCAAAAAAGAACTGGTGGATGTAAGTTCCTTTATAGTCTCCATTTTGCAAAGCCATACAAAGGCATGTATGCGAGGGGGAAATGGGGGAAGCCCAACTGAGATAAGGCCGTTGGTTTGATGTCCAATGATGAGGGCACGAAAACGGGTCGTAAGCAGCTCTGAGAGTTGAGGATTGTTTAGGTAGACTGCTTCTTCACTAATTTCTGATCGGCCTCTAGCGATAACTGGACGAGAAGGATCTAACCCTTCTGTACGGATTTCTGAAACGACTGCATACACAGATGGGTCACCAACGCTGATCATACTACCGAGGGCTGGTGAGTCATAAAGACGGTAACATTGTATAGAAAGACCTATAGAGTCAGCTCCTATAATCTCTCCTATCCTGGAATCTAAGGGATTTATCAAATCCATGCCGTTCGCTTGGATCTTGATTTGGCTGACGAAGATCCGACCGTTCCTTGGCTGTGGAGCAAAAGCTCGAAAATTTCGTTGAAACGTTGTCGGTCAGATCCGTTGATGACAGCTTGTTCATGTGCTTCTGATATGGCAACAGGATATCCTAGTCCGCGGCTGCATTGATCCATTATCAGACTATGTGTAAGTGAGAGGAGGGATTCGTCGTAGGCGACCCATCGTGGGACTTCTATACGACTGATCTCTTCTCCTGTGTTCAGATAGAAAAAGAAAATCTTTTGATCATCTGGATATTTCCCGATGACTTCAGATTGGCTTATGAATAATGCGGACCGTTCTCCCGGCTTTAGAAGATTCTCAAAAAGATCGCGATCTTTCAAGTGGTTAACTAAGCTGCAATTTTGGTGGGGCGATCGACGCCGCGAACATACTTGATGGCATTCTGAGACGCCCTGATCACATAAATATAGACGAAGGGCACTTACGACTTCGGAACTTCGAGGTAAACTTATGTAAGAAGCAACAGATAAAGGACGATGACGAGCCATCAGGTGAATTTCCGAGAGGGCTTGGAGAAAACCATCGTCTAGCAGGAATTTCTCAACCATTTTCGGTTGGCCTTGTTGCAAAGCAGTAAATAATACAAGGGAACCATCCATTAAGCCTAGAACGGGAATGTCAAGAGGAGCACTACGCAGCAAGGATACCAAGGCTTTCATTTCTTCTACAGTTCTATACGTGCCCAGAATTGATCCCTCCAGAGCTATCTCATGTATACCGTTATTCTGTTGGGTAATATACAACTCATCTCCGTAATAGAGTCTTGGAGTGTTAGATAGGTGCGCGTATGGGTCGGACCCGTAACGCAGAAGGCAAGTGCCAGTGTTGATCAAAGCGCACGCTACAGGTAGGTGGCGATCGACGTCTATGTGCGACCCGTCAGTTGCTGCGATGCAAAAATCGGTGGGAGAGGGAGGTAGAGGATATACGGAGCCAAAACTCTCAGTGCTCTTTGCCCAAAGGTAAGGTCTGCTACCTGCAGAAATCTGCTTGGATTCTATGGCATCCCAAGAAGAGCTGCGCATCGTTTCTATTGCAAGGTCAGTTCTTACGACGAAATCTTCATGTTCGGCTCTGCTCTTGGTGCTGAGGTGTGTGATCTGTTGAACGGTTTTTGAGAAATCAAGAGACAACGGTCACCTCAACACACGCTCATCGCCGACACGCTTCGTCACACGTTGTTGATCGAGATATTCTAGGAGTGGAAGGATGTATTTGCGACTCGAATTAAATAACGTTCGGGCGTCTCCAACTGTGATATTGCCATTAGTTTCGATGTACTCGGTTACAGCGGCAACCATTTCTTGGTACGCTGTTGTTGTGAAGACAAGAGTATTGTCAACTTTTACTACTCGTCCGCCGTCAGATAAATAGCCTAACAGATCCGGGGGCAGTGCGTTATCTGTAGGGGGAGAATAGGGTTCTATCTCTAGGGATGCCAAATATTGGCTCATTAGCTTTTGTTGCTGTGACGTCGGCGTTGGACTATGGGTTGGGAGTCGGACGTAGGTACCATCCTCCGATACCGTGGCTTCGGAGACCATGCGCCCTAGAACTAAGTTACATAATGTGGTAGTTAGACCCATGCGGTTGCGTAGTTCCTCGCGGGAGATACCTTTCCGAAGCGGGAATAGCGAATGGTATTGAGTTAAAGAATCTTTTGTGCTCCGTTTAAGTAAATTCCATTCGGTGAGAGAATATATGATTAAGTTAGGAGCGACCGCTTCGAAGTTTCCTAAAAGGATCACGTCTCCTTTCATGACTAACTGTTGTACAACTGGTTCGATCTGTGAATAGGTTTGGTTCCTTCGCTCTGCCAATACTGCAATGGTACAAGGTCCCCATTGGTCGATTGCCCCAAGGATCATTTGCTCAAGGTTTCCATGCTCCATCGCCTCTAGACGATCTATTACAGAAGACACGAATGGACGTTGACGTGTGGCTGATGTGTCTACGACCTTACCGCCCCCAAGAGTAGTTTCAGTGTCACGAATAACGAAAAAATCATCCTTCACTAAGGGGACCGGATAGGCTAGATGTATTTGAGCCCAAGCTTCATCTCCAGGTTCCAACTGTCTGGTATCTAGAAGGCGTATTCGGGCTGGCGTTTCACTTACAAGGACATGGAAACCTACCCTGGCGTTATGTTTTAGTGGACGCGGAGCATTGGGAATCAATTTAACTCGGGCATTTATCAAGTTGGTAGGTCTGAGCCAACCGGGCTTAGTTAACACATCCCCTCGGTTAACGTCATCGTGGGATACTCCAGAGAGGTTAACTGCTAGACGGCGTCCAGGATCGGCAACATCGATTTTCTCTCTGTGGCTTTGCAAACCTCTGATGCGGCACCGGCGGCCAGAAGGCAGTAGTTCGACTTCTTGTCCGATAGATAGCGTACCGTCGATTAACGTTCCAGTCACTACAGTTCCGAATCCAGCTACCGTAAACGTGCGATCTACGGCTAACCTTGGCCGTCCCAAGTCCTGTCTAGCAGGAGTCTCTTTTAACAATTGGTCAATTTGAAGTTTTAAAGCATCTAGTCCAGCGCCGGTTTGAGATGATATGGCAATCATCGGGGCGCCATCAAATATTGTTCCTGAGAGGATTTCTTCAGTTTCTGCCTGTACGAGATCCAAAAACTCATCGTCCACCAAATCCGTTTTGGTGAGAGCAACGATAGTTCGTTTTGTTTTTAAAAGATCCAGAATAGCCAAATGTTCTCGTGTCTGTGGCATGACACCCTCATCTGCCGCGATAACCAGAAGAGCTAAGTCAATTCCACCTACCCCGGCTAACATATTACGCACGAATCGTTCATGACCCGGTACGTCTACGACACCGACGTCACGACCAGATGGAAGGGTAATCCAGGCAAATCCTAGATCGATGGTCATGCCTCGCTCTTTTTCTTCAGGCAATCTATCAGGGTCGATGCCGGTCAAAGCTTTGATGAGCGTGGATTTTCCGTGATCCACATGGCCTGCAGTACCTATAACATGCATGGTTTCCTCGGATAACAGGGGCTTGGTTTCAGAATAACAGTACCGTTCATAAGAGTGAAGGTTGTGATAACCATATTAGCACCATATCTGTGCCATATGTTGTCAGCCAGTGGGCTTGACACAGAGTCCGAGGTCAGTAATTGTTAGTGTGAACCGGGTAGGAGGGCGCTAGTCTGAGTTGGTGTGTGAAGGAGAGATATGTCGGTACATGTTCTTCATGGGGATTCATTCCTAGTACAAGAATCATTGAAAGAAAAATATGCCGAGATAGGCCCCTTGGATGTGGTGGACTCTAATAGTCACCGCTATCAAGCAGACCAGATAAAACTGGAGGATCTGCGGGTAGTTTGTGCAGCGTTGCCTTTTTTAGCTTCAATGCGTCTTGTTGTGGTCGAAGGGTTAATGTCGGAAATAGAAGAGGTTAGATTCAGGAGTAGAGGCAAAAGGAGAGATCCTAAGAGATTCTCAGGATGGGATGGTATAGTCGACGTCATACAAGAACTCCCGCCAACCACATCGCTCGTATTCGTTGACGGAGTCGTGCGGCCAGATAATAAACTTCTAGCTCTTATAAAGCCACATGCCGTTGTTAGAACCCTGCCTACACCTAAGAGAGATGAACTGTCTCGTTGGGTGCGTGACAGGGTGCGAATGAGGGCGACAAAGATCACTCCAGGAGCAGTCCAGTTGTTGAGCCATCATATTGGACCCAACTTGAGATTACTTGATTTAGAACTTGAAAAGCTGTCCCTGTTTGCATCGGATCGTCCCATAGAAGAACGTGACGTAGAAGAACTGGTACCTCAGGTCAGAGACATCAGTATTTTCGTGGCAGTCGATGCGATTCTAGAAGGGCGTTCTGGAACTGCTCTGCTTGCATTGTCCCAATTAAGACGATCTGGAGCCAACTTGTCTTACATTCTTGCCATGGTGGCCAGACAATTGAGGTTAATCACCCTTGCTAAAGAGATGTTAAGTTCAGGTATGGCGACTAGGGAGTTGGGATCCAGGTTAGAGATACGGGCTGAATTTGCGTTGAAAAAGACCATAGAGCAGGCTAAAAAATTTACATGGGAAAGGTTGAAGATACTTTATGAAAGCCTACTGGAAATGGATTTAGCAGTGAAAGAAGGTAGGATGGCTGAAGATATCGCGATCGAGCTTATGGTCGGCACCTCTCTCGTCGAACAGTGATCTTTGGGTTATCGCAATTGCATTGGCCGGAACTCGCCTCTCCGGAGTTCTGATATTAAAGAGTCCAAATCGGATATCCTGTTGGAGAATAGTGTGGCACATGTGCCTATCTGGCTGGTCAGGTGGCTGTCACTTCCCGCGGTGCAAGGCAACTTCAAACACTCGGCTAGTGAACTGGAAAATTGGTTTTCTTCTTGGGACCCTCGTCCATTAAGTGTTTCTATTGCCGTGCAATTTTGGAAAGTGGAACCCTCACTGGCTTGGCGTACCATTTGATCGGATGACTGGGGTTGGGCGTCACTAGGTAGACGAAAACGCCTACGGTACGGATGAGCAGCAATGAGGATTCCATGACTACGATTCACATGCTCTCTTAGAACGTTAAGTTTGTGCATCCCAAAAACATATTCAGTGAGTCCAAATGCCAAGAAATGGCCTTCATCCGTATTAATTTCGCAGCCAGGTAAAACTAGAATATTGTGATGTTGGGACAATTTTTTTAGTTCACCCAGATCCCAGAATGAATCGTGTTCCGTAAGGCATAGTGCGTCTAGACCCAAAGCTTTGGCTTCTATTATCAAATCTTCTGGGGTTTGCAAAGCGTCGTATGAGCTTGGTGCTGTGTGAGTGTGCAAGTCTATGAGCATTGATTCAGGCAATCGTTGGTAAGGCGGTAGGAAACAGGTGGTAGGTTAATGAAATGGTCAGTAAACATCAATATTTTAGATTGTATCATTGGACTTAACGCAAACAAGAAGGATTGTGCTTAAAATCTTTTATGAAGAATTGTCTTTCAAATAATGTGGCTTTCTTTGAAGCTAGACCACGGGTGTATGACAAACACTTGCGAACAAAAAACGGGTCTGGGTTAAGTCGGTGTAATTAGAGCATACCTTGAGGTAGAGTAATGTGCCATTGGTCTCTACAGGCACACTTTGTGCGAGATTTCACTTGTTTTGGTCATATGCCTGTGATATATTTGCGCATCAGTTGCCGGGGGTGGATCGACGGTGCTAGAGGACTATTTTCGTCAATATGGGCTCATAGCTATTTTCGCCATGGTGGCGTTCATCGTCCCCACGAGCATGCTTATGGTTTCCTTTATATTATCTAAACTAAAGGTGCGACCAAAGAAACCTAACCCAGTGAAGTCTGAAATTTATGAATGCGGCATGGAGACTATTGGAGGTAAATGGGCTCAGTTTAACTTTCGCTACTACATGTACGCATTGCTGTTTGTGATATTCGATGTAGCTGTAATCTTCGTATACCCATGGGCGGTTAGTCTTGGTAAGCTTGGCCTCTTCGCATTACTGGAGATGCTGGCATTTATGGTGATCTTGGGTTTTGGATGGGTCTATGCGTGGAAGAAGCGTGACCTTGAGTGGAGGTAACGCCGTGATCAACGAAAAAGAGAGCCTATTGTATCCTCACACGGTGTCTTTAGACCGCGACGAAGGTAGGGTCGTCGAGGAAATGCGGCACTCGCATAGTCAACCATTCCCAGAGCCATTGATTCACGTGCCGGATGACTTGCAGCGGAATCTTATGGTGACGTCAATCGATGCGCTGTTGAACTGGGGCCGGAAGTCAGCCCTATGGCCCGTCGCGTTTGGTTTGGCATGTTGCGCGTTCGAAATGATGGCTAGCGCCATGTCCCGTTTCGATATTTCTAGATTTGGTATGGAAGCGTTCCGAGCCACTCCTAGGCAGGCGGATCTCATGATTGTAGCAGGGACGGTGACTTGGAAAATGGCGCCTGCTATAAGGCGGATCTATGATCAAATGGGAGAACCGAAGTGGGTAATTTCCATGGGGGTGTGTGCAACCAGTGGCGGTCCCTATTACTCTAGCTACAGCGTTGTGCCAGGGGTCAATCATATCATTCCAGTAGACGTGTATGTACCTGGATGTCCGCCCCGGCCGGACGCTTTATTGTACGGAATTATGCAACTCCATGAGAAAATAAAAAAATATAGTATTCAAGGAAGGCGTGCAGGTCAGTAATGACCAGGAATCTTCAAGGAGAAGACGTTACTAATCGCATACTGCAACAATTCCCAGAAGAGAATTTGTGTTGGGAAGGTGGTTCATTTTGGGTAGAGCCCCATGCAATTCGAGATATAGCTGCCCATCTAAAACATGAGCCGAGCCTGTTTTTTAATTATCTGAATTCTATTAGTGCAGTGGATTACATTGACCACTTTGAATTGGTGTACCACTTAACCTCTTTAGAACATAATCATTCTGCGGTTATGAAAGCTAAGGTATATGGTCGGGACGACCCTGAGGTCCCTTCTGTGGTATCGGTTTGGCCAGGCGCTAATTTCCAGGAAAGGGAGATATGGGACTTGATGGGAGTGAGATTTGAGGGGCACCCAAACCATAAACGAATTATGCTATGGGAGGGGTTTCCTGGACACCCTCTTCGCAAAGACTTTGAAGATGCAGTGAATTACTAAGACAAATTTATGACGCTTCATACTGAACCTATAACTATAAATATTGGTCCGCAACACCCGAGCACCCATGGTGTATTCCGTCTTCGGGTTACGTTTGATGGTGAGATCATCGTGGATGTAGAGCCAGTATTTGGGTATCTGCACCGGGGCTCGGAGAAGTTGGCCGAGGAACGGAACTACGTACAGGTTTTGACCCTGACCGACCGCCTAGACTACGTGGCATCTATGACTAATAACCAAGCTTATTGCTTGGCAGTTGAAAAGCTCTTGGAAGTCGAAGTGCCACAACGCGGACTTTATTTGCGAGTAATGGCAGCGGAGCTACAGCGCGTTGCTAGCCACTTAATAGCTGTAGGATTCATCCTTCAGGATCTCGGAGCTCTTGCGACTCCTCTCATGTATGCTTTTCGGATACGCGAAAAAATACTGGATCTTTTTGAGATGCTATGTGGCGCACGGATCACAGTCAGTTATATGCGACCTGGAGGTGTCTTTGCGGATGCTCCGGAAGACTTTTGGCCCGCCCTCGATCGTTTGCTGGATGAGGCACCGGTGCTGATAGAGGAGTTGGAGCAACTGTTGATGGAAAACGAGATCGTATTGGTGCGCACAAAAAATGTCGGAATATTACCGATTGAAACAGCTATTGCCCACTCCGTCAGCGGTCCGGTTCTTAGAGCCAGCGGATTGGCTTGGGACTGGCGCAAAGCCGACCCGTACGACATATATGATGAACTCGAATTTGAAACGCCGGTCGGAGAACGAGGAGATAATTACGACCGATTTCGTGTGCGGGTCGAAGAAGTAAAACAAAGCCTCGGAATGGTCCGGCAATGCCGAGATAGGATGCCGACTGGGCCTGTGCGCGCAGATTTACCTTTTATCTTACGTCCCCTGCCTGGGAAAGAAGCCTATGGACGGGTGGAAGCGCCCAAAGGTGAATTGGCGTTCTACCTGGTGAGCGATGGGAGCATCGCACCATACAGATGCAAGATTCGCTCGCCTTCTCTTATTAATCTCACTACTATTCGGGAGCTCCTAGTTGGTTGGAAACTGGCAGATATGATAGTCACGCTGGGGAGCATTGACATAAACATGGGTGAAGTAGACAGGTGATGGGCGGATTTTTAGAACATAACGTTTTATATCGTGGGGCTTATTGTTGGTTCTCAGGCAACCCTGATAATGCGGGTTGGTGTGGAGGAAGGGACGGCATATTCCCGTTGGGCTACGAATGGGCGGGTTACTTCGTCGCCGGCTTTGCCATCATGTTTATATTGGTGAATGGAGCTTTACTTGGAGCCGCCGCATTCGTGTGGGCCGAGCGGAGATTGTTAGCGCGATTCCAGGCGAGAAGAGGGCCAAACAGATGGGGTCCTTTTGGGCTTCTACAACCTATCGCGGATTTGCTTAAGCTGCTTACTAAAGAAGATCTAATGCCTACAGCAGCTGATAAAATTGTATTTACCATAGTCCCGATTGTAATGTTGATGTCCCTCCTTTTAAGTTTGGCTGTAATACCGTTCGGTAGAAATACTTATTTAGTGAACTTGAACATTGGGATACTATACTTTGTTGCAGTAGGGTCGATAAGTACAATCGCCATATTCATGGCAGGATGGTCCTCTGGGAATCGGTATGCGATGTTTGGAGCAATGCGTGGTGTAGCGATGCTTATCAGCTACGAAATACCGTTAGTTTTGTCCCTAGCGGGTGTGGTGTTGATCGCAGGATCTATGTCTGTAGTGAGCGTCGTAGAGGTGCAAACATTGCCTCTAATTGTCGTACAACCACTTGGAGCATTCTTGTTCTTTATGGGGATATCAGCAGAACTCAACCGGACGCCATTCGATATTATGGAAGCCGAGTCTGAGATTATAGCCGGATACCATACTGAATACAGTGGGATTAAGTTTGCGTTAATTCAGGCGGCAGAAATGGCTGGGGTGCTAGCCGCGTCTGCTATGTTGGCGACGTTATTTCTCGGTGGATGGTCTGGCCCATTCTTATCTGGTGAGCTGGGATCTGTCTGGTTTTTATTGAAGCTTGCCTTTTTCGTATTTCTATTCATTTGGATAAGAGGGACTTTCCCAAGGCTCAGGATAGACCAAATTATGGCGTTCGCTTGGAAATTTCTGCTTCCACTTGCGGTGATAAATCTCTTGGCTACTGCTGTGGAGGTTTACTTTTTTGGATATCATATGGGGGATGATCTGGGAGTTATTACCCGAACGGAATTAGGATACATGGCGGCCATCAATGTGCCGTTAGCGATAATTTCCATAATAGCGTTCGGACGAGCTACTCGCGAGACTATTATGGTGCCGCCTGTGCGCTTCGCATCATTAGCAACGACCACAGCGTTGACGGAGGCCGACTGATGTATGGACTAGGTTTACTAAAAGGCTTGATGGTCACGATGAAAAACTTCATACGCCCACCTTTTACCATTCAATACCCAGAGGAAAGAGCGCATCAACACCCAAGATTTCGAGGGGAAGAATTTGCATGGTACGAAGAGCGCTGCACAGGATGCGCTTCATGCGCTAAATACTGCCCTCTAGGGATCATCAAAATTGTAACCAAGCCGAGTGGAACGGCAGTTCTGGAAGGGGAGAAGTATGATCTCGAGGTATTCGATATAGATATTGGCCGATGTATGTTCTGTGGGCTATGTGTGGAGGCATGTCCTTATGATGCCTTGTTTATGGGTAGTGGGTTCGAACGAGGAAGGGATCAGCGTAAAGATTTAGTGATCACCGTTGATGAACTCAGGAGGGCCGATAAGCGGCCTAGTACATGGTTTAGACCACAGCTAGAAGATATAGGATACGACCCGCATCAAGGTAACCCAATGTCTTGGGAAGAAGTTGGACGAGAGAAGTGGTCGTGGCACCGGAAAGAAAAGGCAGGCGCGAAGCTAAAGAGACCCAACATTGGATATATTACGGAAGAAGAGGAATAGGTGCTCTTCCAAGAAATTATATTCTGGGCCTTGTCCGCCGGTGCTGTTGGAGCTGCACTTGGTGTAGTGCTTTTGAAAGATGTGTTCCGGAGCGCATTGTTATTAATCGTACTGTTTCTGAGTATAGCCGGGCACTTCGTGTTATTAGCAGCAGAATTTTTGGCAGTCGTTCAAGTCCTTATCTACGGTGGCGCAATTAGTATTCTAATCATCTTTGCTATTATGCTGACCCAGAATATACAACAAGGTAACTTGGCGAACCGTATCCAGATCCCTGCTGTATTACTCCCGGCCTTACTTCTGGCTGCTCTTATTTTTGTGTTTATAGATACGGATTGGCGCGTCATTTCCATGTTGCCAAATGGAACACAGGTGGTAGATTTTGCTTTCCAGGATACTCCTTCTACATTGGCCAGTCTGATATTTAAAAATTATGCCTTAGGATTCGGCGCTTCTGGTGCATTGTTATTGGCTTCCATAGTAGGTGCATTGTCGCTGGTGCGAGGAGATCAATAATGGGATTGGAGCACTTCCTTGTGTTGTCGGGAGTATTGTTTTGCATAGGTTTGTATGGTGTGTTGGTGAGACGAAATGTGATAACAGTATTGATGTCTTTGGAAATCATGTTTACAGCAGTGACATTAGCGGCCGTGGCTATGTCGCGTTATGTACAGACCATGAAATTGGAAGCGAATCCGGCTGGATTTTCAGACCCGACCGTCGCAGGGACTTTGTTGACTGGTCAGGTGTTAGCGTTATTTATCATTGTGGTGGCGGCGGCGGAGATTGCATTAGGGTTGGGGATAGTTATATCGCTGTATCGTAGTAGAGATACGGTGGATGTGAGCCAAGCTAATCTGATGAGTAAGTGAGATAGGATAGGCAAATGTGGGTCGATTTCATGCGGACTCCAAATCTAATGAGTGCGGAAATGTGGAAGGAAGTGATTGAAGGAGAAGGGTTGCCCGTACGGTTATTGCCGGAAGGTGACATTATGGATTGGAGTGAACGTGTGCCCTTCAGGGTAATGGTGCCCCGCGGACGGGAACACGTAGCCGAAGAAATATTGAGGAAGCTCTAGAATGATTTCGGAGGCTGCCGTCTGGACTATTTTCTTCCTGCCGATTGGTGCACTGGCAGTAATAGTTTTTATAATTCGGCCTTTCTTTAGTCAACACAGTCGTTACGCGGGCTATGTTTTGATCTTGGCACTTGCGGGGTCTCTGGCGCTCTCAATTTGGATCCTTCAATCTATAACCAGTAACGGTGAACTATCGTTCCAACCGCACCAGTGGCTAGTCATAGGTGGGTTGGAGATTCGCATCGGACTTATGGTGAACTCTTTGACTGCGGTGATGTTGTTGGTAGTGACAAGTGTAAGCCTAATGGTCCAAATTTACTCGCAAGGGTACATGAAGGGCGATTCGGGATACGCTCGTTATTTTGCACTTATGGGCCTTTTCTCAGCTGCCATGTTGGGTCTAGTTCTTTCAAGCAATATCATCCAACTTTACGTCATGTGGGAACTTGTGGGGTTAGGTTCCTACCTACTAATAGGGTTTTGGCACCATAAGCCTGCGGCCGCTGCGGCGGCAAAGAAGGCGTTCCTCGTCACTAGAGTCGGAGATTTTGGGTTCCTTTTAGCAATATTGTATTTGTTTTTTAATAATGCGGCTTTCGCTGAGCACGGGCTGAATCCACTGGAAATAGCAGATATTTACCAAGCCGTGCCGTTAATCGAAAATGGTGCTTTGGCAGCATTGGGTGGGCTTGGCCTAACGTGGGTGGCTGTTGGTATATTCTTCGGTGCGGCAGGTAAGTCTGCGCAGTTTCCGTTGCATGTCTGGCTCCCCGATGCCATGGAGGGTCCGACTCCGGTAAGCGCACTTATCCACGCAGCCACAATGGTAGCGGCAGGGGTGTTCTTGGTGGCGCGCTTCTTCCCAATTTTTCAAGCTTCGTCTGAGGCTATGACCGCTGTGGCTATCATCGGCGCGTTCACCGCTGTTTTTGCTGCAACTATGGGGTTGGTGTCCAATGATATTAAGCGCGTGTTGGCGTTTTCTACCATGAGCCAACTAGGTTATATGATGGCTGCTTTAGGCGTGGGAGCTTATGGGCCAGCGATATTTCACCTACTTAATCATGCGTTTTTTAAAGCTTTGCTGTTCCTTGGTGCAGGCAGCGTCAATCATGCAACAGGCACTTTTGACATGAGGTATATGGGCGGCTTAAGGAAAACTATGCCATGGACATATGCGGGGATGTTGATCGGGAGTTTGAGTCTTGTGGGGATCTTTCCGATGTCTGGGTTCTGGAGTAAAGATGAGATATTAAATCATGCTTGGCATGGTGTTCATATGGTGGATGGTGTGGTTTTTTGGCTGCTAATTCTCGGAGTGGCGCTCACGGCGTTCTATACATTTCGCATGATGTATATGACCTTTCATGGTCATTTCAACGGGGGAATTGTTAAAGAAATCGAAGAACAGCAGACTGCTGAAATGGGCCAGCAGAGGCCCCAAATGCACTTAGCAGAATCTCCTGTGGTGATGCTGGTGCCGATGGCGGTTTTGGCAATAGCGGCGGTGGTTTCGGGTTATTTAGTAAATCCACTTCAGCATTGGTTCGGTGTTCCTCATCATTGGCTGACCGAATTTTTGCATGTTGGTGCCCTTGACTTCAACATCTGGCTTGCCGTGATAACTATGTTGGTTTCATTAGTAATGATTGGACTGGCTACGATGTTATATTTGAAGGGACACAAACCTTCGGACAGTGTGATAAGGGTATTGGATTCGCCCAAACGAGTGTTATCAAATCGGTACTATATAGATCATTTTTATGAGCGGGGATTAGTAAAACAAGGTCTCTACCGTGGGATAGCACGCGCCGCGGATTGGGTAGACTCCAGCGTGGTAGATGAGATTGTAGATGGTTCAGGCTGGATAGTTCGTAATCTGGGCCGGGGAATTGGACGGTTACAAACAGGACAGGTACAGGAATATGTCGTAGGAATCAGTGGTGGTGCCCTCGTTATTTTATTGATATACCTGGTATGGGGGTAGAGCAAGGATGTACGCCTTTGATGGCCTACTGACGGCGACTCTGTTTGTACCCTTGGCAGGAGCAATTGTTATTGTTGCTTTGTTGAGACGGGATCGGTTAATAAGATGCTGGGCAGTCGCGATAGGCGTGGTTGACTTAGCACTGGCAATTATGGTGTTTGCGCGATTTGATCCTGACGGTACAGCCCGATTCCAGTTAATAGACAAGTTAACTTGGATTAAAAGCACTGTTTTTATATCTAATTATCACCTCGGTGTGGACGGCCTTAGTACTCCTTTGGTTCTGCTTACAGGTTTACTTGGGCTTTGCGCGATATTGGCGTCATGGAAGATTCAGAATAGGGTCCGTGAGTATTTTGCCTGGTTGTTGATTCTGCAAACTGCCGTAATGGGCGTCTTTGTATCTCTGGATTTTCTGCTGTTTTTCGTGTTTTGGGAATTAGAGCTTATTCCTATGTATTTCCTGATCTCTATTTGGGGTACTGGACGTTGTCAGTACTCGGCCATGAAGTTCTTGATTTTCACTTTCTTGGGTAGCGCATTCATGCTTGTAGGTATATTGGCGCTATTCTTTGCTCCTGGTATTGGTCATTTTGACATGACACTCTTACTGGATGGTACCGTAGGATCTGCTCAGACGTTGGTTCCGATTACATTGGTGTTCTGGTTCTTTTTCGTTGCGTTTGCCATCAAACTACCTGTGTTTCCAGTTCATACTTGGCTTCCGGATGCGCATACGGATGCTCCAACAGCCGTAAGCGTAATGCTAGCAGGTGTCCTGTTGAAGATGGGCGGATATGGTTTGTTAAGGATCACTGTGGGTATGTTTCCGGAGATCGCTCAAGACCACGCGCTAGAATTCACTGTACTAGCTGTGTTTACGATTCTTTATGCTGCTGTTGTTACATTGAGACAAACTGATCTGAAGCGTTTAATCGCATACAGCAGCATTAGTCATATGGGGTTAGTGTTACTTGGTATAGGGTCTATAGGGCTGGTCGGGAATGGATTCACATCGGTGGGGTTAACGGGAGCAGCAATGCAACTTTTCACACATGGAACAATCACGGGATTGTTGTTTTTAGGAGTGGGGTTAATCTATGACAAGACACATACCAGGTACATACCTGATCTAGGTGGATTGGCCACTCGAATGCCCTTTGTTGCCACTACATTTTTGATAGCAGGGTTAGCTTCGTTGGGGCTCCCGGGCATGAGCGGTTTTGTGGCGGAAATCTTGGTGTTTATGGGCAGTTTCAAATCATTCCCATGGTTGACGGCCTTTGGGGCCTTCGGCATCGTATTAACTGCAGCTTATATCCTTTGGATGACTGAGAGAGTGTTGTTTGGACCTGCTAGGATCAGATTCGACAATTTAAAAGATAGCAACCTGATAGAGGCAGTTCCCTTAGTACTATTGGTGGCTGCCATTCTTGTTGTTGGCGTTTATCCTGCACTGATAACTGATGTGTTTCGTGCAGGAATCGAGCCTATTGCGGGTCTAATGAGATAAACAATGAGTATCCAAGATATATATTTGCTGTTGCCAGAAATCAGCATAATAGTGCTGGCTCTAGTCGTTATGGGGTTAGACCTATTCGTTACTAGGAAGAGCTTTCTCTCATTTACATCTGTGGTGGGATTGGTTGTTCCAATCGCGTTTACGTTGATACTTTGGTGCGATGTTGACTCTATCGATGTAGGAGAGAAGACAGGCGTATTTGGGGCGGTAACTATAGATAAATTCGGTCTGTTTTTTAAATTCTTGGTGTTGGGAATAACCTGCTTGGTGATATTGGCTTCGGTAGATTATAGGCGCAACTTCAAGCGTTTACAGGGTGAATTCATTGGATTGATGTTGATGTCGGCTGCGGGCATGATGGCTCTAGCTTCAGCTACTGAGCTTATTACGATATATGTGTCGTTGGAATTAACCGTCCTGCCGATGGTGGCAGTTGTAGCATTTTTGATGACACCACGGTCTAGTGAGGCGGGGTTGAAATTCTTAGTCCTCAATGGGGTAAGCTCGGTGCTACTTTTGTATGGCATCGTACTTGTTCTGGGATATTCTGGAACGACACTTTTGCCTGATATTAAGGATTCGCTAGCTTTGCAATCTCTTGGTTCTGATCCGTCCCTTCCTTTTGGTAATTATGGGTTGCTTCTGGGGGCAGTTCTGATGGTATCCGGATTTGGATTTAAGATTTCATCGGTGCCGTTTCAGATGTGGGTCCCGGATGTATACGAGGGGGGATCAACTCCGGCAGTGGCGTTTTTGTCCGTGGCAAGCAAAGCAATAGGATTTGCGGTCCTGTTGAGGGTACTTTATATAGCTTTTCCTGGTTACGAGACGGATTGGGCAATGTTGTTTGCTGTCTTGGCAGCGCTGTCCATGACGATAGGCAACATGGTGGCCATGGTACAGGACAATATTAAGAGGCTGTTAGGGTATAGTACCATTGCACACGCCGGCTACATGATGATAGGGATCGCTGCCGTAGCGGGCCGCATAGAAAGCGGTGGCGAAGCGGCTGGAGTTAGTAGTTTGCTGTTCTATCTAGTAGCCTATGCTGCCACTAATCTTGCTGGGTTTTTTGCGATCATAGCTATATCTAATAAGATTGAAAGTGACCGAATTCAAGATTTTGCCGGAATTGGTAAACGGGCACCGGTCATATCATTGGTGTTGGCTTTGGCTTTGATTTCGTTAATAGGGATACCTCCGACCGGATTATTTATCGGGAAAATATTCTTATTCAGTTCAGCTGTTCAAGCTGATTTAGCATGGTTAGCAGTATTTGGAGTCGTAAATAGTGTTGTATCTGCGTATTATTACTTGAAAGTCGTACGGGTGATGTACATAGAAGAATCCGCGTCTGAAGAGAAGATTCCGTCAACCACGTCTATGCGTCTAGCGCTTGCCATAAGTGGATCAGCCATAATTTTGTTAGGTATCGCCCCACGGCTTTTAACATGGGTGACTGATGTTGCAGCTGGTCCACTGAAACCGTGATTCTTTAACTCATCATTGGAATAACAGAACTGAAAAGACAATCTCTTGATCTTGAGACAGAGTCAATTGGTGGTGTGTCATACACGATGACAATTTAAGGATTTCGAAAAAACTTCTGCAAATCGCGACACTAATTTAACGGTTAGTCCTCAATATAGGATTGCGTTGAAATTGGATGAGGTAGTTATACGGTGAAACTGATCCAGACAGTCGGAATAATCTTTAATTCTAGGGCACCCAGAGCGGTGTCAATGGCTGATGATGTACAGCGAAATGTTAGCGAAACCCACGATTGTTGGAAAGAAGAGGCCGGTGGTGTTGCCAGGCGTCCCGAATTAGCAACGACAGATCTATTAATCACGGTCGGAGGAGATGGAACTATTCTCAGGGCAGCGCAAGCTGCTGCGCCCCATAGGGTGCCAATACTGGGAATAAACTTGGGACGGTTAGGATTTATGACGGAGTTGTCAGCCGAAGAGGCTCTCATGAAACTCCCGTCGTTTCTAGATGGAGGTGGGTGGCTAGAAGAGAGATCTATGGTTCAAGTGAGTGTGAAGTACAGTGATGGGTCCAATGAAAAACAAGAGTCTACGGAGTACCATGCCCTTAATGACATCGTGTTAGGTAGAGGTGCGGTAGCACGAGTAATCCGAGTCCAGGCCTGGATAGATGGTGCCTATCTGACATCTTATCGAGCCGATGCCATTGTGATCTGCACTGCAACCGGGAGCACAGGGTATAACCTTTCCGCGGGGGGTCCGATTCTTGAACCTCAAGCTGTCGGAATGGTGCTAAAACCGGTTGCACCTCATGTGGGGATAGCAACGGCTCTGGTGTTACCAGGGTCCGCAATGGTCGAATTACAAATAGAATCTGAAGACCCGGCTATTTTTAGTGTAGACGGCTTTTTAGATCTCCCATTGAAGAAGGGGGACGGTGTGAAGGTGAAACAAAGCACGTTGACCAGTTTGTTCTTAAGAGAAAGAACTCCTGAAGATTTCTACGCTTCGTTAACTCGGCGTCTGGGGTTTGAATCTAACGATGGAATTGGCAGATCGGTATCCTATTAATTGAAAGACCCTATTTTTCAACAAGACGAGCCCACAGTTAATTCTACGAGGATCTATGAGGGAAAAATAGTCAATTTGCGGATAGACAAAGTGCTCCTCCCGACCGGAAAAACAACTACGCGAGAAATTGTAGAACACGGTGATTGTATTTGTGTTGTCCCGATGGATGAAAGCGGAAATGTGATCTTGGTCCGGCAATATCGTAAGGCAATAGAAAGATACATGTTAGAGGTCCCGGCTGGTGGCATAGATCCTGAAGAGACGCCCGATGCAGCAGCTCATAGAGAGTTACTAGAGGAAACCGGTTATCGGGCCAATAGGATGGAGTTGGTGGCTTTTTTTTGGACAACTCCAGGATATTGTACCGAAGGCATGTATGCTTTTTTGGCGACCGGAATAAAAAGTGGACACAATCAACCTGAGGATGATGAATCTATTGAGGTGACGCAGGCACACATATCAATGATACCCACGTTGGTTAGTAGAGGGGAAATACAGGATGCTAAAAGCATAGCATCTTTAATGTTAGTTATCGGAAAGCAGGGTATCTAAATACCTAGATAGTTAGAATTGGGCCCTGTACTGATCATTTTGTCATTGCCTTGACATGGCTGATTTGCTACCATTGGCCGTCGGCAGAGCTTGGTTCGGAGGCATACGGTTGCTGGAACATGACGTGCTAGTGGTGGGAGCGGGTCTGGCGGGGATGAGGGCCGCCTTGGCAGCTCATCAAAAAGGTGCCAAGGTAGCTATATTGAGCAAGGTTCATCCCGTTAGAAGCCACTCAAATGCAGCTCAAGGCGGAATAAATGCTGCCCTTACTGATCGCGGTGATGATTGGCAAGAGCACGCATACGATACGATAAAGGGAAGTGACTTTTTAGGGGATCAGGACGCTATAGAGATCATGTGTAAAGAAGCGGGCCCAGAGCTTATCTCGCTGGAACACATGGGAGTAATCTTCAATCGAGACGAAGAAGGAAAACTCGGAACCCGAGCGTTCGGTGGGCAGCAGAAGGCACGTACATTTTTTGTTGCGGATTTCACCGGGCAAGCGATGCTTCATGTTTTATATGAACAACTCATGGAGGTTGAGGTGCCGGTATACGAAGAATGGTTTGTATTGTCTCTGATAGTAGAAGAAGGTGCTTGTTGCGGGGTGGTAGCCATGGAGATGGCAACTGGTCGTGTGTATGTAATCAGAGCAAAAACTGTGATCTTAGCGACTGGGGGCTTGGGGAGATTATTTGATCCTAGCACCAATGCGTTGATCGTAACCGGTGATGGTATGGCTCTGGCATACCGAGCGGGGGCTCCTCTAATGGACATGGAAATGATTCAGTACCATCCAACCACACTGACGGGAAGCGGTGTTTTGATTACTGAAGGGGCTAGAGGGGAAGGAGCATACCTCCTGAATAGTGAAGGGGACCGGTTCATGGAGCGTTATGCTCCTAACATGATGGAATTGGCTTCTCGGGATGTTGTGTCGAGAGCCGAACAGACAGAAATTAATGAGGGTCGTGGGGTCAATGGTTGCGTTCTGTTAGATCTTAGGCATTTAGGGGAAGATTTAATCCGCGAACGGTTGACTCAAATTGTAGATATTGGTATGGACTTTGCTGGAGTGAATATTATTGAAGAACCAATTCCAATTCGCCCAGGCATGCATTACATCATGGGCGGTATCAAAACTGATGTAAATGGGCGCACTAATATCCCAGGTTTGTACGCCGCTGGTGAGTGTGCGAATGTGAGTGTACACGGAGGTAATCGGTTGGGCGCGAATTCGTTGCTTGATACAGTGGTATTTGGCAGGCGCTCGGGAGAAGATGCTGCCCAAATTGCGGCGGATACCGAGTACATATCATTAGATGTCGAAGGTTATACGAAAGAGGCGAACGATCGATTCGCGGTCCTATATAATCGCGACGGGATAGGTACTCGATGGGCGAAAATACGGTTGGGACTAGGAACAGAGATGGACAAGAATTTTGGAGTTTATCGAAACGAAGAAGGAATGCAATCTCTCAGTAGAAGTGTTCGACGATTCCAAGAAGAATATAAAAACGTAACCTTGCAAGACAAAGGGAAACGTTTCAATACAGATCTTATTTTCACCCTTGAACTGGGATTCATGTTGGACTGTGCAGAATCTATTGTTGCAGGTGGACTTGAACGGAAAGAGAGCCGGGGTGCACACTCACGAACTGATTACCCGGCACGAGATGATGAAAACTGGCTACAACATGTCCTGGTGAGCCGTTCATCTGACGGTCCTCTCATTTCACACCTACCCGCGATTATAACGCAGTGGAAGCCAGAGGAGAGAAAATATTAATGGAAGTCACCGTATCTGTAAGACGGTTTAACCCAGAAGAAGCTGAACAGGGATCCTATTGGCAGGATTATGGAGTGGATGTGGAGGAAACTGCGAGTGTCCTAGACTCACTCATCAAGATCCGGGAAGAAATCGATGGCAGCTTGGCGCTTAGATGCTCGTGCCGAAGCGCTATCTGTGGCTCATGTGCTATGCGCATTAACGGTCATGCGAAGCTGGCTTGCAACACGAAAATTACGGAATTGGCATCACCTGGTCAAACGGTTACGGTCGAGCCTGCTGGGAATATGCCAGTGCTGAAAGATCTGGTAGTGGATCAGAATATCTTTTGGGATAAAATCCGTCAGGTATCACCTTGGATTAAGCCTACAGGCCCTGAACCTGGAGGCGAATATTTAGCGCCAAATGCGGACATGGTTCATCTCGCAGGAGTCATGGCTTGCATCATGTGTGGAGCGTGTGTGTCGGATTGTACTGTTCTTGAGGTAGATAAAAATTTTATAGGGCCGGCTGCTTTAGCCAAGGCTTATCGGTTTGTGGCGGATCCAAGGGATGGTGATGATAAAACACGCTTGGGTATGCTAAGTGAATATAGTGGAATATGGGATTGTACAAGATGCTACGAATGCGTTGAGGTGTGCCCCAAAGACGTAGCCCCAATGGATCGGATCATGGCACTCCGAGATAAAGCCATGGGTCAAGGATATGGCGACAACTATGGTGCCAGACATACCGAAGTGTTTGCACAATCAGTCAGTCACAGCGGCTGGTTAAATGAGCTTATGTTGCCGATCAAGACTTTCGGGATGTTTAATTTACCTGCCATGATGAACATGGCACCGGTTGGACTTAGAGCTTTGTTAAAAGGGAAAATGCCTTCCCTGTTTCATAAACCCGTGCCGGAAGTAGAAAAGGTGCGGCGTTTGGTCAAAAGGGTTGCGGACGAGCAAAAGGAAACATAGCATCGATGTTCACATTGAATCAGGAGGATTAGTTTGAAGTTCGCTTTTTTCCCGGGCTGCGTATCGCGTGGTGGATGCCCGGAATTATATCCGGCCACCATAAAAGTTTGCCAACAACTGGGATTTGAGCTTGATGAGTTACAAGAGCGCGGGGCTACTTGTACTGGGGCTGGCGTGTTACAGGAAAAAAACCAGTTCTTGGGGGATACACTGAACGCGCGTACGTTCGCTATAGCAGAACAGATAGATCTTCCGTTAATGACTATATGCAGCACCTGTCAAGGTGTTATGAGCCAGGCCAACCGTAGGCTAACGACTAACCCTGAGTACCTGGCTAGGGTCAACTCTAATCTGGCAGAAGAAGGATTAGAGTATAGAGGGACAGTTAAGCCACGCCATCTCCTTTGGGTAATCATAGAGGAAATAGGTATAGAATCACTCAAATCTATGGTGGTCAGGCCGTTAACCAATCTTAAGTTGGCGCCATTTTATGGGTGCTATATGGTTAGACCAAGCGACGCTCTAGAATTTCGACTCTACCCTGAAAGAGAAGACTCTCTTGAAAGAGTAATGGAAGCTTTAGGAGCTCAGGTTGTCGATTATCCCGGTAAGACACGGTGCTGTGGATTCCCAATCTTGACAATCAACGAGCAAAACTCAGTTGCGATGGTCGCTAATCATACCGGTACAGCAAAGGACCTTGGAGCAGACGCAATGGTAACTCCGTGTCCTCTCTGCCATTTGAATCTAGACGGTTACCAACCTAAAGCAATGCAGCAGGCTGATCGCGGTATTAATTTACCGATCATTCACTTGCCACAATTAATAGGGATTGCTTTAGGGTTTGACGCGAAAGAGATGGGCTTATCACGACATATAATTTCCGCGAAACAAGTGATGAGTAAGGTAGCAGTACGCGGATAGGGTACATCTAGGTCAAAACATGGCAACCTGGTGGAATCGTCGTATTGGATCGCGGGACTCAGATACGACCGGCTAACCGCCGACGTTAGCTATTCTCTTCACTGTAACATTGGTGGAACTGGAAGTAGTTGAGTGTCTCAATTGCGAAGCTTAGTGATGGCGTGACGGAAAGCAGAGATAGTTTGTTCCAAATCGTCGTCTGTGTGAGCGAGCGATGGATAGAATTTCGATGGGCCGCGGAAGACGCCCTCATCCTGTAGCAGGTTCCGGAAACGGTTATTCAAGGCATGGTCAGCCGAAAGGGTAGAGCGAAATCCAGTCAGATGGGCATCGGTAAATATAATGTCAAATACGGGGTCTACGCCAGACGTCTGGGCCGGAATTTCGGATTCTGCACATAGTGTTTCAAGGGCTTCTCTAAGCCGGCGACCGGTGGCCCACAGGCGATTGTAAGCAGAATCACCTTGGCGGCGTAGCTCGGCTAATGTGGATAGCCCGGCGGCGCAGGCTACAGGATTCCCATTAAGAGTACCTATCTGGCTAACGACGGCGTCGGCATCAGTCTGCGACGAATCGTAGCTGGACATGATATCAGCCCGGCCGCAAATAGCAGCCAACGGGTATCCACCGCCGACGATCTTCCCGATAGCTGCCAAATCTGGAGTAATGCCATAGTATTCTTGGGCTCCACCATATGCCAATCGAAACCCAGTCACTACTTCGTCAAAGATCAGGGGAATTTCGTGTTTTGCAGTCACTTTTCTTACCGCCTGGAGGAATCCAGGAAGGGGTGCGAGGATCCGTTGTACCTGTTCTATGATCACTGCTGCGAGTTCGTTATGATGTTGTTCGATGATTGCTGTTGTCGTGTCCACGTCGTTGTATGGCGCAACTAACACCAAGTCTTCAATTACTTTGGGAATACCTCCGCTGCTGCGGTCTCCATATGGATACTGTAAAAGTTGCCGTGGGGGATTGCTAATTAATGAATAGTCACTGGTGCCGTGGAAGCCTCCTTCGAATTTCAGAATTTTGTCACGTTTTCGAAACGACCGAGCTATGCGCAGCCCTTGAAAGCAGGCATCAGTCCCGCTAGTTGTGAAACGGATTTGCTCGGCACATGGAACTGCTGCCACGATTTCTTCGGCAAGCAGTACAGCAGACTCGTTGTTCGTAAAAAATGTGCTGCCATCGGCGACGGCTGTTCTAACTGCTTCGATGACACTTGGATGAGCGTGACCCAACACCATAGGTCCTGACCCCATGAGGTAGTCGATATATTCGTTCCCACTGACATCCCAAATCCGTGAGCCACTTCCGCGTTTCACTAGAAACGATCTGGAATCGTCAAATGCCATGTTGCCATTTTGCCCTCCTGGGAAATATCGAGCGGCTTTATTAATGAGGATATTTTCTGCTTCGCCACGACGTTGCATCGACATATGCCTCCTTACTGGGCATGGTAATGTAATTAGACTTGATTTTGTTGTAACAGTTAAAAAATCCAGTTATGTAGATTGAGATAACCTGGGTGAAGGGTGAGATCACGATTTGAGTTTGCCGTCGCTCTAAAAATGTTGAATCGTTTTTGCTGGCAGGATCATTAGAGTGTGGTGGCTGTTCATGGGGTAAGTATCACGAAAATATGGGCCGAATAACTTATGATTATGCAACAGGATTTTGCCTATGTGTTTCTATTATCAAAGTTATCGGTCTACAACAAGAGATCTTTCAGCTAGTCTGGTTTTGATGGGCATGCATAACCTCTATAAGTTCCCGCACGCTGTTAGCAGATTTGTTGAGCATGGCTTGTTCTGCATCTTCTAGGCTGATTTCTATAACTTGTTCAATTCCGTGCGCGCCCAATTTAACAGGTACTCCAACTGAGACCCCGCTGATCCCATATTCACCTTCTAGGCAAACGCAGGCCGGAAGAATTCGATTTTTCTCTAACAATACTGCTTCGGCCATCTGGGTAATGGAGGCTGATGGGGCGTAGTAAGCACTACCGGCCTTGAGTAGTGCTACGATTTCACCGCCACCTTGTCGCGCTCGTTTGACTAACCTATCCACTACGTCAGATGCTAACAGTTCTGATATAGGTATCCCCCCTACAGTCGTATAACGGACTAATGGAACCATGTCGTCACCATGGCCGCCTAAGACGTAGGCCTGGACATCTTCGACAGAAACATCTAGTTCTTGGGCGATAAATGTGCGGAATCGGGCGGTATCTAACACACCAGCCATCCCAAACACACGATTTCTTGGCAGGCCGCTCACCTCAAATGCGTGATGACACATAGCATCTAGAGGATTGCTTACTACGATGATCAAGCAGTCCGGAGAATATTTGACTACTTCACGTGTAACACTTCCGACGATATTCATGTTGGTAATGAGCAGGTCATCCCGGCTCATCCCGGGTTTACGTGCAATCCCGGCAGTAATAATTACTAAGTCGGATTTGGCGGTCTCTTCGTATCCGTTGCTACCTGTGATTGAGGCATCTGATCCTATGACGGGGCCTGATTCGGCCATGTCTAGTGCTTTTCCTTGGGGCAGATCATCTACAATGTCTACCAAAACTACGTCAGCGTAGCCAAGTTGGTGGATCCGTTGCGCGGTGGTGGCGCCCACGTTGCCTGCGCCGACTACCGATACCTTTTTCCGCATCTATATGGCTCCTTGTTGGTTGATCTGGAAATTCCGTGTGCTGCGAGGAAAAACGTGGTCTATAGTGTTCTTAGCACGCCAACAACCTTGCCTCGAGTTTCCACGTTTGAGGCTTTAGCGTAAATTGGATTCATTTGTGAGTTTGCGGGTTGCAGGCGTATTTGGTTTCCTTCGAAATAAATATGTTTGAGGGTCGTTTCTTCTTCTAGTTTTAGCCAAGCTACAACCATGTCCCCATCCCGAATATCTTGTGTGGACTCTACTATTACCAAGTCGCCATCATTAATAAGGGCGTCGATCATAGAAAGCCCCTTGACTTTTAATGCGTAAAGATTTTTCTGTGGATCAGCCATATGCTTAGGGATCTCTAGAATTTCTAACGGTTCCTGAGACCAGCCGTCGGAGCTAGGTCCAGGAAGCGGTTCACCGGCCGAGATATATCCCATAACAGCAATACGTCGGAATATACTGGCTGGCTGGCCTTCTTCATCGAGTAACTCGATTCCACGGGCAATATCTGGTCTGCGTCGTAGATAGCCGTCTCGATTTAGTAGTCTTAGGTTATAGTCAACTACTGAAGTGGAGCTTATGGCACAAGCTTCTTGGATATCCCTAACTGTTGGGGGATGGGGATTGGCATCCATGAACTTTCGGATGAAACCCATGATCGTTTGTTGCCGTAGAGATAATTTTTTCCTTCGCATTTGCGGCCCCTGAACAAGTGTTCTAATGAGACAATACGTAACACTACTCTAACTGTCAATAAGATCGCGGGTATTACCCGGGCAAATTATCTTCTAGCGATCAGATGTTCCGGGTTCAGAGACGGCATTGAGGTGCCTCATTAACCGGGACTTTCGACGAGCTGCATTGTTGGCATGTATGACACCATGTTTAGCTGCTTTATCCAGTGCCCTGATCGCCCGCTCGACTGAGCCTTTCGCATCCAACTTGTCATCATTGTCAGCAAGGTCCTTAAACGCCGCACTTACAAAAGTTCGAGTTGCGGAGCGAACCCCTTTGTTTCGCAATTGTTTTTTTAGTGATGAACGGGCTGCTTTTTCAGCTGACAATTTCTTTCCTTTTCATATCGGGATATTCCGTTAATGCGTTCTTAGGTTGGAACAAGCCCAGACATTATAACGAGAAATCTGCGGGAATCAAAGGCTTTAAGATCGTGAGGTTCTAGCTCCGTCGTTGAGAATGCGAGTTGCGTTCAATACACCACGAACCCCATCGAGTTTGTCAAAAATACGACCAAGTTGATCTAATCCGCTAATGTGAACGGTCAAAGTAATTGTGGCGGTTCCATCCGTGTTCTCGGCAGTATTTACGGTGGCTAGATTTACCTTTTCTTCAGATACCAACGTTGTCACATCGCGCAATAAACCGACTCTATCGCTGGCCAAGATCTCTAATCTTACCGGGTAGAGATCACGTTGAACTCCCCATTCTACGGAAACTAGGCGCTCGCGTTCGTCCTCGTTACGTACACTTGAACAATCTTGCTTATGAACTGTTACGCCTCTAGATCGGGTAATGAACCCAACTATGTCATCTCCGGGTAGTGGGCTACAACATTGACCTATTCTTGTCAGGAGGTCTCCAACTCCTAAGACGATGATTCCGGAACCTGGGCTAGTCAATGGAAGGGATGAATGGGATTGCTCAGTGGCATCCTCACCAGATGTCAATCTACGTACCACTTGATTAATCGTGATGCCACCAGAACCTAGGTTTACATAAAAATCGTCTAAAGCCTCATATCTGAATGTGGAGATCAATAATTGATCGTCTATTTTCATGTTGAGGCGATTGGATTCTTTTCGGAGCATTTCCCGGCCCATTTGAATATTGGTGCTTCTGCGCTGTCGTCTGAACCACTGCCGAACGGCACTGCGAGCGCCAGCTGTTCTGATGTAGCCCAAGTTAGGATTGAGCCAATCTAGATTGGGGCCTCTGGCTGCTTTGGTGGTTAGAATCTCTACTGTATCGCCGTTTTGCAATTGGTAGTCTAGCGCGATTAATCGTCCATTGATCTTAGCTCCGATACAACGGTGTCCAAGTTCTGTGTGTATGCGATATGCAAAGTCTATTGTAGTTGCACCGGTCGGAAGTTCTACGATTGCACCTTTCGGTGTATAGGCGAAAACTTGATCTCGAAACAGGTCTGTCTTTACAGACTCAATGAATTCATCTGTCGCAGTGACATCACGCTGCCAATCCAAGAGTTGGCGCAACCAAGTCATCTTTTGTTCGAACTGAACGTCTCCAGTACTTCCTTCTTTATAGCGCCAATGAGCAGCCACTCCATAGTCAGCCAATTGGTGCATTTCATGAGTTCGAACTTGAACTTCCAAAGGCGTGGCACCTTTGCACATAACCGTGGTGTGAAGTGATTTATACAGGTTGTCTTTGGGGTTCGCTATATAATCGTCGAACTGCCCTGGGATTGGGCGCCACAGGTTGTGCACAATTCCTAGAGCGTGGTAACAGTCCCGGTTGTTTTGAACTATGACCCGTATAGCGTATAGGTCGTTGATATCACTCATTTGCTTCCCAAGTTCTGAGTACTTTAGGCTTTTTTGATAAATGCTATAGATGTGTTTAACACGACCCACTATCAGAGCTTTTAGATTCGCCTTTCGTAGTTCGTAGTTCAGGGTTTGTTCTATGTCT
>VEXF01000018.1 GCA_009391275.1 SAR202 cluster bacterium AD-804-J14_MRT_500m | reverse complement strand
TTTCAAAAACGGCTCCGGCTGGATAGGGAAGCAGCTATAATGGCCGCCAGTAGGTTCAAGAATAACGGTAGCTATTTCCGGATCGTTCTTCAGCGCCTGTTCTACTTCCGCAATATCAGGGCGGACTACAACCACTAAATCCAGAACTTCTTTCGGAACAGCTGAAGCAGGAGAATTGCCCTGAGCGGGCAAAGCATATTCATGCCATCCATGAAAATGCTCTTCAAACTTAAGTACTTTCTTCTTGCCGGTAAATGCACGGGCTAACCGAATAGCTAAGTAGGTAGATTCGGTGCCCGAATTAGTAAACCTCACTTTTTCTACAGAGGGCACCAATTTCATGATAGATTGAGCCCATTGCATCTCGAAGGGTGTACTACCGCCAAGATGTGTGCCTTGCGCCACTTGTGATGAGATTGCAGCAACTAGTTCTGGATGAGCATGTCCTAACAGCAAAGCGCCATTCCCCATAACATAATCTATGATCTCGTTGCCATCAAGATCGTATTTTATGCCACCTGATGCCCGGTTGAAGTAGACGGGAAATGGTGTGGCAAATCGGGTTTCGTGTGTGACCCCTGACGGGAAGAATCCAACTGCTTCGTCATACATTTTAGCGGATGACGGGAATTTCTTGCTGTATCTCTCATCTACTGTAGTCAAATTTCACCTCTACCAATATCTTTACAAACAAACCACAGCCTAATGCAGGCTGGAGCGGGCGAAGGGATTTGAACCCTCGACTTTTTGCTTGGGAAGCAAACACTCTACCACTGAGTTACGCCCGCGTCGAGTCGGATGTTAATATGACCACTAAGTGGTGTCAACGACCGGCGTCATTTTTGAACTATGGATCTGTATGTTTCTTAGAATGATAATTTGTATTTTAGATTTATCATTGCACGCCACGCCAAATTCTATAAAACGGAGGAATGGCCAATGCCAACATCAGCAAGACCGGAAACAAAGCAAGCCCTGATAGAAGACTTAACTGCCAGAGCGGTCAGTTTGTATGGAGCAGAGCGCGCTTTATATTTGAAAGAAACTATCCATGACACCGCATCGAGATTAGCAATAGTAGGATCAAACCTTCCCCACTTTGAAGAGGTGCCAAGCCTCACGTGGCATAACCACCCATAGAATCCTAGATCTGGAGGAGCTAATGACCGTACCCAACCAATTGAGCATATCGCAAGCTTCAAAGCTGATCGCACAAGAACAGCTTACAACGACCGAATTAGTGGAATCGTGTCTTGATCACATCGGCCAACGAGAGCCTTTACTAAAGGCATGGGTGACGGTGGATCGCCAACAGGCATTAGAGACTGCTGGCCTCCTGGATAAAGAGTTGGAACAAAACGGCCCTCGCAGCCCATTACACGGCATCCCAGTTGGTGTGAAAGATATCTATTACACCAAAGGACTAAAAACTACGGCATGTTCAAAAATCTACAAAGATTTTGTGCCTGACTACGACGCTACTTCAGTTAAGAAACTGAAACGATCAGGAGCGGTTATCTTAGGGAAAACCATTACCACGGAATTCGCCACCGGCGATCCGCCGCCGACGATTAACCCATGGAATAGATCTCATACCCCAGGTGGATCAAGTAGCGGATCGGCAGTTGCTATAGCAGATCATATGGTATTAGGTGCTATGGGTTCACAAACTGGCGGATCAATCATCAGACCTTCATCTTACAATGGAATAGTAGGACTGAAACCTACATATGGCCGGATCAGCATCTACGGAGTCATACCTGTCTCCTGGTCTTTGGATACCATCGGTCCAATGGTCAATTGCGTCGAGGACGCCGCATTGATGCTGCAATCATTGGCAGGGTATGACCCAAACGACCCCGCTTCCTCCACCGAGCCTGTCCCCAATTATTTGGACGGAATTCATGGATTAAACGGACCTCCACGCATTGGTTTAATACGAGACTTCTTCTTCACCAAGTCAGATCCAGAGGTGATTGAGAATACCGAGGACGCAATCGAAAAACTCTCCAGCGCCGGGGCTGTGATTGAAGAGATACCGCTACCCCCTAGCTTCGATACTATCTTCGATGCCCACAGAACTGTTATGAACGTTGAGTGTGCTACTTACCATCAAGAAATGTTCCGTAGTAAATCTGACGAGTATTCCCCAAAAATCCGTAGCTATATAGAATCTGGGTTGTTGATCCCTGCGTCATACTATGTGCAGTCGTTGAGATTGCGCCGTCTCCAACGGAGAGAATTCACAACATTAGCGTCAAAATGGGATGTTCTGTTAACGCCTACTACACATACGCCAGCTCCTAGAGACTTAAGCGCCACTGGTGACCCCATGTTTCAAAGTCCTTGGACGACGACGGGTCTCCCAACGATTACCATTCCATCAGGGTTAGGGAAGAACTCCAGTCTGCCTTTAGGGATTCAGCTTGCCACGACGCCATTTCACGAAAAACGCCTACTAGCTGTGGCACATTGGTGTGAGCAGGTACTGGACATCCATATGACTCCTCCCACTCCCATACCAGGGTGACGTGGCCCGGCCATACATCTGGTCCAACCAATCGCTATCCCGTAACAAATATCCGCATCAATTTATGTCGCAAAAATTTAAACCCAACTGATCTACACTATCTGGACATCGCTGGGCCATAGCCAGCCCAATAGTCCATCCAAAGAATTCCCTGTGATCGCTGCGGCCCTAATGCCTAAACTATCCATGAGATCCATCATGAACTCCACGGATTGTCCCAACGGGCTATCTCAATTTGGTTTGTAAGTTTTTCCATGCCCCGTCAAATCTACGATATGCGATTGCGCTAATGAGACAATATTTCTAAACCAAACCAACTGATGCCCCTCCCAACCCATGTAATAAGATAAATGATGTTCCTGTGCATTTACCAAAATAGCAGACCTCACCCTCCCGCAATTTCATACGCCCTTCGGAACCCCAGATCTCATCAGAACCGAGCGATATATCCGTTATATGTTGATAAGAATTCATTACTACCCTTTCGCACCATAGAAGATTACCCGGGTTCCTATTAGTCACATGCAGTATCGCACCTTCGCATGTATAGACTTTATAAATTTATTTTGCTACTAGAGCGAGGAGTTAGTACTATCACATTACCTAATTTAAAATGCCTTTCTGGCCGACTTCAATATATCTTGGGTATGTAGTTGGCCGTTAGAAACTAGTTTTTATGGACAACAAAAACGAACATTGCCCATATATGATCCCGACTGAGACAACTCTTGACAGAACTCGAATGCTTCACCTAATCGACGTTCTCCACATAGCACCTCCCATTGAGGCGATCTCAACATATGTAGACCCCACTGGCACTATGCCCTTAAGGACAACGGACTCCCAAAACCATGCTAGATGGCTGGAAGAAATCCAAAGGCTGGAGGGCACCAGAATTGCGCAGTCCGAAACTGGAGCAGTAATATTCTGGAGTGATGTGATTAAACTCGTGATATTCCCACCATTCCCAGTGCACACGAAGCTGAATTTGGATGGGTTTGACACGGATCATCTCGCGTCACTCCTGACAACCCCTCGCATTATAGGTGTTGTGTTGTTACGTCTAGGGCGTTATTCCGTCGGAGTATTCCATGGACAGAACCTGGTGGCATCAAAAACAAGCGCCCGTTACGTAAAAGGTCGCCATAAAAAGGGCGGATCTTCCCAAAAACGATTCGCTCGTATTCGAGAAAAGCAGATATATGAACTGTTCGGCAAAACCTGCTTGGTAGCATCCGAAAAATTCGCAGACTATGAACGGACAATTGATTTTATTTTCCTGGGCGGAGAAAAGCATACGCTAATACAATTCTTAAAGCATTGCTCATACCTACAGCGATTTAAGCAATGCACCATGAAACGCATTTTGCCTGTTAAGGAACCAAAATTCCACGAACTGAAAAGGATGCCTCAGGAAATTTGGAAAAGCACCGTAATAGCCCATTCCTTACCAGATCCATTTCCATTTGCCGGATTAGCCTAAAAGAAACGAGAGATGTGCCGATACATTTATGCCGCTGATGGTACACAAAAAATACTACTACCATGAGAATACGGAGTTCTAGAATGGTGGGAATAGAATCAAGCCGCAATGAAGCCCTGTTTCAAGAAACTCAGCGATTCCACCAGCCTTGGATTTGGTTTATCGCATTAGGTGGTGTTGGAGTTTCATGCTACATATTGTTTCAACAACTAATGCTTGAAACGGCAATTGAAGGTGGAATGCTTACAACCATACTGGTGCCAATAATAGCGGTATTTGCTGGTGGTATGTTGCCAGTATTCCTTCTGGTTGCAAAGCTATCCACTAAAATAACCCAAGACGGGATATTCATCCGGCTCTTTCCTCTTAACTTATCCTTCCGTAGGATCTCTTTCGACGAAATCACGAAATACTACATTCGGACATACAACCCAATTCGAGAATATGGGGGGCGGGGCATCAGGAAAGGGGCCCGGGGAAGAGCCTACACAGTATCAGGCAATAGTGGTCTACAGCTAGACCTAGCTAATGGTGAGTCAATGCTAATCGGGTCGCTTAAGTCAAGATGTTTCGCCGATGCAATAAAGAAGGCCCTAGATAACCAATGAATTCTGAAAACCAGGATACACCCGATTTTAAACCATTAACCTTGGATGACGAAACTTTTCGGATCTTAGAGTTTCCAGAAGTTAAAGCCAGGGCAGGTGATTTTTGCGCCCTAGGAACGGCTAGATCCCGCATCCTCAAAATTAAACCCAGCCATGATCTAACCGACATCAGAACACATCAACAAGAAACACAAGAAGCTAGAGTATTTTTGGAATCGCACGATCCCTTAGAAATGTCAGGTGTACACGATATTGATGCTTATTTATACCGTGCATCCCTTGACGGAATGTTGCAGGGGCCCGAGCTTCGCGAACTCCATGACACGCTACAAACCAGTCGTTCTATCCGCGGTATCCTTGGTAATAGAAATGATCTTCCAATTCTTTCAAAAATAGGATCCTCTATCCCAGATCTCATAGATCTTCAGAGATTGCTATCTTCTACCATCGATGAAACCGGGCTAATCAGAGACGGAGCATCTAAAGAACTCCATACCCTGCGAACAGAAGCTAGCGGAACTAAGGCTCGACTAGATGAAACATTGGACCGAGCAATTCGTCGTTTACGTCGAAATAATATTCTCCAAGAACCTCTAGTTACAGAACGAAATGGGCGTATGGTTCTCCTCGTGAAAATCGAACAACGGTTAAAGGTTCCTGGGATCGTACATGATATTTCAGACAGCGGAGCAACGGCGTTCATAGAGCCGATGATTGCCATAGGACTAGGCAACCAGTGGAGAGAGATAACCTTAAATATTCGACGCGAAGAAGAACGGATCTTACGTACCGTGTCTTCTGCAGTGGGATACAACGGATTAGAGATTTATCACACAATCGAAGCGCTGGTTCGATTGGACATCGCTATGGCTATGGGGCGCTATTCAATCATGACGGACGGAACAGCACCCATTTTTGTTCAAGCCGAAAAAGCATTTATCAACCTGTCCAAGGCACGCCATCCATTGTTACGGCAAAGCGCAGTTCCGATAGATATTTCGATAGGTGGTAGGGAAAACGTGATGCTTATCACAGGTCCAAATGCCGGCGGTAAAACGGTAGCACTAAAAACCATAGGGTTACTTGCCATTATGGCCCAATCCGGGTTTCATCTGCCTGCCTTAGAATGCACCATGACCGCATTTGACCACGTGTACGCTGACATAGGTGACCGGCAAAGCATAGAACAATCCCTATCATCTTTCAGCTCTCACCTACAAACTTTGAGGTATGTGATGACGCATGCGAGTCCTATCTCGCTGGTGCTGTTAGATGAATTGGGTAGCAGCACCGATCCGGAGGAAGGTGCAGCATTAGCTAAAGCAATATTGCACTTCTTCGGCCACCGGCAAATTCCATGCGTGGCTACCACACATCATCGTGAAGTGGCAGCGTATGTTCAAGACCAATCTGAAATGGACAATGCCAGTGTCGAATTAGATCCGGCTACCCTCGAACCCACATTCAAACTTACCAAAGGTCTTCCTGGAAGGAGTTATGCACTAACAATAGCAACCCGTATGGGTATGGATCCTGATACGATAACCTTAGCCCAATCCCTGCTCTCCGAAGAACACCGACGATCCGAAGTGCTCCTGCGGCAATTGGAACAAGAAAGATTTTTAGTAACGCAACAACGGATAGCTGCGGACCAAGAACTAGAAAGAAACCTTGCAATCAGACGCAATCTAGAAGGAGAGCTCAGTGAGTTACAATCGAACAAGGATCAGCTTCTAGAGCAGACCAAGCTGGAGTTACAAAACCAGGCCGATGACCTATTAAAACGTCTCCAAAAAGCCCAACGTGCTTTCACCCAACCCCAAGGAGCTTCAGAGAATTCCCAGTCTAGCGATTACAGACGAGTAATAGCGGATATAAAATCAGAACTGAAATCCTCGAAATGGCAGCCGTCTCCCAAAGATGATCATCATTGGATACAGCAAATAAAAGAGGGCGATTTCGTTTATGTCAGAGGGATTCCCAACCCGGTGGAGGTTCTGATCCCACCAAATGAAAACCGAACAGTGGAAATAGCACTAGGTGCGATACGGGCACGATTACCGTCACACCAACTAGAACGAAAAGCGGACATTCCGGTAATCAATCTTCCAGATAGAGTTTCTTACACCGGACCAGTCTCTCGACCTATAGGTCGAGAGATCGATGTTCGGGGGATGCGAGTTGAGGAAGCTGGAAGAAAATTAGACTCAGTTCTTGACCAAGCAGTGCTACAAGGATTGCGAGACTTGAAAATCGTGCACGGCAGTGGCAGTGGAGCATTACGATCTTTTATACGAGAGCGACTGAAGGTCAATCTGCTAGTAAAGGAAATAAAACTAGATGATACGGATAGCGCAGATGGAGTCACACTTGTGGAATTAACGTAAGCTTTGATAGTCGATGCAACTCGTTGGCTTTTAAATAACTGAAGTGCAGACGCTGTGCAATCAATATCACCCTGATCTGACGAAACGGCTGATATCGTGAATATAGCAATATGTGATCTAAACCGAAATTTAGCTTAGAGGAATCTGTGGCACTCGCAAACCCAATTCATATCGCAGGAATCCTGCTAATATCGTCGGCTACAATCACGTTGTCGATATTTTCGGCGTGCGGATTTTCCGAGTCATCAGAAACTTTTCCATCACCTACAAGCACCCTTATGCCAACCACGGTCACCTCGTCTCATCGCCAGGCAGAATCTCCATCGACTAGCCAGCAGTTTAACGTTGTGATAGAGGTCGTAGCAAAAGAGTTAGAAGTGCCCTGGGCAGTCGACTTCTCACAAGACGGACGAATATTTATCACCGAACGAACCGGCTCTATCAGAATTCTACATGACGGGGTACTGCAGCCAGAGCCGTATGCGAAAATTGATGTAGTCCTAAGAGGTGAGGCCGGCCTTATGGGATTGGCTGTTGATCCACATTTTGAGTCAAACGGGTTCCTATATATTTATCACACTTACCTGAACAACGAAGGTCTGCTGCGGAATCAAGTGGTCAGACTCTTAGATCACGGCACAACAGGGGAAATTCTTGAAACCATATTAAATGAGATACCTGCTGATAGAATACACAATGGTGGCCGCATAAAATTTGGCCCAGACAAAAAACTGTATATCACCACCGGAGATGCTGATAACGCGCCATTAGCACAAAATAAAGCTTCATTGGCAGGCAAGATACTGCGAATTAATCCGGACGGATCTATACCAATAGATAACCCCTTCCCTGGATCTCCTGTCTATTCTTACGGGCATCGCAACCCCCAGGGTCTCGCATGGCATCCGGTTACAGAACAACTCTTTGCTACTGAACACGGACCCGTTGGCCATGATGAGCTAAATATTATCCATCCAGGGGCTAACTACGGATGGCCAATAGTATCAGGAGCAGTTTCCAACCCAAGATTCGTAGATCCGCTTCTGGAGAGCGGCCTAGAAACGTGGGCACCTGCAGGAGCGGTGATTTACAGCAACGGTGAACTCCCGTCAGCGTGGAATAACAGGCTGGTATTTGGATCTCTACGCGGTAATCAATTGGTATGGGTTATGACTCGACCTCCCCTATACGAGGATGTAGAAGAAGTGGGAAAAAGCTTTGCACGAAAATTCGGGCGCCTTCGCGACGTAGCCGAAGGTCCGGACGGGTACATTTACTTTACCACCAGTAATATGGACGGCCGTGGTAACCCTGGGGTAGAAGATGACTTGTTACTGCGGATTGTTCCGATCACCGGATCATTAAGCGCAGTTCCACGCATCCATTAAACTACCTATCGATCCACAAATTTAGCGAGATTAAACGCACGAGATCATGGATGTTCCAGATCAGTGTATTATAAAATCTCTCAACATAAATAAATCTGAGTTTATCTAGATGCCCGAAGCAAGCTTGGTAAAAGGGGACCCCATATGAAGATTGCAGTTTGTATAAAACAAGTACCAACATTATCCCGAGTAGAATTTGACCATGACAAAAAGACAATAATTCGAGAGGGCGTGCCATTAGAAGTCAACAGTTTTGATCTGGTCGCCCTGGGCAGCGCTATAGACCTTAGAGATGCAGTCGGGGGAGAAATTACGGTATTCACTATGGGCCCACCACAAGCTCGCGAAGCGTTGGGACACTGCCTAGCAGCTGGAGCTGATCACGCAGTTCTCATATCTGACCAAGCTATGGCAGGTTCCGACACCTTGGCAACTGCTCGAACTCTAGCCATGACAATTCAAGGCAGAAGATTTGACCTGGTGCTTTGCGGTCGAAATAGCACGGACTCGGAAACAGGTCAGGTCGGCCCCGAAATCGCAGAACTGCTGGACATCCCACATGTTAGTAGAGCGCGTAAAATCGAGCTTGCCGCAAATTTGAAGACCCTAAGAGCAGAACGAGTCACTGATGATGGGTTTGAGGTAATGGAATGTTCGCTTCCAGCACTGATCACAGCCACTGAGGGATTGAGTGAAGAGCGGTGGCCAAAGCGTCGAGAAATTCAACAGGCGTCAGAACGTGCTATGGAAAAAGTGACAGCGATGGATTTATCCAGCGATATATCAAAATTCGGATCCAAAGGATCTCCCACCATAGTTGAAACCATACGATTAGTAGAACCCCACCGTCTGGGTGAAATTATAGAAATTTCAGACGCAGAAATAGCAGCCCGTCAGGTTCAAATAGGCTTGCAGGGCCGTTCACCTCACAAAGCATTACCACAACCCCAGACTTGGAGCCGCTTCCCAGGTCAATCCGATAAATCCGTTTGGGTCCTGGCAGAAAAATCTTTGTCAAACATAAAGTGGTCTACGCTTGAGAATCTGGGCAAAGCCAGAGTGTTGGCCGAGTCTTTGAAATCAGAGGTTGTAGCGGTACTGATGAGCACTGCTAATGATGTCGAGTCAGACACACTAGCGTCTTATGGTGCTGACCGGCTGATCACGCTTGAAGGTCCAAAAGATAGTCACCCCATTAGTCCTTCAATGACGGCTGCTTTAGCCAAATGTATTTCTGATAATGAACCATACGCTGTATTGTTCTCCTCAAGCGCAGATGGGCGGGATATAGCATCTCGTATCTCAGCCCGATTATCCCTTGGATTGACGGGCGATTGTATAGATCTTGAATTAGATGACCAGAGCAGACTGGTGCAATTAAAGCCAGCACTCGGCGGAAATGTTATAGCTCCTATCCTCTCCAAGACCCACCCATACATGGTTACGATAAGGCCTGGGCTACTATCTCCAATCCAGCCAGAATCCATCTCCCAGATCCCTGTAGAGAAACACGAAGTCACTCGGCAGCGCGGAGACGGACTCCGTTTGTTAGAACTCCACCAAGAAACAGATGCACAAGGACAAGAATTGGAACAAGCAAGGGTGGTTCTTGGGATAGGTATGGGTGTAGGCGAAACAGAAAAACTGCCCCTCATATATGAAATGGCTCGAAGAATAAACGCAACTGTAGCCGCTACGCGAAACGTAACGGACGCCGGTTGGTTGCCAAAACAAGTTCAGATTGGAATTACCGGAAGGGCCATTTCTCCCGAAATATACGTAGCCGTGGGCATACGAGGGGCCTTCAATCATATGGTGGGGCTACAAAACGCGGGTACTATTATCGCTATTAACAACAATCCACGGCACCCTATATCCCAAGCGTCAGATTTTACGATTATGGGCGATTGGGAAACATATCTTCCAGCATTGATAAACATGCTCGAAAACGCATTAGACAACCAATAGAGCTTTTACTGGTGTGCGAGATACTGGTCAACAAAATCCATACCTACTAGGCCACTGTAGGCCTTTTGTAATCGATCAGTAACTGGCCCTGGCACTTCCTCACCCATCTTGGATCCATTAATGCTGGACACAGGACATATACAAAAACTCGTAGAGGTCACAAAAGCTTCATCTGCAGTGTAGACATCATAAAGATCTATATCCGCTTCCAAAACTTCAATATCAAGCTCCTGTGCTAACTCCATTGCTGTCTGCCTGCTAATACCTCCAAGGATGTACTGCTCCTTAGGGGTGATTACTACGTTATCTTTTACCATAAAAAAATTGCTTCCTGGTCCTTCTGCGATATTCCCTCGCATATCCAACAAAATTGCCCATGCATCAGGATTCTGCGCCTTAACCTCTAACTCTGCCAGTTCTAGATTTACATAATTGTGCACTTTCGCCCTAGGGCTCATGGCCTCGGGTGGTGTGCGTCTAACCGACGGCACCACCACTGGAAGACCATCCCGAAAATAGTGTGCTCTGTCAGCCAAAGGCAACGGAGTACATTCAATCAACACCGTCGGTTTTAGAGGCAGTCCTGTACCACGAACCCCTCTGGTAATTCTTTGTGACACCCAATAATCGTCCCCGCGATCTAACACTTTGAGATTCTGTTCTACTACCTGTGTAGTAACCGTAGAAAATGTCTCTTTGGTCAGTCCTGGATCAATCCGCATATATTTAAGAGACTTAAAGAGGCGATCTATATGTTCCTGAAGTTTGAAAATCTTACCGTTAAACGTACGGGTTGTGTCAAACACCGCATCGCCATGAAGAAACCCCAGGTCCCTAAATGAAATCTTGGCCTGACTTTCCGCCAGGATTTCGCCATTCAGATACACTACACGTTCTCGTTCTAGCACTTATTTCCCTCCATTAGACAACCCATTTAGAACAAAGTGAGTTCCATAATAGCACCGGCCAGAGGGCCGGGCTAGACTCTATCACGATAACTTCACCTACCGTGCTAAACGCCGAAGACACATGCTCACCAAGTCTACAAATACCACAAGAATCAGGTACCATATCAACAGCAAGGCGATGTCCGTATACCGGAAAAAGCTCATGTCAAGCCTAAATTCACGTCCAAGACCTCCTGCGCTTACGAAACCTACAACGATGGTCGTCCGAATCACTACCTCCCAACGGTAAAGCAAATACGTAAGAAGCTGTGGAAAGGCTTGAGGTAGAATTGCATAGGCTAAAACCTGAAACATGCCTGCTCCAGAAGAACGCAACGCCCGGATAGGACGATAATCTAGATTTTCAACCACTTCAGTTGAGAGCTTACCCAAAATCCCATAGTTGTGTAATCCTAAAGCTATAGCTCCTGGTAAAATCCCGGGCGAGAAAAAGAATATTATAATCATCGCAACAAATAACTCTGGCACGCCTCTAGTCACTACAAACAGCATTCGAAGAGCCAGATAAAAAACTTTCCATGTAGGCGACCTGAACCCCGATAATTCCCCTAACGCCACATTCCTAGCGCCGGGTAGGAATGTGAATAAAACACATACTCCAGCTATCCCCATAGCCAGAATGCTCATTGCCAGAGTCTTATATGCCAATTTACTGGTTTTTACCCATTGATCCCCGTCAAGAAACGCTGGCGTATTAACCTCACCTCTTCCGTAAAGTTGTCCAACAAAAGATCCTGCTCCGTCCCATGTCTCTGATCTAACTAAGTTTGCAACTCCGCTATCACCACCAGATAAAATGTAAATCCAAGCTGCGGCAGCCAACATCAGGAATCCTATTAGCGACGTTACAGACGGATTCAACAGTGATCGGGTTGTAGGAGGGATCTTAAGCCGATCTGCTTCTAGGTTCACGGAATGATCGACCTCCTAACCCAAGAACTCCACACATCTACCATCAGAATTATCCCTATCAATACGTACAGAAGAGTCCACATCTCAGAATAATTGAGGTCATTCAAAGAAAGTTGAAGCTGAAACCCGATCCCTTGGATACCCACAAACCCCATGATAGCCGTGGCCCTGATAGCACACTCTAGCCTGTAAAACGAATAGCTAACCATATCTGGCAGCGCCATAGGGAGACGGCCGTATATAAGCACCTTGAGTTCGGAAGCTCCAGAAGTTCGCAATGCTTTCAAAGGATCGTTTGAGACATCATTCAAGATATCGGCGTAAATACGTCCCAATATCCCGCTGTAGGGTATAGCTAGTGCCAAAATAGCTGCTATTGGGGATAGACCTAGAGCTACCACGAATAACCAGGCCCAAACCAACTCGTGAATCGCTCTGAAAACCGCTAGTAGAAACCGAAAACAAGGAACTTCAATAACGCGAGATACCCCGGTCTTCGATAACACACCCGAAGCCAAAACTCCCATCGGAAACCCCACAACAATAGCAAGACATATTCCAGCTATCGCGTAGGCTAATGAAGTCCAAGCAGATTTAATTACTAAAAGAAGAAAAGTTATAGAAAGTTCGGGATCTACCGCAGCAAGTGCGATCTCCCCTAAAGCGAATAGCCCGCCAGAGTGAACTAAAGATCTACCCCAGTCGACTGACGATAGGCTCCAGAGAAATGAACCTAGCAGCAGTAACGTCAGAAAGCTACGGCCTTCTATGTAGCCTCTCTTAATCCTACTGAAGCGATCGGTCAATGTTGTAGAGGTCATCAAGGTCACTATCTTTCAGTTCATAAACCGGAAGATCAAATTGAATTTCTCCGTCACGAAATCCTATCGCTCGGGTGAAATATTCTCGAGCTAAATCAATAGAATGCAAACTAACAACCAAAGTCTTACCCAGTTCTATAACGATCTCCGAAATTAGCTCCATGAGGTCATATGCACGAGCCGGATCCAAGGAGGCTACAGGTTCATCCGCTAAAACAGTTCGCGACTGCTGAACCAATAGACGGGCTATCGCAACACGCTGTTGTTCACCTCCTGAGAGGTGCGATGTACGCTCATATACCTTCTCAGGGATCCCAACTTTTTTTAGCGCGCTAAACGCCAAATCTCTTTCCTGTGGATATAAAAGCGACAACAAAGAACGCATTAAGCTCCAGTGCCCCAAACGACCTGCCAAGACATTGTTTATGACTGATATATGCGGAACCAAATCCAGATGTTGATGCATCATACCTACGAGAGCAGCCATATCTTTGCCAGGTTTCATATGTGTAACGTCTCGACCTTCAATCGCAACCGTTCCTTGATCAGGCCGTGTCACCCCACCGATCACATCCAGAAGAGTTGTCTTACCGGAACCACTCGGCCCAAGAATGGCTACCCGTTCACCCAAAGATATATTCAACCAAAGGGGTTCTAACGCTGTTACGCCAGCGTAGCGCTTGGCTACGTTCCTAAGAAATATTACCGACTCAGACAATTAAGACACTGTCCGCTACAATCATTTCAGCATTCCTAAACTACGAGCTACAGATTCGATCCCTATATAGTTATCGTTATTGGTAGAAATAAATTTCTCAGCCTGGAACAACTCTAATATTGTTGAGTATTCCTCGTATAACTGCATTTCTAAAAGGGCGATAACGAGATTATCTGTAAACCCATCACCGAAATGTTGATCTAGGTCGGGACGAACGGTCCAATTGTAATCATAATAGGGATCGGTCACCTTCAAGACCCGCACTTTATCCAAACTAACCTTGTCTTCAGCCACTGCCTTATCCCAGACAGCTTTATTCAGCACGCCAGCGTCGAAGGCCCCTGATTCAACGAGTTTCCAAGTCTTATCATGGCTGCCCGAAAAATTTGGCAGGCCTCGAAAATCTTCCTCTGCTTTTATTCCTTCCTCCAGCAAGAAGTACCTGGGCATCAAATGTCCGGATGTAGAGCTTTCACTACCAAAAGTAAAACTCGTATTCTGTAGATCAGACAAACTCTGCGCGGTCATTTGTGCGTGAACTATGAACACAGAACGAAAATTTTGATCCATAGAGCGTTGAGCAATAGCTTTTGCTCCCTTCACAGCAACACGAGCTTGCACTCCGGTAAATCCTCCAAACCATGCCAAATGAATGTCCCCATTGCTGAAAGCTGTGACCACTGCAGAATAATCTATGCTTGAAACATACCGAACATCCACATCTAGCCTAAGTGACAGGTAGTCGGCCATCGAACTAAATCGCCTTACTAAGACAGATTCATTCTGGTCTGGAATACCACCAATGTAGAGCCTCTTTTGATCCTCATCTTCGGTAGGCACACAACCAATGAAGACTAAGATCCCTAAGGCGAACACGCCAAGTGCAATTCGCATCAATTTCTTTATTAACACAACATTAACAAACACGTAACAAGGGTTTCGGTAGAAGAGAGTCTGGAGATACCGAGACTGGGATGGGAATGATGCGGGAGGGGGGCTTGCTATAGGACTACCCGAGGGGAGTGAATTGTTAGCAATCGTCTCTGAAGGACGCACCTCGCCCAAACAGGACGCGCCCTCAGGTAAATTCAAAAGCCCTGGCTACTAAAACCGCATTTAACATCATAATTCGCGGGTGATTCTAATGATAAATATAGACTGCAGTCAATAACCTAATTATTTATGGGATGTAAATCTGTGGCATAGATCAATTGGGATGCGAACATGATTCATGCCCAAGTGACGTACTGGTCCAGCAAGAGGCAAGCCTCTCCCCATTGGTTCGGATTATCGAGGTCCCAAGGATCTTCGGAATCTGCATCTTTCAACCTAATCCCCTGATCACTGCCATAAACAAGGGTGACTACACCTTCGCCTGAATCCTCTACAAGAACAGTGTAAGCAGGGCTAGGGCCAGAAGCTGACCAGCCGGTTACGGTGCACCAACGTTCATTCCCTAAGCTATCTGGCGCCATCACATGAGATACTATTGTGGGCGAATCAAAAGCCATAAAAATTTTGTTGACTGGGATAAGGCTATTCTGGCCTTCTTGAACATCTACTTCTATATACAATCTAACCATCCAGTTGTAGTTGGCACAAAAGTATCACTCTATTGACACTGAAACAACGCTACATATCCAAACAATACCGAATTTCATGAACCTACTATATCGATTCCTAGCAAAATATCCCCTAGGTAAAATCAATTTCATTGACATGCCAAGAATGCCGATGCTAGACTTTTTGGTAGTACTACCCGTCTAGATTGGCTGCTGGGCAGCGCAAAAGGGAGAGAACCAAGGTGCCTCTGTACGATTATGAATGCACTTCTTGCCATCACGTTTTTGAACTGAAGCAGAGCTTCCGAGACGATCCAGTAGGGATCTGTCCGGAATGTAAGAGCAGCGCACGGCGAAAATTTCACGCTGTGCCGATCATCTATAAAGGATCAGGTTTCTATACAACAGACTACGCCAGGTCAGGTGTGCGAGCCAACGGAACCAGTGGTAACGACCCCGACAAAGATACTGCTGAAGAGAAAAAGACCGACGCTGGCAAAAACGACGCTAGCAAAAATGACGCTAGCAAAAACGACACTACCAAATCTGATGCTGGCAAAAACGATAAGACTGAAACTACCTCAAAGACGTCAAGCTCCACCGACTAGTAATTTTGCGGGTCCTACTCCAGCGGGTAACAACAGCCACAGTCACAATCGAAGGTCAGATAGTCTCACAAATCTCCAATGGGCTTGTGGTCATGCTTGGTGTCTCTAAAAACGATGCAGAAGAGGACACCAAATACGTGGTCGACCGGACAGTCAACATGAGACTTTTCCCCAACCAAGATGGTCGCTTCGACTTGTCAGCCATAAATGTTCAGGCAGAACTTCTGGTTATAAGTCAGTTCACTCTCTACGCTAATACCAGAAAAGGGCGGCGGCCCGATTTCACTTCCGCTGCGCCACCAGATGCAGCTGAATTCATGTATGAAAAAGCTGTGAAGATGTTCAAAGAGACCGGTCTTACTACAAAAACCGGGATGTTTCGTAAACATATGCTCGTCTCTATTCAAAATGACGGCCCAGTAACCATAACGATAGACAGCGCAGACCGGTTGTCCCCACGTAGAAAATAGACCAAATTGTAAGCTATTGCTAGGCTCTGATAAATCAATTCAGATCAGAGCTAAGGTGAAGACGTGATATCGGTTACCGCGTTGCCGATTTGGTATGCAACTTGAGGATCTTGCTCCATTCGTTGGATCATCAATAACTGCTCGACCAGAGTCCTATCTCCCAAGTTGCCCAAAGATTTGGCAGCTTTTCCTCGAACAGCTGCACTGGTGTCATTACGCAATGCGTTAAGCAATCTTGGAATATCTTCAATAGAACCCATTGACCCCAGGAGATCCGCCACTTCTGCCCGGACCCGCTCGTCAGATTCTAACTCTTGGTCTAGATACGGACGAACAGCCCAGACGCTATCCAAGTTTAGCTGGATACGAAGTCCAAATACGGATTCCCAGCGCCGCACGGGATTCATATCTGCCAATCCTTGTATGAGGACAGGAACTGACTCGGTTCTTCCAAAATAAGCAAGTCCTATGGCCGCATTTTGGACCACGTCTGTTTTTGGATCTTCTAACGCTACGATAAAGATGGGAGTGACTGTCTCCCCATCGGGGTCCAGTTGCAGTAGGACCGCCAAACTACGCCATCTAAGATTTGTTTGATCATCACGGAGTGCGCGTTCGATTATGATAGGAATTGCCGTTGAATACCCAGTAGCAGCCAATTCATTTATGGCCTTCAGCCTAATCTGCGGTATGGGATGTTCTGCCTCCACGGACAGCATGTCAACAAGTTTTTGATCAATTGTCTCATCCGAACCCTTGAGAGCAAACTGATCTTCTCCAGAATCCTGGGTAATCGGGATTTCAAATGTAGGTAAATAGAAGGTTGGAATAGGGACATTAGTCTGTTGATAAGTTGACTCCTCAATCGCAGAACCTTGTGTATCATCAATAGGGCTACGACCTTCGAGGGAGCCCTCCGAGACTTCTGAATTTTCCTCCGAGGTAATAGAAACAGGTGACCATTCGGAAATCAGGAAAACCACCAGAACCACGATCACAGCCAGAGAAATGGTTATCCATTTCCAGATAGATTGCCTCATGAAGGGAATCTCATAAAACTTAACTAGTCTAGCTCTTTCAACATTTTATTAGTGCATCAATCAAAGCCGATTGCCAAGCAACACACAAGTAATCCAATTCCTATGATAGACCTCAACTATCGAGATTAACCTCCTAGGAAGAAATCTGGAAACGCCGCTTTTTTGCATACGATTTTAAATTAGAATATGTGATCGTTAATACAAATAAGCCAGCGGAAAAAAGCACTATAGTAGCGCCGGAGGATACATCAATAAAATAACTAATATACACCCCGGCCATACCGCAAAATGCTCCAATGCCCGTGGACAACAGAACCATTTTACGAAAGGTATTTGTGATCAACCTGGTAACTATTGGCGGAATCACTATAGCCGCAGCAATTAGGGTGACTCCCAAGATCTGCATAGAAACCACAATAGCCCCAGCCAACACCAAAGAAAAAGTAGTATCCACCCAGGCAGTAGGAACGCCATAAAATTTGGCTACATCAGGCTCAAATGCCGTGAATAAAAACAGCTTATATCCAACAAAAAATATGCTGCAAGCACCAAGCGTTACCGCAGATATAGCTATCAAATCTCCATTAGAAACTCCCATAATATTGCCGAACAAAGCCGCATCAAAATCCCGGGTAAATGTCCGGTATCGGCTTACTAAAGCGATGCCTACCGCAAAACTAGCAGTAGTGATAATACCGATGGCAGCATCCGCACCAATGGTTCGTTTACGTGTAGTAAGAGTTATCAGCAGAGCTGATAAGAATCCCCATACACTTGCACCAACGAAGAAATTTATGGACATCACATAACTCACCACTGCCCCTCCGAACACAGCATGAGACAATCCATGCCCAATATAGGACATGCGCCGCAATACTATGTAAACGCCTATAAGACCGCAAAGTGCCCCCACCATTGTGGCAGCAATTAATCCTCTGAGAAAAAATGCATAGGATAGAGGTTCAAGCATCATTTAAATCGTCGGAAGCATGGACATGAGATGTAAGAGCATCGCGCCCGTTTCGGCCATAAAGATGCGGGCTCTCTGCCACTAAGGCTAAACCCTGATAATGAATCACTGGCATCTCCGCTCCATAGGTGAGAGCCAAGGTTTCGGTAGTAAAAACCTCTGATGGTGGGCCTTCAACCACCACTTTCCCATTGATACAAATTACCCACGGCAGGTGGGCTGCGACAGCATTGATTTCATGGGTCGTCATCAAGATAGTGACACCTTGATGGTTCAAATCGTGAAGCAGGTGCATAACATCATCGCGAGTCTTTATATCAACACCAGCCGTAGGTTCATCTAATAACAGAACCCGGGGACTACTAACCAGAGCCCTGGCTAAAAACACCCTTTGCTGTTGTCCTCCAGAAAGCTCCCGAATATGCCTTTTAGATACAGAAAAGATTCCTAGCCTATCCATGATTTCATGAGCTAGTTCTCTGTCGGCACGTCTAAACCAAGGAAACATTGGGCGATTCATGGTGGAACCCATAAGAACTACCTCTTCCACTGTGACCGGAAAGTTCCAATCAATAGCCTCGAGTTGCGGCACGTATCCGACACTAGGGCGGCGATCTGAAATCGAAACTCCATCGACAGAAACGTTACCTTCGTAACGGTCAACAGCCCCCAGGATGGCTCGTAAAAGAGTGGTTTTCCCAGAACCACTTGGCCCTAATAGCCCAACAAAATCCCCATCGTTTATAGTCAGATCTATACCCGAAAGAATCGCCTGCCCACCATATCCGCAAGTCACATGATCAAAGACAACAATCGGGTCTCGGGAAGCTAGTGTGTGTGGAACTGGATGAAGCATATTTTACTTACTGCGGGTAAACCACCCGGATTTCGCCATCAAACACAACGGATGGATCGACAATGCTCAAAAATCTGGGGTCTCCTCCAAGAGCTTCCGTCATCAATCTGACGTTCTCCGCCATTAACCCAATATAAGAATGGTGAGGATCACCAGGCTTCCCTGGCAGATCATCGTCAGCAAGTTCGTCTATAAATTTAGCGCCCGACTCAGCGGCAATTTGCTCCAAGATCTCACTAGAAAAAACTTCAGATCCAAATACAGCCGGGATTCCTTCATGTTTTATTTGATCTATTAGCTTCATCACTTCTCTCGGAGAAGGCTCAGAGTAATCGGACGGTTGGACAGCTCCTATTATCTGCATATCATATCGTAGAGCAAAGTACGCCCAAGAATCATGATAGGTTAGGAGTTTTCGATTGGAATATGGGATCGACTCTATAGCCGACCTCACAGCCAGATCCAGTTCATTTATTCGAGATTCAAACGAAGCGAAATTATCATTGTAATATTCAGCGTTGCCCGGATCTAACACACTAAGCTGATCTCTGACTAAACGAGCGTAGACTAATGCTAAAAAAGGATCTGGCCATAGGTGCGGGTTCGGTTTTCCATGAGATTTTGGGAATGCAAAGTCAAACTGCCATTGTTCGGGTGATACTGCACTATCACCTAACAGAAGGATACTCGATCCACTTTTAACATTAGATTCGGCCAAAGACATTATAGATTCTTCTAAAAACAAACCATTAAGTACTATTAGATCAGCTGCAGCCAGATCCTTGGCTAGCGACGGCGCAGGATCAAAAGTATGGGAGTTGACTCCCTCCGGAACTATTCCCTGGAGAGCTATGCGTGTCCCTCCGATATTTTCCACAATGCTAGTGATAGGAGAGACGCTAGTGACCACTCTTAATTTTGACGCCTGACTAGCATTCTCATCGACAGACATGTTAGCAGCAGGACCGCTGCACGCAATCACTAAAATTAAACCCGGAATCAAACCAACAGAACGCCTAGCAACAATAGAGAAACAAGACAATTTCACGTGTTTATTCAACACTACAAAGGGCACAGATTCCCGTGATTGTAAAATTATCTAGATCGGGTTGAAAGGAGAACTCTCTATACAGAGTATTCCGAAATTCTTCTAGATAATCTGGATCGAGGTTGAACGCCCCACCACAACCCTTACAAACCATATGGTGATGTCGGCTTCCAGGATCCGTCAATTCAAAGTGTAGTTTATCTCCAATCTCAACCTCGGTAACAAGATCCAATTTTTTAAATAGATGAAGCGTGCGATATACAGTCGCTATGTCAATATAAGGATATGAATCTTGAGCACCACGAAAAATTTCTTCCACTCCTAAATGCTGATCACCATGGGAAACAATATCCAAGATTAGCAGCCTCTGGGGAGTGAGGCGCACGCCTATATTTTTTAGACGTTGTATAACCGATTGATGTTTAGACATGCCACTAATTGTAATTGCAATTGATTGCGACTACATAATCTGCTAATACTATTTACCCTGTCAACCTATTAACTGGACTCGTCATGAGTCCAACGTAACAGCGTCTAAGCGAAGATCCTAGGATGCGACATAGATTTTTCTGTGCACGTCTATACTGGGGGCATCCAGGTTGATATGACCAAATAAAGTTGAACACCAATTAACAGCGGGATATAGTACCGCGAAAGAATCAACGAAATTCAATCCAGACCTTTAATTAAATGGGGTGAAGGAATGACCACCGCCGCACAAACCATCGCAGATGTGATAGCCGACGCAGGCATCGAGTATGTATTCGGAATTCCAGGTGGTGGAACAGGCCAAATATATAACTGGCTATACGATAAACAATCCCAAGTAAAAACCGTGTTAGCTCGCCATGAACAGGGTGCTGCGATCATGGCTGATGCCTATGCCCGTGCTTCAGGCAAGCCTGCTGTAGTAATGGGACAAGGATTATTCATAGGCTCCAACGCAGCGTTTGGAATAATGGAGGCATACCTTAGCAGCACGCCCATGGTTATACTCACAGACACATCGGACAGTGGAATGGCACAGCACCCAGCCAATCAGTCAGGGTCAGGAGAATACGGTAGTGTTGACCTATTAACTATCTTCAGGTCCATGAGCAAATACACCACACTGGCCACCAATCCTAAAGAAGCCGTAGTTGGGCTCCAAATGGCACTTAAACACGCTACTACGGGAAGACCCGGTCCCGCTGTTGTATTAATGCGCAGCTCTTCTCTGGTGGGAGAAGTAGATTCAGAATCACCACCATTCATCCACCCCACACAAGGATATCTGAATACTTCACCTCCAGTCGCGCCTCCAGAAGACGTGCAGCGAGCGGCTGAACTAATTTGTAACGCTAAGCAACCGATCATAATCGCGGGCAATGGTGTCCACAATGCGAGAGCATATTCCGAAATACGAAACCTGTCAGAGCATCTAGGGATACCAATAGCCACCACTTATAAAGGGAAGAGCATAATAGCGGAAACGCATCCCTTGTCGATTGGAATGGTAGGGGTGTATGGCCAACGATCGGCCAACACGCTCGTAGGGGAATCCGATCTCGTTCTCGTGGTAGGTGCCAAACTCACGCCCCAAGATACTGTAGGAGAAAATCCTTCGGTGTTTGACCCAAAACGACAAACCATAATCCAAATCGATATCGACTCCAGGAATGCAGGATGGACATTTCCTGTCGATCTAGGACTAATAGGAGATGCACGTCGAATTTTAGAGCAGATATTGGAAGCGGTTGTAGACCGATCTGACAAAAAAATTCAAGAAAACCAGCTCAGGATCAACGACCTTCAGTGTAAAAAGAAGATGCTTGGCTTTTATGAAGACCCAAATTTATATATAGACTCGTCCCCTGTATTACCACAACGACTTGTACACATAATGGAAACCACACTTGACCCGCGAACCCTGTTTGCTTTAGATGCAGGCAACAACCGTGTGTGGATGGCGCATTTTTACAAATCCCAGCAAGAACGAACATTCTTTAGCCCAGGAGGTACAGCTGGAATGGGATGGAGCCTGCCCGCGGCATTAGCGTTGAAACTTGCACATCCCGAAAGACCAGTGGTGGGAGTAACTGGTGACGGTGGATTCATGATGTCTGTACATGCCATAAATACAGCTTTGCAATACAACTTACCTGTAGTGTATGTCGTCTTGAACGATTCAGCTTTAGGTATGGTGCGAGGACATCAAGGGGACCGTCTTATTGCCTCAGAATTTATAGAGACCGATCATGGAGCTATCTCACGAGGAATGGGCGGTTACGGAATAAAGGTGCGGGATTCGAAAGATCTTCCAGATGCCTTACGTGAAGCTGTTTCGTCCGGCAAGCCAGCTGTTGTAGATGTAGTCATTGATCGTGGCCCGAATGTAGACGACCTGCGAGCTTCCGCCCGAAGACTTACGGAAACATAAGCCAATCCACAACAACACATCCGATCTTCAGAACGAGCACCTCGTAGGAAGAATATTTAAGAACCATATGGCCAATCTGTTGGACATGAAAATAAAATCGTGTGCACTACCCAACCCCAACCACAATAGAAGTTACAGAAGTTAACTTTGACTGATTGATTCACATACTCTAGTACCATTAGATGAATCTAGCTAAGAGCCACATCAAGATCGATCAATAAAATCAAACCAGTGTGACAGGGACGATAAACGACATGAACCCAAACGGTAAAGAACTAGCAGTGATCGTAGGAGCAACTTCCAAGTGGCAGGCAGACGGTAAGAACACAAAGTTTATATTCGGAAAAGAGTTAGATGACTCTGCCATTTCAATCGGTGCCCGATGGGGGGTCGGGGGCGCCGTTGCCCAAAAGTTTGCCCAAGAAGGCTTTTTCGTGGTTCTCACAACACGAAAAGCTTCGAATGCCGAAAATCTAGAGACCGAGATCAGGGATCAGGGTGGTGAATGCATGACAGTCGAGTTGGATCTCACATCTCGAGAATCTATAGAAGAAGCCTTCGCAATTATTCGAAGAGAGGCCGGTGACCCCCAAGTACTGGTCTACAACGCAGGATACATGGACGGGCGTGAACTTCCACCTGACAAGGATCTGCTTGAACACGTCCCCGTTGAAATGCTTGATACGGCACTACACATCTCCGGTCGCGGACCCTTTCTCGTAGCCAAAGAAGTACTCCCGGCAATGCGCGAGAACAGGAGTGGATCATTCCTGATATCTAATAACGCATTTTCCTTACGCGGACACAAACGGCATACGGGGGAATCACTTTATTACCCACGAGTCCTAATGCGAACACTGGCCCAGGTACTAACAGAGGAATATTCCGTCCATGGAGTGCACGTAGCCAACATAATAATCGACGGCCTCATTGATTCGCCAGGAACACGCTCACTGTCGAGAGCGAAAGAGAGGCCTGACGATATTATGAATCCTGTAAAAATCGCAGAGGCATTCTTTTACCTCCATACACAGGATAGGTGCTGCTGGACTCATGAAATACAACTAACACCGTCCACAACTGTGCCAAAGTTTTGATGGCCCGTACGGCCATTCTGACGGGATAACCAAAAAGGTACTAACTATCATTCAAACTTTAGGAATAAACCGACGATCCCCACACTTATATTTTAGGTATCCTTACAACATACAAAACATCAAAGACCTCATTGATAACCGTGCGCGTCTGAAACTACAGTAATCGACGACCTCCCCCAGACTGCAACATAAAATGTCTAAGCATTTGCCGGTCGAAGCCCAGTTCCTCAGCTTTTTCAGCATTTACCACAGCATCTTTTGACCGTCCTAAGCTTGTGTTAGCTAACGCACGGATGGCGTATGGGGACGCGAAGTCAGGACGCAAACCTATAGCGATATCAGCATCAGCTAGTGCTTGTTCAAATCGTCCCAGTTCAAATAAGGCCGCCGCTCGGTTGTTATACGCATCTGCATGATTGGAATTGAGATTGACCGCTGCAGTAAAGTCTTCTATCGCGGTAATCTGATCTTTCAAATGAACATAGGCCAATCCACGGTTGTAGTAAGCTTCGGCATTATCTCTGTCTAGACTGATGGCGCGATCGAAATCCTGAATAGCACTTTGCGGGTCAACCAATTGCCCAAAGAGAACACCCCGATGATAATATGATTCTGCATCTTCTGGATTTTTCTTGATCTGTGATGTAAGTTGCTCTACAGAATCTTGTAACATAGCCACAGGATCAACTACATCGTCGTTTTGTTCATGATCTACCATTACCTTAATACCTTCCTGAGCATGGAGCCTATCATCCAACCTACGTAAACGACAAGAACTTTTACTGATTCAAACCAATTCTATTGACTGAATATCTGTATCAGATAGCAGCTTATCCAACAACGAGAATCTGCAAATTCGAAAGAATATCATTGCATATTGAATTCAACCAACTCATGACGACTAAGAACATGCAATAGGAGTAGTGAATGAACATTGAGCCGTTCGTAGTTAACATATCGGAATCTGTTATAAATGATTTAAAGTCGCGTCTGATCCAAACCAGATGGCCAGATGAAATAGACGAGTCCGGATGGGATTATGGTGCCAACCTAGGCTACATCAAGGAACTGGTGGATTACTGGGTAAACGAATTCGATTGGGATAGACAACAGGAAGCCATCAACAAGTTTCAGCATTTTAAGGCGGATACCGGCGACTTAGCTATTCACTTCATTCATGAGAAAGGGAGAGGTCCCAGTCCGTTTCCAATCATCATTACCCACGGATGGCCTAGTTCATCTCTAGAAATGGTGAAGTTAATTCCATTTCTGACAGATCCTGCTTCGCATGGTGGAGATCCATCCGATTCCTTTGACGTCATCGCGCCATCCCTGCCGGGGTACGGATTCTCAGGTCGCCCTCAGAAACCGGGAATGAACGTCGCCCATATATCAGATATATGGAACCGCATCATGACCCAGGGGCTCAAATACACACGATACGGAGCAGCTGGAGGAGATTGGGGCGCCACAGTAACAGCCCGTATGGGTTACGACTTCGCCAAGCACATCACCGGAATCCATGTTACTTCGATCAGCGGCGTAAGTCCCTATTTAGGAGAAGGGAGCCGTGGGTTAAGCGAATCAGAGATAGCCTTGGCAGAAGAACGTAATACATGGACACAGAACGAAGGCGGATATTTTCACATCCAAGCAACGAAACCTCAAACCTTAGGTTACGGTTTGAACGATTCGCCCGCAGGTTTAGCTGCGTGGATTGTAGAAAAATTTCGAGCGTGGAGTGATTGCGGTGGAGTGTTGGAGAATAGTTTTAGTAAAGACGAACTACTAACTAACGTTACGATGTACTGGGCAACACAAACAATAAACTCATCGTCAAGGCTGTACTACGAAGGTTTACATACTCCATGGCGAATTAGCGCTAACGACCGGATCAATGTTCCATCAGCAATATGCCAATTCCCGAAAGAATTAAGTCATCCACCTAGAGAATGGGCCGAAAGAACATTTAACGTCCAGCGGTGGACAGAAATGCCGAAAGGTGGGCATTTTGCAGCTTCCGAAGAACCCGAATTACTGGCTAATGACATAAAAGAGTTCTTTCGCCCATTGCGTCATGATTGATTTGCCATCATCGCTGCCAACGAAAACGTCACGACAAATGGCAAAACGGGCTGTTAATCGCCGATTTTAAGAATTTATAGACTAAGGTACACCGGCAGAGCGGTTACCATCCAAGACCCAATATTTCTGTCATAGATTTACCTAGATTTTAAACCACCAAAATCGAATGGTCGACGTATAAACCAATCGTTACACGTGGCGCCAAAATTATTCGTGGCTAATCTGTTAAGGAACACGCTATGTGCTCCAATGCCCGCACAAAACAATTCATTGGGGCTCTAACTATGCCCGCTCCGATTTGCCCGACGCCAGCTTCTTTATGGGCAATGCCAGTATTGATCACAGGCGTTATTCCACTCTCAACTACTTTAATGATATCTATGCCACTTGAAATCCCTTGGAAATCTAAGGCGGGTATGGTGAGTTGTTGGTTCCGCCCTTGGCAAATCTCCGACATCTCACGTGTATAGTTAACTGCGTCGCTATAGGACCCCGCACCAACGAATCCGACAACTGCAGGCGAAGCCGCCATAGCAAATCCACCTAACCCCATGGCTTCAAGAATCGCACTATCGCCAATATCAGGATTGGCGTCTCTAGATTCGAATCCTGGAAAATACAACCCATCCGGCATCAGCGACGGGGCTGTGAACCATAAGCTCCCAGCACCACTGACTCTAATACCAAAATCCTTTCCGTTCCTACTCATGGCCCAAACGACCGTAGATCCAGGGATATCAGCAATCGTATCCATTACAGACTTGGCAGCCGCCATTCCAAGATTAAGGAAAAATTGGTCATTCGCAGCTATGAAATCTAGCGTGTCGAACATCTGCCGCGTTTTATTGCCAGATCTAACTACGTAAGGTGCTACCTGTCTCAGAAAAAGAGATGTCGCAGCAACGTTTCTCTGATGCATCTCGTCACCCATGCTAAGAGCACGGCCCATTATCGGCCGGAGTTCGACTCCTCCAGCATTTATTACCGTATTTTTAAGGACCGGACCTAAGGTACTTTGTATCCACCTTAATCTCTCAATAACTGAAGAATCACTAGCGCCAAATCGGAGAACTTTCCCGAGTCCCTCATTGATAGTACAAAAGGCGCGGTTCCCATAAACTCGATTTTCAACCACGAACACCGGCATAGACGGGCTAGTTATTCCCGTCATAGGCCCAACTGCGCCTAAATCGTGATTAGGCCTAAATTGAATCTGGCCGTGTTCCGCTAATTCTTGTGCAGCTTCTTGATCGCCAGCCCAACCTTCATATTGAATAGCTCCTACGATTGCAGCCTTCATAGGACCGCACATATCTGGCCAAGCAACTGGTGGACCTGCATGTAAAATATGCCCGTCTGCGAGATCTGGCATCACCTCCCCGGCAGGCGAAATATCTACCAGAACAGGTTCCCCACTCACCATCCGATCTAAGGCTATGTTGTTAGCGTTTGACATGTCGAAATTGGAGCTCATGATGCATCCACATCATCAAGTTTAGACTGATTTATGTTCCTGATCCTCCTAATCATTTCGGCCAATCGTAAATCCCCCCCAGCTGGCGGTTTCCAGTTGACTTGAACAACAGAAACTCCACGTTCCTCCAATGATTCTGCAAAAATGCTTAACCCCAAGTTAACGATTTTAAGTCTCTTACTTAACATTCAAAATTTTCCTTCATGAGCAGATTCAGATCATCCATGCTGACGCCACCTGCCACACGAGCAGCCTGAGCGTTGCTCTGAGTCACTAGAGCACCCGCCTTCAAAAAGGCTTCTTTTTGAACGTCCAGTGATTGAGGGTCGTTGGATGACCCGCATAACGAAACTATGCTTGTAATCGTACGTCCCATATCCGATGCTCGTCGCGCCGCTTCATTCAAAGCTGGAATCAGTTCCGATGCTGGGTCCGGGTGCGAGTTTAGCCCCAGCACCACATCTATTAGAATAATTCCCACCGAAGGATCTTCTACAGAACGAACAAGTCTTCGGCATCTGTCGCGAAGATCTATCATGGGATGTGGCTGTCCTCGAGTGAACTGATCATCACCTAAATCCAGAAGTGTGTGGGCAGAGGTTTCTGATTCAGAGTCAAAAGGAATTATCCCGCGCATACTCAAGTTAGAATATATTGGGTCTGAAAGCATTTCACGCAAGACCAAACCTGCTTCATAGCAAAGAGTGCCGCCAGAAAATAACCCAACTATTCTACGAGAGTCCTGCGATAAGCTCCCCAAGCTTTTTCCGACCCAACCCATTGGCAACGGTGGAAGACTTAGCCGAATTTTCACCTCCCCTGACAAAATCCCTAGGACTCTCGAGGCAGCACCTTCTAAAGTATTTTCGAAATATACATTAGGGTAACTTTCTCGTATCAAGTCCTCACCTAAAAAACATACGACACAAGGCTTCGAGGCCTTACTAGCTACATCTATGACCTTACGACACGTCAGTGGTCCAGCTGGTTTAGAAACCAACGCTATAACTTCAGTATCCGGATCATTATCTAAAGCTTGAAGACCCATCAGCATCATAACTCCACCAACACGATCATCTAGATCCCGTCCTCCAACACCGATGGCATGGGATACACCTTCATCAGCGATATCTAAAAGACAGGTAATATGTTGCAAACCCGTCCCAGATGCTGATACCAAACCTATACGACCCACAGGAACAACGTTCGCAAATCCGAGAGGAATCGTGTTGATAATAGCAGTTCCACAATCTGGCCCCAGCATAAAAAGGCCTTTTCTGTAAGCCCTAGTTTTTAGTTGTATCTCATCATCCAACGAAACATTGTCGCTAAATAGCAAGACGTTCAAACCAAGGTCCAGGGCCTTACTAGCTTCATAAGAAGCATATTCTCCCGGGATAGAAATAACCGCGAGGTTCGCATCAGGCATAACGTCCAAAGCCCCTCCCAAAGTTTTTGGCCTATATTCGATGAAGCCATCTTTGGCAGATCTTTGAGCAGAAAGCAGATTTCGCGCTTGTTCTAATACAATTGAGTCTAATGTTGGAGACGAAGGTGAAACTGCAAGAATAATATCGTTTGCTCCGGCCGCATTCCCTTTATCTGTTAAGAGACCGGCTTCTCTCAATAATAGTTTGTTGTTTTCTGTCCCCATAATCGCGGCTGCCTGTACCACACCGTCGATTTTCTCCAGCTGTTGAGAAACACGCATCAAAACTATGGAGTCCATATAGGTGCTCTTGAAAATTGTATTACTAGCTTTCAACGACTCTCCCAGTCCACCAAGACGCGCCCCTAAATAAATCTGATGCACCTACAGCTGTTGATGTCGCAATATTCACCTTGTGTAGTCCTAAATGGAGTCCCAAGAAAATCCCTGCCAGCATATCCCAACCAGAAGTATGCCCAATCGATACGAGATCCCGGGCAAATTTAGTAGTCTTGCTGCTCGATCTCGAATCTAACAAACCTATTAAAAGGCAATGTACCGAACAGATCGAATTTCCTTTTATCGCGTGACACAGCATTTCGCTGCTGATAGCATTTGTCCCTGTGCAAGCATGCCCAGCTATTTCAGATGCCAGCATTTCTGTCGCTGCATTTCCAACAAACTCCGGATTAATTTTTTGAATTTGTTTCAGTGCAATTAACATCCCAGCCAGAAGATCATCTCCTGAAGGGGTAAGACCAGGACCTAGTCCTATGAGTTGGGCAACTCCCCTGGATATTCTGTCTCGGTCAGCAGTGGACCATCCGATTACCAAGTCTTTCAACCCAAGAATACTGCGGCTAACCACGATATCACAGCCATACTGATCTGGTGCGACGCCGTTAACCAAGTCCTCTGTCCATATCAACACCGATGATAATCCGGCCTTAGGTATGTCTTTCTCTAACTTGCTGGATAAACAGCGCATAGCGCTTAATATTTCGTCTAGGCTGCCCAAAGAACTAACCGAAGGTGGAGACCAAATTTCTGCTCGGTCGGTTCTTATAATAGCTACATCCCCAAGATACAGGTTTGTGCCAAGAGTAGTCACCAAATCTCCATCTTTAACCTGCGATATTGGCGGTGTCAAAAAATCTGCGCGAAGGCGGCCCGGGCCGTCATCCAAAGCTTTATCGGCGATACAAACGATCTTATTGGTTGTGCTTTTTACATATATGCACAAGGGAAATACCGCTATCACGCTACCCCATAACTCCACATTTTGGCCAGGTTGAACCAGATCTGCACTACAGGAGATGATTTGATATGTATTCGAAATGGCCACGCGCAACTCACATTACAACCTATATTATACATACGACCCGACATCTCCACGTTTCCTACCCTATACAACCGTGGCACAAGTATGTTTGGAGTTGTGAGGTGGGTCTGAGGAAACGCTACCAATGCAATGGTCTTGCACAGAACTCCCCGGTTTTCAAAGGAAAATCGAGAGACTGCTAGCTACAAGTACTGGTTTAGTGTGAATCTAAGAATGCCTATTCACTCAATTCTTTACGAAGAAAAACGAAGGACTCTGGCATAGATCTGCGGGAATCTTTAGGGTCATCCAAGATTTCATCCTTGGGGCGCGGGTTCGGGACTGTTTTAACGGAGATAAACACGGGGCCAGGTTCCTGAAGCACCCCTTGCCAACGGTTGGTAAATTCTTCTAAATCATCAAACTGGAATACGGAGGCATATCCAGCTTCTTTTGAAAGGCCAATGAGGGAAATTTGATCTCCCGCCGGTAAAGGTTGTCCGCCCGTAGTAGCGTACATACCATTTTCAATCACGATATGGTAGAGATTCTTAGGTTTCTTATTAGCTATTGTTGCAAGGGTCCCTAAATTCATCAGCAAACTTCCATCACCATCGAACACTATAACCTTGGTATCAGGTTTTGCTAACGCAATGCCTAGGGCAATAGACGAACCCTTTCCCATGACAGAAGAAGATGTATCGAGATCTGGTTTAGTGCTGATAGTCGGCCAAGCGGTATTAGCCCGTTCGCATGCAATCACTATCTCGTCGGTACGATGCTTCTCTACCACAGACATCATGTCATATTGATCTATCATTGAGCCCCCTTCGCTATGTTTTTTAGGTGAGGAC
>VEXF01000017.1 GCA_009391275.1 SAR202 cluster bacterium AD-804-J14_MRT_500m | reverse complement strand
ATGTAAGCCCTGAACGAACGCAGCTTTTAGAAGCATATGGCGCAGAGACCGTGTATTCTGAAGGCCGAAAAGGAACGAACGGTTCGATAGAAGTAGCAAAAGAGATGATGGAACAAGATGGCGGCGAAAAATATTTTATGCCGTACCAATATGGAAACGACGCTAACCCAGGAGCTCATTACAAGACCACAGGGGCTGAGATTCTAAGAGATCTTCCGGAGATAGATGTTTTTGTAGCAGGATTAGGTACAGGTGGGACTTTGATGGGAGTGGGTCGACGATTGAAGGAACATAGACAAGATATCAAGATCGTGGCGGTCGCTCCTGAACCAGATGATACGATCCAAGGACTTAGGAGCCTTGAAGAAGGGTTTATACCCCCGATTTTAGATTTGGCGATGCTTGATTCACGAATCATGGCAAAAGGGTCTGATGCGTTCCGGGGGACCCTAGAATTGCTTCGGCAGGAAGGGATCTTCGCTGGTATCTCCTCAGGATCAGTTATATGGGGTGCTATGAAGACAGCGGAAAGAATGGACAAAGGTAACATAGTCTGTTTTCTTGCGGACGGAGGCTGGAAATATCTGTCTACAGGGTTATGGACCAAAGACCCGGAAGAAATGGAAAAAGAGGCGCGTGGGAAGATCTGGTGGTGAGATTTTATGTTGCCATGCCGAAGCCCTAATGCTATACTCCCACAAATAAAACCCTACCTCGGAATTCTTTAGAAAGCGGGCTGCAAACCCGCTTTCTTGATTAAAGGATAAACCGGGAAGAGGGGAGCGGTTTTGAAGAGCGATTTTTTTATTGCTTTGACACAGCTAGCGGCCGAGCGACATCTCCCGAAAGAGGAGGTGTTGAAAGCTATTGAGGCTGCGTTGGTCTCGGCATTCCGTAAAGATCATTGGGGCGAAGGGGTTAACGTCTCAGTAAAATTAAACCCGAACACTGGCCAAATCACAGCTAGTGTTCTGAAGACGGTCGTGGAACAGGTTGAAGATGAGAAGCTGGAGATCGTCTTAAAAAGTGCCAAGAAGATAGATAAAAGTGCCGTAGTAGGCGACATTCTTGAGATGGAGTCTGTTACGCATGAGGCCAGTCGTATTGCGGCTCAGACGGCTAAACAGGTAGTTCTGCAGAGGCTAAGGGAGGCAGAGCGTGAATTAGTCTATGATGAGTTCGCCAATCGAATAGACGACATCATATCAGGAACCACGGGTCAGGCAGAACCAGGCAGAGGGATCACGTTAGAACTAGATAGAGCTGAAGCTCTTCTGACGCCAGAAGAACAAGTTCCTACGGAGCGCTACCGCCGCGGTCAGCGGCTAAAGGTATATGTCCTAGAAGTGAACCGTAGCCCGAGAGGACCCGAGATCATTGTATCTCGCAGTCACAAAAACTTGCTAAAACGGTTATTTGAGCTGGAGGTTCCGGAGGTCTATAACGGTATCGTGGAAATCCGATCAATAGCTCGCGAGGCGGGTTCTCGGAGCAAAGTCGCAGTTCTAGCAATGCAAGAAGGAGTTGATCCTGTAGGATCCTGCATAGGCATGAGGGGAAACAGGATCCAGAACATTGTAAACGAGCTGCAAGGGGAAAAAATAGATGTGGTGCGGTGGGATCGGGATCTGAAACGATTTATAACTAATGCGTTGAGCCCGGCTGAGGTAGTTTATGTTGAGGCCGATGAAAAAGAATCGTCGGCGGTTGTAGTAGTCCCAGAACGGCAGTTATCTCTGGCAATTGGGAAAGATGGTCAAAATGCTCGGCTCGCAGCAAAACTTACCGGATGGCATTTAGACATCAAGAGCATGGCCGAATGGGAGGCCCTGAGAGCCCAGATAAAAATAGAACCAGAACGAGAAGTGGAAGTAGAAGTAGAAGTAGAAGCGATTCTAGAAACGGTTGAACCAGGACTAGCACCGATAGGTGTGGATCCTTTGGAAGTTGAATTAACGGTTGAGATGGATGTGGCGGAAACGGGCGAAACTAACGGAGCTACACCTGAATTAGATGAACCGGTTTCCCCACTTCTCGAAGATGCGCTATCAGATTTGATATCTCAAGAAGCGGCAGAAGAAACTGCAGTTGTTGTAGAAGATGCTCCTGTTCTTAGTCTGGAAGAAGGGTTTGCAGCACTTTCGTTTGATCAGTCTGCGCAATTTGAAGAAGAAAAGCCGGTAGAAGTGTTGCATCTGACCCCTGACGCCGGCAAAATCCGATTTGCTGAAGATATTCTTGAAGAATATAGAGGCCCTGCACGCACCAGAAAGGGAGGGGCCAAAGCAGGAAACCGCGGGAAACGAGGGGCTAAAGCTCGTAAGCGGTAGTAGAAGAACTATCTCGCGTGGTGAGGGAAAGCGAACCAGGTAGGGATCGGATATGCGCAACACCGAGTTGCCACACATCGTAAAAGTCGTTGGGCAGAGCGCGGCTGGTGTGATTTTTAAAGGGGTTCACGTGAATCGATATTGAAAAGTGGCTGAGTTAATCTTGGTAAAGAAGTGAAGCCGTAGGAAGCGAAGCAGGATGACAACGAATAAAGGAAGAATAGCAGAGGCAGAACGCCAAAATACCGACCAACCCGAACGCAAAGATGCAGATCGGAAGGTCGGGAAAGAACTTGTTCTTCCATCCACTTTGTCGGTTAAATATCTAGCCGACTCGATGGGGGTGGATTCAGTAGAAGTAATTAAACAACTGATGAGGAACGGTATAATGGCCGCCATTAACCAGGTGATTGATTACGATTTAGCAGCCTTAGTCTGTCCGACTTTCGGATTCACAGCCAAGCCAGAGGGAAAAGCAGAAAGCGTTTTATCCAGAACTCTTGAGCAGATGGAAGCGGCAGATAAGTCGGAACTGAAGGCAAGGGATCCCATAGTAACAATCTTAGGTCACGTTGACCATGGCAAAACGACATTGCTCGACACAATACGTAGTAGCAGGGTTACAGACGGTGAAGTGGGTGGCATAACTCAGCACATCGGGGCTTACCAGGTGCAATACAAGGATAATAAGATTACATTCCTCGATACTCCTGGGCACGAGGCATTCACTGCTATAAGAGCCCGAGGCGCAAGTGTGACTGATATCGCAGTATTAGTTGTTGCAGCGAATGACGGTGTTATGCCGCAAACTGTAGAGGCGATAAATCATGCAAAAGCTGCCAATCTCCCACTGGTTGTCGCCATTAACAAAATGGACATGCCGGATGCTGATCCAGATACCGTAAAAAGACAATTGACAGAACACGAGCTTTTAGTGGAGGAATGGGGCGGTGACGTGATAGCAGTGCCGATCTCGGCTAAAGATAATATGGGAATCGACGATCTATTGCAGAATATTCAGGTGGTTGCTGAAATTGGGGAATTAAAAGCGCACTTTGATAGGCCCGGTAACGGGACAATTATTGAAGTGCAGCTTAACCGCAGCAAAGGCCCCTTGGCCACGGTTTTGGTTCAGAATGGGGTTGTTAGGGTGGGTGATAGCGTAGTAGCAGGTGGAGCTTGGGGTCGAGTTCGAGCAATGGTCAATGATCTTGGGGAAAGAATAAAAGAAGCTGGGCCGTCGGTACCAATAGAAATCCTGGGATTTAGTGAGCTGCCTCAAGCAGGGGATGCGTTTTACGTAGTCGGCAATGACCGCATTGCTCGAGCAGTAGTAGACGAAAATCTAGAACGGCAACAGCAAGAACGAACCATGGCACGAGTGATGACGTTAGAAGATGTTGTGACACGGATAAATAGTGGGGAAGTCAAAGAGCTTAATTTAATCTTGAAAGCAGATGTCCAAGGCAGTGTAGAGGCAGTTAAGAGCTCTTTGGAACGACTGGATAGCCCAAGTGCTAGAGTGAATATACTACATGCCGGAAGCGGTGCCGTGAATGAGAGTGATATTCTTCTCGCCGGTGCGTCTGATGCCATTATCTTTGCGTTTAGTGTAGGTGCGGAACCTAGCGCCGGGTTGGCGGCTAACCGAGGTGCGGTGCAAATTCGAACTTACGATATTATTTACAAGCTGATTGAAGATGTAGAAGCTGCGTTAAAGGGAATCTTAGATCCGGTACATCGTGATGTGATAATCGGTAAGGCGGAGATAAGGGAAGTGTTCGGAGCTAAACGTCGCGCCAAGGTTGCGGGCGTATTGGTAACGGAAGGAAGATTCGCACGAGAAGGATTTATAAGGGTCCTCCGGGATGGGGAACTAGTATATAACGGCTCAATCTCGAGCCTGCGCCGGTTTAAAGATGACGTGAATGAGGTTACATCAGGGCTAGAGTGTGGCATAGGTGTGGAAGGGTTTGATGCGTTCGTGGAAGGGGATTTGCTGGAGGCTTTCCGGCGCGAGCGGACTTAATGGGCAGGGATGTGGTTGGTCTTGCCGGGATGTAGATATGTGGCCTAAAGAAGAGCTCCCTGATGAATAGGCGGACTTTAAGAGTCAACGAGCTTTTGCGGCAAGAAATCAGTGTAGTGTTGCAACGAGAGATCCGTGATCCGCGCCTTCGGGCCTTAATTACCGTAACCAAAGTGGAAACCGCTCCAGATCTTAGGCAGGCGAAAGTATATATCAGTGTTATGGGGGATTCTTCTAAAAAAGCTGAAGCTCTACAGGGGCTTACTTCTGCCAAAGGTTATCTCAGGCGTTCGATAGGTGAAATTTTACCGCTCCGGCACGTTCCTAGCTTGAGCTTTGTGTTAGATGATACGTTGGAGAAGGGAGAAGTGGTATTCCAAGTAATGAACAGACTGGCTGAAGAACAAGCTAGGACAGGCTCAGAAGATAACGACGTCGGACTCAGAGGTGGAGATGAATAGGGAGGATGTGGTGGTCAACGGCTTCCTGGGTTTGAATAAGGCATCAGGAATGACGTCTATGGATGTTGTGAGAGTTGTGAAGAGACTTACGGGGATGCGAAAGCGTGTAGGCCACGGGGGGACATTGGACCCGCTAGCTGAGGGAGTACTCCCCATATGTTTCGGTCAAGGAACGAGGCTTATGGAGTATTTGATAAACAAAACGAAGGAATATTCCATGACGATTAGGCTGGGGGTGGAGACCGATACATATGACGCAGAGGGTGTAGTAGTTGAAGAACGTGATGCCTCAGGTATTACGAAGGAAGATGTAGAAATTGCAATACGCTCTTTCCGAGGAACATTTTTGCAAAAACCACCAATGCATAGTGCGCTTAAGAAAAATGGACAGCGGTTGTATACCCTTGCACGTAAAGGTGTTGAAGTGGAATTAGAGCCGAGACAGGTGGAGGTTTACAGCCTAACCGTTGAAAGCTTTGAGGATTGCTTTGTTACGATTCGTGTTGAATGTGGACGCGGCATGTATATGAGATCCTTAGCGCATGATTTGGGCCAGGCGTTAGGATGCGGAGCTCACGCTAGCAACTTAATCCGGGAAAAAGCAGGACCGTTCGTACTCGAAGAGACGGTTACGATAGAGCAGCTGGAGGAGGCGAGTGAATGTGGGCGGTGGCAGCAATTGCTTAAACCAATGGATTTACCTGTGTTGCATTTAAAGAGCATCGTCGTTGGATCTGGGGCAGAAAAATATCTTCGAAACGGACAGCCTGTGTCATTGGGGCATCGAGGCTTGTACGCAGGGCATCTTGAGAGCCACCGGGCATACAGTGAGGATGGGAGGTTCTTAGGGGTGATTCGATTTGATCGTCCGCAGAATATTTGGGGGCCGGTGAAATTGTTCCGCACGGCTGAACCTTCGCCGTTTGCGCCTAAATAGAGTTAGGCATCTAGGCGGGTCAATCATAACCTAACTTGGTAAGTAATTTCTTAGGATTCAAAACTAACAAAGTGTGCGTTTGGTTGTCGTCCAAACCAGCACCTTTTGCTATTTTTAGGCTTAGGTCAGGGCGAAGTAAATCTTCTGGACCATGGGCATCAGAGTCTAATAACAACTGGGCTTCTTGGCTAAGGGCTGTGCTGGCAACATGCCCATTGGATAGACTATGTCCTTGTCTTGCGGTAAGTTCTATAAAGATATGTTGTTTTTTGGGCCAACATCGCTTCTTCTTGTGTCAATAAGCCTGGATGGGCGAGAAGGTCAACAGAGCCAGATCGTAGTGCTGCTAAGTTTGTGCCGGGTTCAACGGGTTCCACGATAGTTTCTCCGTGTACATTTACGAGACGTGCTCCCAACCCCTTCGCCTCTTTTGCGACTAGGTCTATATCGTCTTTCGGGACGTGGGTAATTTCGACCCCGGGTATTGCAAGGATATCCCAGCGGCTGCTGGCGCGTTTGGTGTCCTTCACCAATGTTTTAACCACATACTCTAAGTTACCGTATCCAACGTGATCCGTTATTGCTATGACCTTATATCCTTGTACGTGCGCACGACGTACGAGTTCTATGGGAGAAAGGACTCCGTCACTAAGAAAAGTGTGAGTATGAAAATCGTACATTCTTTATATCCCTGAATTGGTTGAGGATAGCATTGGTGCGATCCGTTATCAACGAACGCAAATGAATGATCCAATCTCGTTGAAAGGGGTATGAGGGCCGGGCTACAATAGGAACCGATAATAATTGGGCCGTTAGCTCAGCTCGGTTAGAGCACCGGACTTTTAATCCGGGTGTCCAGGGTTCGAATCCCTGACGGCCCACCAATTTTACGCACGAATCGTGGTCTTTCCCCAAGGGTAAAATTCGGGGAAGGTCATTTTGCCGACATTTTGCCGACATCAGGATCAGATTGATCGTTGAACCCGGGTCATTGCCGATGCAAAATCCTTCACTGCTTGTTCCTGTAAGCCTGGTACCACGTGACTATATGTATCCATAGTAATGGCGAAAGAAGAGTGGCCCAGCCGTTCTTGCACTACCTTCGGATTAGTCCCAGCCTGAAGCATCATCGTAGCATGGAAATGCCGGAGATCGTGAAGCCTGATATGAGGGCGCCCGATCCGTTTACATAACTGTTTAAATGTTCGGGTTAACACTGAGGGGTCGAGAAGACCCCCGAGGGGCCCAGGGAATACCAATCCCCGGGGTTTATACGCTTCTGCGAATTCCATTTCCTGTAGCAATTGAACCCCGCGTAGTTCTCGAAGAGTGCTAACGGTCTCTGGATCTAGCGCAATGGAACGACGGCTCTTGGCAGATTTTGGCGGTTGCAATACTAGTCCGTGTCCCTTGAGACGCTGGAGAGATTGGACGATAGATGCCATGGCATTGGTGAAGTCAACATTCTTCCATGTTAGCCCGAGTGCTTCTCCCCTCCGGCACCCCGTATAGGCCATAAATTGGAACACTGGATGATAGTTTGTTCGTTTGGCAAGCTCCAGAAGCTGCAAGACCTCGTCGGCGTCGGGTGGCACAAGTTCTGGCCGACGAGTTTTTGGAGGATCGATTGTCGCAACCACATTCCGATGGACCAATCCCCATCGCATGGCGTGCTTTACGGCTTCCCTGAGCACAGCGTGGACGTGACGGACGCTGCGTCCCGACAATCCGGCTGCCAACAAGTGGGATTCCATGGCTTGAACGTCGTTAGGTGAGAGCTTTGATAATGGTATATGGCCAATCGAAGGAACAATGTGTAGACGCATATCGCTCTCATATCGCTCCGCCGTACGTGGACGAGTGTTTGGTAGGACGTAATCTCTTATCCAGCGTTCTAGCAACGCACCAACGGTAATCTTGCCTGTATCTACCGGAATACCTTTGTCCAATGAAGACAACAGCTCCCGTAGTCGACGCTCAGCCTCTGCCTTGGTACCTTTCACCGATAGAAACTTTCGAAGCCGCTTACCGCTTGAGTCTCGTCCCATGTCCACGGTAAGTTCCCATGACCCCCTACTTCGTCTTCTTATACTCCCCTTCATTATCGGCACCTCTTAATGAGCTACACGGGAACGATCCTCCTCGTCAGCCATGATAGGACGCTTATCAACAACATCGCGACGAGCACCCTCGTTTTTGAAGGCGAATCCATCGTGAAAGAGTACGTGGGCGGGTATGATGACTGGCTGCGGCAGCGTCCACAGGAGGCAAAACCGAGGAAGGCATCTTTTAAGAAACAAGACACCGTACTGGCTCAGACACCCATTGCAAAGCTTAAACTTGGATTCAAGCAGCAAAAGGAACTGAATGCACTGCCGGATACCATTGAATGGCTTGAAAGAGAACAGCATAACTTGTTCCAAGCCATGGGAGATCCAGGATTCTACAAGAAGGACAGGGCTGACATTATTGCTGCCAACGATAGGCTGGAGACAGTAAAGAAGCTGCTGGAGGATGCCTACGCCCGTTGGGAAAAACTGGAACAAACCCGATTTGATGGCGAGAACAATTGAATCCCAATGTCTGACTGGTACTTGTATCTCATAAGATGCCGTGATGATACCCTCTATACCGGCATCTCCACCGATGTCGATCGCAGATTCGCCCAACACCAGAGTGGAGGCGATGCAGGATCAAGATACCTCAAAGGTAGGGGGCCTTTGCGCCTGGTATTCAAAGAGAAACTTGGATCTAGAAGCCTAGCGTTGAAAGTGGAACACAGAGTAAAAAGGATGGCAAAAGCAAAGAAAGAGAAGCTGATCAAGGTCAGTGGATATGCTGTTCAACTCGTGAACCGAGCAAACACGCAACATCTCTGAACACCTTGTTCTACAGAAGGTCGTCCACGTCGGACAGGGCCTGCGTAATAGAAACGACAGTATTCCTGATCATAAGCTAGCTCTAACTCCAATGTCTCCGTGTAGAAGGACGCGGTGGAGTCAATATATTTAGTCTACAAAAAGGTTACCAGTGCATCTATGGGTGGGTGTTCATTATTCAATTTACATCTCCTTCATCCGCTATTGGCCTGGCTTAAAGGCTGTTTACCGAGGCCTGCTCAGACAGCCTTTTCTGATGTCCGGAGTTTATCCGCCAGCTATTGTCACGGGCTTTACGACCGCCGCCAGGTGCCAGGGACGCTACCTGTCCTCAACCCCACGGTGCGTTGCTTAGCGGTTACAACTTCTCTAACTGGTCTTTTAGGTCTGTTTACAAAATATCGTCATGAGCTCCCTTGCTGTGGCGTCCGCGAGCGAGAGGCTACACATCACATTTTAGACTCTAGCCCACCACTTGACGGAAGTACCTCAAAAAGTTCAGGCCCAAGAGTTGACGAAGTTCCCTTTCGTTGAACCCGCGCTCTGCCAGCTTCACTGTAATGTTGGGCCAATCGCCAAAGTTATTAAATCCTACCATCTGGTACTCCCCGGTCGCACGATGTTCTTCCCTGAACCCCGACCAGCCAAAGTCATCGTGGCGTCTCCCAGAATGTTCGGCTGCTGCGGGCATCTCGTCGGGAAATTGGATGATGTTGCCAGTCAGGTCACTGCCGATTCCCACGTGGTCTATACCCATTATGTTCACAATGTGCTCTACGTGGTCGGCAAAGTCATCGAGGGTAGTCACCAGTCTTTTGTTCTGAAGGAAGCCTGGGACTATCAGCACTCCAAAGTAACCACCCTTGTCGGCTATTGCTCGGGCCAGTTCGTCGCTTTTACCGCGCTCGTGATAACAGACGGAGGAGCTAAAGGCGTGGGTGATCGCTATGGGGTCTGATGATATCTCCAGCGCGTCCCATCCCACCTGTTCGCTGGAGTGGCTCACATCAACCACTATCCCCAGTTCGTTGAGGCGTCTTACTACGTCTTTGCCAAAATAGGACAAGCCACTCTTGTAGGACTCAAGGCAGCCGTCTCCCACTAGATTTCTCAGGTTGTAAGTGAGTTGTACAATTCGCAGCCCTAGGTTGAAAAAGAACTCGATGCGTCCCAAGTTTCCGCCAAAAGGTGTCGTGTCCTGAAAGTCAATGATAAGACCATGCTTGGAATCCCGATGGGCCCGATCTATGTCGCTGCCCTTCAGGATGACAGTAAGATTTTCTTCGAGAGCGTCGACAATCGCGCGGGCGTTGGCGATGGATTCCACGGCGTCATCGAAAGCCACACTCATCTCACTTGTAGCGGCGCAGGTGACGCTGGCCGCTGTCACCCCGGCCCTTTCCCAAAGATCGAGGTAGGCTTTCCGTGCTTGCACCGACGTTTGTACCTCTCCCACAACCATGGCACTGGCGATCTCTAGAGCATGATCTCGACTCATCCCACGAGCGGCAGACTCATCTATGGCGATCTTCATGTTGTCGGTGAATAGAAAACTTCTAGTTGGGGGGGGCGCCTGGCTATCGAAGACCAGAGCCTCGTAATGGAGTTGTTTGGCCTCTTCGGCGCTGAGAGTCTGGATCCTTTGTTTTACCATTGCATCTCTCCTGTGGCGAAGTTTTGCCGCCGGGCGCCTCTATTTTCAGCGATTTATCATCAGCGTGGCGCACTCGTCCACTGCCTCGCTTAACGTGATATCCAGGCGCGCTGCTCGCCTCATGTTACATTTCCGATGTCTGCAAAATGACCTTCCCAGAATTTAAACCTTGAGTAAAGACCTCGATTCATGCGTAAAATTGGTGGGCCGTCAGGAATTCGAACCCTGGACACCCGGATTAAAAGTTCGACCAGACTCATTTTACTGCGTATTCCCAGGTGCTTTCTAGTACCTAGTTGTACCTAGTAATGAACTTAATCCTGACATCTGGTACCGCTTAGTTATCTCCTGTATCGGTACATATGTCGGCAAACTTTTCGGGCCGGTTGAAGCACGGGTCATACCTTTATTGTTAGGAAGTCGGGGATGCTATTAAGGCTTATAAAGCTGTTGTTAAGTGGGTCGTAATGTTATTGACATTGTTAAACAGTTCTTGTGACTATGGGATATCGAACCACTGAGTGGGAATGAAAGGGGTATTTAATGGGATCAAAAATGCAGACCGGTTTACTTCTTATTATTGGAATAATTGTGTCACTTGTCGGATGGCTGGCTATTTACCCCGGTAGCGATGGATCGGATACAACTGCGGCTGAAAATGCAGCCGACCTTATGGCCGATCCGGTCTTGGCTAAATTCGGTATGCTGATGGGATTCGGCGGAATGGGTGCTATATTTCTTGGATTTCTAAACATATCCCGAAAGATGGCCGCTGGAAACGGTGCGGGAGCCGACTACGCCAACATTAGCGCAATCATGGCCCTGATACTGGTCGCAATGATGGCCATAGGAATCGGGATTGAGTGGGCTGTGACAGAAGCTAGTGATGCAGCAGAGGGGACACGCCTCATGGTTCACAGCTTTTCATTGGAAACCCCATTCAGTTTCGTGGGTGGGTTACTGATGGCCCTCCTTGGCATAGGTATTATTCTGGAGCGTGACAATGCACCCATTGATAAAAATTCCCCCATATGGTTGTTTTGGCTGAAATTCTATGATAAAAATTTCCACATAATCATCGGTGGACTTGCAGTCATTGCCGGGGCTCTATTTATTATTAGTAATGTAGATGCAGTAGACATGGTTGGGTTTATCGGATGGATAGGCATGATGCTAGTAGCCCTTGGGCTGGGTGTACAGACTCTCAGATCGAAGAGTTGATTCGATACTGTCTCCTATAAAAAAGCCCCCTCGATTCCCTTGAGGGGGCTTTTTTATACCTAGAACTGTGGTGAATTTGCTGAGATCCCAACCCATGACCCCCTGCTTGCAAAACTCGTGCTTTACTGTCTCTAGGCGTAGCTCAGTGTATCGCGACGTCAGGTTTTGTTCCTGAACTGTCCCTCCGTGTCCCAGCGTTTCTCCCCGAGTTGGTACAAACTTTTGAGCCGGTTGAGGCACGGAGCATATCTTTATTGTTAGGAAGTCGCGCGGGCGATAACCTTGCTGCAATTCTAGGGCTCCAATACAGAATCAGACGGAAACACCAAAGGTCAGACTCAGAATCTAACGAAACTTAGGGATTACATGCTCACAAAACAATTTCATGGACGCAATTGTTTGCTGTGATGACATGCGTCCACCACAGTTTACGTCCAAGACAAGTCCGGAAATGCCTAGATCATCTTGTAGCTGAGCAATTTTTTCGAATACCATCTCCGGCGTCCCATAAACTACCTCACTAGCGAGGACCTGCGCATATGTCATCTCGGCAACGATCCGACTTCTTTCAGCTCTTGCTTCAAGAGCTTCATTGTTGAGACCTTCTAAAGGATCCGCAATTAGAGCTGAGAAACGTTTATAGTAGATCATCGTGCTGTACTCAGGGTCGGACACAGCTTTTTGTTCCGTCTCAGCTACATACACTCCCAATCGCAGAAAGACCTTTTCAGGGCCCACATGACCTGCTTCGGAACGGGCTTTTCGGTACGTCATTAAATTGTCGCGGACCTGCGTCTGGCGCCCTCTCGATTCCATCAAGACTGCGTGCCCCAAACGTCCCGCTAAAGCAAATGACTCGGGGCTACTCGCAGCGATGGATATCGGAGGATGTGGATTTTGATACGGTGCTGGCATAACTGAGACGTCGTCATAATGATAATAATCGCCGTGAAAGGTAAATCGTTCTTCCGTCCAAGCCCGAGAGATTATTTCCAGTGACTCCAAAAATCGTCCTCGGCTTTCTGTATAGGGTTGCTTATGAGTTCGATATGGCAAGGCAACACCACTCCGACCTACCCCAAATTCGAGCCTTCCAGAGCTCAGCTGGTCGACCGTTCCAGCTTGCTCTAACAAGTGCAAAGGGTTCGCTATGGGCAAAACGGAAACGGCGGTGCCAATCCGGACACGCTGAGTACTGGTAGCAAGAGCAGCCGCTATACTCAACGGGGAAGAGCACAGACTCCACTCGGCCGTAAAATGGTTCTCTCCCAACCAGATTGTATCAATCCCCAGTTCCTCCGCAGCATAGAACACTTCGAACGCATCGTTGAATGCTTGTGCCGGCGTGATCCTGTCATGCATAGGGATTTCATTGAAGATTCCAAAATTCACGGCAACCGTTCCTTGTTACAATAAGTTGGAACCCAGTCTAAACCGGTGACGAAAGAAGATGATTAGCAGTTTTTTCGAGAGCTTTCCATCGATCAATCGTTACAACGGGTGGATGCGGAGAGAAAATCTTATTGATTTCTATGGTCCAGCCTTGGAATTGATTGGGATGCGTGAAAATCGTCACATCCCCTAAGTCTACCACAGCTCTGTCTATCTGCTCATCCTCGGAAAGTGTCTTTGCCAACAATAAGGTAGGTGCTTTGCTTCTCCAGGAAACATCGGTGACCTTCCCGAAGAGTGGGAACATTTTTTTCCTTACCGTCTTGAGTTTCAGTTGGTTGTGATTCATGGGGATATTTTGATCAGGTATCCCAAAAACCACCCGGTATCGTGCTGGACCGTGTTTGTCTCTTCTCTTTGTTCTGACTACATTAATCCAACTGATTGGACTATCTGTTCGTATGTCGATGAGCCCAAGAGAACTTTTCCCGAACAATTGAGTCGTCCTTATCTTCTCTTCGGGTCTTTCCAAATCCCGATCAACCATCTCGGCCTGTATACCGGCAGCTTCTAGGCTCGCGGCAATTTTATCTCTCGATTTATCACGTAAAGCTTCCTGCATATAGCTACCTCAAAACTCTTTTCAATGACCCGGGTCCAACGATCAATTTAATCCCGATGTCGGCAAAATGACCTTCCCAGAATTTTACCCTTGGGGAAAGACCCCGATTCGTGCGTAAAATTGGTGGGCCGTCAGGGATTCGAACCCTGGACACCCGGATTAAAAGTTCGATCAGGCTCATTTTACTGCGTATTGCCAGATACCTTCTAGTACCTAATTGTACCTAGCAATGAACTTAACCCTGACATCTGGTACCGCCTGGTTATCTCCTGTAACGGTAAATATGTCGGCAAAATGTCGGCAAATTGTTGAGCCGGTTGGGGCACGGGGCATACCTTTATTGTTAGGAAGTCACACAGGCGATAAACTCCCTGCAAATACCATCAAAGTGAAACATATTAACCGATAGTTGATTGTGGATGATTTCAGAATTCGTAGATCGTATACATGCCCATAATCTATCGCACTAATAACAGGGTTTCGACCGAAGTACGATTTGCGCAGCTACCTGTTCCATGCTCCAGTCGCAAATCAGTCGAAGTCGTCAGCTTAACGTGCAGATATACTGGATCCTTCTTCTCATGATACTTGGTGTAGCTCTCATAGCAATGTTCATCAGTGACTTTCGAGGGGCCAATGTAGGTCGCATCTTCAGGTGCCACGATTATTTCAAATTCCCCACCGGTTTCTGGATGTTCTGCGAACGTGGCGCGAACCCAATGGGCTTCATGAGACGTCGATATGGAAAAAACAGATTCATGAATTCCCCAAGCCCCTCCTATGTTTCCTCCTGGCATAAACCAGGCACCCTTAATAGTCCCAGGGACGTCCGAGTCAGCTGAGACACGGCATCGTTTCGTGCCAACAAGTATTTGCCTGGTACTCTCATCCCCAATCAGCGCATAGTGCTTCTCCCGAAGTTCAGGCGTGAAATAATCAAATGGACAATCTTCATTAAGAGATTGATCATGATGCCCATTAGCGTATCGGTCCTGATTTCCAAATGTCCGTTCTATCGTGGTGTTGTAAACACCAAAATCAACATTCCCACCTGGATTCACCCCGGACGAATATGTCACCAATTCGCCGGCCTCAAATTTGGTTGGCATCTTAAGTTGGGTATTGCTTCCCACCGGGAAAGGCCCCAATGCCTCGATTTTGTCGACGAGTGGGGCTGTATGATCTAGTTTAAAGTAAACTTCACAACTCACTTCAAAAATAAGCATATATTCAATGGGTGGCTCTGGAGCGTTCGTACCGTATGCTGTAGATCTGTACGCTCCCACTTCTACAAGCCAAGATGTAACAGGAACGGTTACAGGAACAGAACGCGGGTAACCCGACCAAGGTTTGTCACCAAATAATCCTTCACCCCCAGGACCGATCAAATATGCATGTGGTTTCAACATGCCACTTGCTGCAGTTCCCGGAGGAATTACAAAGGTGAGGAGTTCCAAAGGAATGACGTGATGGGTAAATATGGGCTGTGGATTGCTAGCTGTTGTGCACCGCTTACCACTGAAGTCAGAACGAACCGATTGCAAGAGTTCTGGAGCATCGATCGTGGTTGTGACTGTTTTACAAGAATCATTAATGCACGCTTCAAATTTTACGTTAATTTCCGGCACAATCTCGCTGACTATGAAAGTGAAAACGGAACCTCCTCCATGTTGAGAGCTTGCATTCGTAGTCCAATTCAGATCACCACCTTCAGGATCCTGATTGGCTTGACACTGAACCTCCCGTTCTGCTTGATCTACACTACACGTGATTCCTAGTTCTGGGATGGGTCCAGGGGTAGGAGTTGGAGAAGGTACATACCTGGAGCCAGGTGTAGAAGGAGGAGGAGGAGTTAGAGGTGTTTTCTGGTTAGGCTTAGTATTAGTCGCATCGGCAGATTCAGAGGACGATGGGGCGCTCGTCTCACTTTCTGTTTTGCACAAATCCCAGACTGTGCTCAGACTCTGTGAATGTGTTCCAGAAACTCTGTCAAAAGCCTCGTCTATTCCATGTTCAATCACAGCTTCTTTTGATTTTTTGGTCAGTGTCGCTGAGTTTGTGATAAGGCACTCGCCGACTTGTTGCCCTCGTTCCCAAGTTGCCCAGTTATTTTCAACATATTCCGTGACAGAGTCGCTGAATCGGATATCCAGTTCTGGATCATCCGATAAGTTTGAGACGGGGGTATCAGCTTCCTTCATATCTCCGCCACAGGCAGAAGCTACCAGTAGCAAGAAACCCAAGGTGAGTGCTAGTAACTTCATACTCGTTTTCTTTATGCGCTTCTCAATCGCAAAAAGGTGATGGATCTGACGGGATTCGAACCCGTGACCCCCTGCTTGCAAAACTCGTGCTTTATTGTCTCTAGGCGTAGCTCAGTGTATCACGACGTCGGAGTTTGTGCCTGAATCGCCTCTCCGTGTCCCAGGGTTTCTCCCCGCGTTGGTACAAAAATTGGTACCAATTTTTGAGCCGGTTGAGACACGGGGCATACCTTTATTGTTAGGAAGTCACACAGGCGATAAATTCACCTTAAGGATCGCCTCTGAAATTCGAACCCCAATCAAACCACTCATACTTGCTCACTATTCCAGGGATTCTTGGTGACCGGTACGGATTACACGACAGACATGCCCCCGTGGAAGAACGACAATTCATGCAGGAAAGCTCCTTACATTCAAAACACAGGAAATGATCGTCCGGAAGCCGTCTCCCACATGAATTGCAGTGCTCGGGATCAGGTGTTCTTAAGTGACGAAGTTCTTCCAGGGTCCAGTTTGGCCCGTTCTCTGAAAATGTATGTAAGGTTGATTCACCAACACCGGGCCCGTCAGTTTCACCGGATAGCAACCTTTCATATTCTGTTTTCCACACCATGCCTACCCTTTGAGCCTCACGATCCGTCCAGTTCTTAATCCAAAAGTCCACGACCTCAATCGCCGCTGTATATTCACCTAAAAGGGCTAAATGAAAGTGGTATGCAGCCCATGCTGAACGGTCATATGGTGTTTTAAGTTTTACGTCAGAAAACACAGATTTCATGGCGTTTTTTCTTCTCGTAATTTCCCTGGACGAACGTTTCTCGATCCGGTCAACAAGGTGTGGTCCATCCGTGGGATAGGGAACAAACAACCTGTCATCAAGACCCCCCGGCCTTCGTATATTACTAATAGTCCTCCACATATTAGGTCCCATTTTCATGTAAGCAGGCACATATTTTTCAACTTGAATGCCGTAGTAAATCGCCGACCCAAGTAATATAACCGCAGGAACGATTATGAGGAGACCCATAGTCCTTACCACACCGACCCAACCAGGATTATTCAACCCGCTTGTGACCTCTTTGTATATCGGAACCTCTCGGCACCTACGTTCTTCTATGCACACCACCTCCGTCTCACCTGTGAATACCGACGGGCCATGGGGGTAAGCATTGTCAGCGATTAAATACAAAGCCAACAAGCCAACACCTATTCCTGCAGTTACGGCAAACCGTGCCAGCAAGTCTCTGGGAGCCTTCAGAATCGCCTGGCCCCAAGTTGGATTACTTGTAATACGGCCTTGTTCGGCTATTGAATTGGTTACAGTTAACCGGAGATGTCCCTTTAAAATTATGTATTCGGCTGGGGCAGAAGTCAGATCATTAATCAATTCCACAGACGGCACGTAATTTACACATCCTTCCCTGTCATATACGAGTCCATAGCTCGATATAACCCTCTATGCCTCGGGGTTGTTGTCATTGTGCCTTTTATCAATGAGTCTATCCTGATGAAAAACTCCAATGGAATTGAATGATATGCTGTTTATTGTATGTATTCAGGAATAATCAGGCAAAATAAGCTACTCGAATACGGGGAAGAGTTCAGCCGACTCCTGTCCGAACTGCCGGGCTGGGATCAACTATCTAGACTTGAGCAGTTGTTTGTTAACGCCTACGCCGTGACCGGTTCCAAAGCAGAGGCGTGCAGGTTCGTCAGTCGGAGCAAGCACTGGTGCCACGATCGCAGGGTCAGGACTCCCCAGTTCATGGACCTGATTACCCCCGGTCCAGCCGGTAATGAGAACATCGTCCTGAAGATGAAAGGGGTCCTGCTTTCCGAAGCAATGGCCCGGGTGGAACTGGCGTCAGTACTGGAACTCAGGAACGTTATTCTCTCCAGGGTTAACGGCAAGCGCGGTGGTATTACGGCAGCGGGGAAGATCAGGGCTATAAAACAGCTTCACAAGATTGCCGGACTAGCAGAATAAAGGCATTAGCAGTATTGAGAATCGTAGTAGCAAGCGGAATCTTCATCCGCTTGCTGTTCAGAATATAGGCCCAACATCTCGTAGGCACTAGCCCGATGAGAGTAGATCGTAGCATGCTCCGGGGATAGCTCGATAGCCTGACTGTAACTGTTTATGGCCAACTCATATTCGCCAGTAGTGTGGTAGACCAGACCCTTAAGGTTATAGGCCGACACTGTCCAAAAAGGATTGCTGGAGTTTTGGCTAATCATGGTGTCAGCATCCTCAAGAGCCCGCTGATATGATTTTATATGGTAATAAGAACCTCCACGCTCGTTGATGAACGCGAGTTCATTCGGAGATAACTCTATGGCTTTGCTAAAGTCATTGATAGCTACTTCGTGTTCATCCAGCTCTTTATACGCCAAACCGCGCCAGTAATAGTTGTATTCATCTTTGCTGTCAAACTCTATGGCTTTGCTTAAGTCGTCGATAGCTACTTCGTATTCACCCAGTCGATAATACGTTATACCACGCCGTTTGTGGAAGGACCATGACCCGTCAACGTCAAGCATAATACCCGCGTTGAAGTCGTCTATGGCATAGTTATAATGTCTTGTTCTCTCATATTCAGTAATGGTTTCTACAGCCAACTCGTATTGAGATACACCCCGGCGATAACGGTATTCAGCTTCATCGGGATCTATGTCAATAGCCTTGCTGAAAGCCTCTATAGCCAGTTCATACAGCTTGAGATTTAAATAGTTTTCTCCTGAGTTAGCATGGGTATAAGCAGAAATCGGACGCGGAGTTGGAGTCCGTGTAGACCTTGGAGTAGAAGTCGGTCGCGCCCGGGTCGCAGTCGGCTCCGGTTCAGGAGTCCAAGTCGGCCTTACTCGTGGGGTGGGTGTGGCTGTAGGAATAGGTGCTGGTGTCGGTGTCGGTACTAATGTCGGTGTTGGTTGGGAAGCTGCTTCTTCCTTGATCCGAGCTTCTACCGTCGCTTCTATTGCGCGTTCCTGAGCAAGTCTGGCATCCACCGTCGCCGCGACGTCAGGGCTAGAACAAGCGGCCGCAGAGAGCACGACAACGGAAACAACGGCGATCAGGCCACACAACATCCCATATATCGATTTGGATCGCTTCAATCTCGTTCCTCACCCATTGCATTACAATATACCAACATTTGTATCCCAGCAATATCAGGCAGATTTACGGAGCAATTAGTATCTGGAGAGAAGAAAACACTTCAATTGCGGGCACACCTTGATACGAACTGATTAAGCCAGTAACGCAGATGTTTTTGCCCTCATAATACGCAGCAACCATTAACATCTGTGTAAAGGGGTTCCCTCCAGCAAGAGAGTCCCCAGTGGCCTGTTGGAAATTCCCTTTCGACACAGAGGCTCCCCAAATGACGACGGTGAAATCTGAACGTGCCCATCTGACTAAGCGGAGTAACGGATGCGGTGGTGGTTGGTCCAGAACCAAAACAAGAGGGTCGACTGAAGGATAACCGTCTGGTGGTCCCACGACGTAAAAAGCGACTTCACCACATACCGGAGCAGTTTCCCCTATGTGTAGCACGACGTTAGAACTTCTGATTCCCCACGCTTGAGCTTCCTCAAAAGTGGTCGTATTAGAGGTAGATTTCGGTGGAATTGTCGGTGTTGAGATTCCACTCGGTGATTCCGTGGGGGACGGCGACGGTGTTGAATCCAATACAAGTTGTAACCGAGCTTGTACTGTCGCATCAATATCTGGAGATTTAACTGGGGTTGCCGTCGGGGATGGCGACGGTGTTGAGTCCAATACAAGTTGTAACCGAGCTTGTATTGTCGCATCAAGGTCAGGAGTCGGAGAGGGCTGCGCCGGTGGAGTTTCTGAAACCTCACACGCAAGGATACTTAGAAGTATCAACAGAGCTAGTATCGGAGCCAGTCTATACACGTGATCTGCGTATCCTGCTTTTTGGCAATTATACCCTTAAATCCCACAAATCTAGTGCTATGGGCTTTTATTTGGGATAGCAGGGAATCAGGCGTGGGAGTTAGCCTAGCGGACTATCACTAGGTGAATTTTTGTCTACGGTGGCTATTCAAGTTTTCTCTCATCCGCGAATCCCTAATCCCCCCATGTGATAAAAAGCATACACCCAGGAGCCAAAGGTTCTGAGTTCTGAGATGCGGTCTAGTCCCTTTTGGTTTACCAGTCGGTTGAGCTCATTTTCAGCAAGCCCTACCGCACGTTTCTCGTGTTCATATTTCGGACCACTGTAGGCCCAGTCCGGTGCTATAGTGTCGGTGAACAAGAAGGCTCCCCTCATGGGATCACTTTTTTCCCGAGCCCAACCCGTAACCATTTCAGATGCACGTACGAGATCCATCCTTCGCTCCTTCGATGTGATAGCAAGGGCCCGGGCGAGGGAAGGGGGTACGAAGTTATTTATTGCATTTGCCGCCTCTTCCGGGGTAAGACCCCGGGCCAAATAGAAAGCTACGTCCCGGATGAGCAACCAGAAAAGATCCCAGGCAAACGCTCCTTTACAGTCGTCTTGTTGTTTTTTCGTGAAGCCGTACCATCCAATGGATTCGAAAACTTTTTCCCGGGTTGGAATATCAACCTCACGCTCTATGTAGCGCGTTAACCCTCTTTTCCAAACCTGGTTAACCGAATAGCTCCTCACCGCTTTTATACGAGCAACCCGTGTTGTGTGCATTTCCAGTGTAACCAGGTTATGGGCCTTGAGGTTACACGCTCCGGCCGAAAATGCTTGCCGGTCTGCCTTGGATGGCTCGCTCTTGCCTAGGAGCCTGGTAGCATGGGCAACAGCGTCCCGGTAGCTGATCTCTCCCCTGGACGTAGCCCACACGGCGAGCAAAAGCAAACTGGTTCGTTTGTTTATCATTTTTAATTCATTCTGATAACTAGGCATAGCTAGGCATGAAAATAGTTCGTGACATGAGGATACCAGTGGTCCAGACTTGCCGCAACCAAAGGTAATCACGGGGGATTAAAGCAAATGAACACGGCTATTGAACACCGCCTGGTCTTGACTGTAGATGAGGTCGCAGAATCTCTAGGAGTAGGACGTAATACCGCATACGAGGCAGTTCACCGGGGAGAAATTCCAGCTTTGCGAATTGGACGTCGCATTCTCGTACCCCGGGCTGCTCTTGAGCGGTTGCTAAAGCAAACGGGTGAACCCGAGACCGATTAATGCGAATCTCCCCGGATCAACGTCACAAGCGTGACCATCCTTGCATGATATGCGGTGGATTTGATACCCAGCCACGACGGCAGGGTGTCCGGTGTCACGGCTATCTGAGTTCTGATGGGCAGTATGCGCACTGTTCTCGGAAAAATATGGCGGGCGGGTTGCCACTTCAGCAGCCGTCTAGCACTTATGCTCACAAAATCAGTGGCTCGTGCGGATGTGGGAACATACACGAACATGACTCCAACTCCCCGGTCGCAGCAACCATGAAGGCAGGATCATCCCCCACCAGTACTTACCCCTACTTTGATGCTGATGGAAACCTGAGTTTCGAGGTTATTCGGAACTTCCCAAAGAAGTTTCTGCAGCGCCGACCAGACGGCCAAGGCGGATGGGAATACAAACTGGATGGTGTCCGCCCAATTCTTTACCGATTGCCGGAACTTTTAAGATCAGGTCCCAGCGAACCTGTATTTATTCCAGAAGGCGAGAAAGATGTGGCCACCTGCCGCGCCGAGGGACTAGTGGCCACCTGCAATCCCGGGGGCGCCGGAAAGTGGCGTGATCAGTATTCCAATGTACTTGAGGGGCGGATCGTCGTTATCCTGCCAGACAACGACGATCCGGGTAAAAGACATGCCCGCAGTGTAGCTGAGAGTGTTTATAAAACCGCGGCCAGTGTACAGATTCTGAAGTTGCCTGGGTTGCCTGATTTGCCTGCGGGTGGTGACATCACGGACTGGTTCCAGGCTGGGCACACGGTTGATGAACTTACAGACTTGGTTCAATCAGCAGCACTCTGGAAGCCCGACTCCGCCATGCCCCTGACAATAACCATACGGATGTCTGACGTTGCTCCCCAGTCAGTTGAATGGATATGGGATCCGTATCTTCCCCGGGGCAAGGTTACGATTCTCGAGGGAGATCCCGAGGCCGGCAAATCTTGGGTCAGTCTCGCTATTGCATCAGCCATTAGCACGGGAACGCTTCTCCCCGGGCAAGAGCGTCTCCCGCGAGGTTCAGTTCTGGTGGCATCAGCCGAAGATGGGTTGGCCGATACTGTTCGTCCGAGACTCAATCTACTGGGAGCGGATGTCGACCGCGTCCACGCCATAAAACGCCAACTGGTGTTAGATAAAGATGGTTTAAAGACCCTGGAAGAAGCGATCGTCGAGACTGGTCCAGTCCTTGTGGTAATCGACCCGCTGGTAGCTTATATGGGTGGAAAGGTTGATATGCACCGGGCAAACGAAACAAGAGAGCTAATGGGGGGCTTGGCCGAATTAGCGGAATACCACGGTTGTGCGATACTGGCTATTCGGCACCTCACCAAGGGAACGGCGAACCGCGCAATCTACCGTGGAATCGGGTCCATCGACTTCACGGCTGCTGCACGCTCAGTGCTTTTAGCTGGCGCGAACCCCGAATACCCAGATGAGCGGGGGATTGTTCACATCAAGTCTAACCTTGCCCCTCACGGTCCGTCCATCGGGTATACACTGGGAAAAGATGGAACTTTCACATGGTCGGAGGGCTGTTCCCTTACCGCTGCCATGATCCTGGCCCAGGAGCCCAACGCTCACTCACAGACTGCCCTGCAAGAAGCCCAACAATTCCTTCGCAACACCCTGAAAGATGGGCCGATTGAGGCTACCCGCATTTTAGCTGACGCCACGGCAGAGGGCATTTCAGAAAAAACACTGCGCCGGGCGAAAGACTCCCTCGGGTTGCAATCGATTCGTCGTGGGGAGAAGGGCAAGCGTGGTAACGCATATTACGTATGGCTGTTCCCAGAAACGACCAACGATTTAGGTGGCCAAACTAGCCAATCCCGGGATTCTGGCCAACTAAAAGACCCTAGGCACACGGATAGCCCTACTACGTACGAGCTTGGCCATCTAAATCCCGAGGATGACATCAAAGCAGACGGGTGTGGGTACTATGACATCGGCTAATGCCAGGTGCCCTACATGCGGTGGAAAGCTATACCGCAAGGCCACGGGAAGGCCGAGGCTTCAGGTTCCCGTACAAAAAGTTTTGGACGCGGTTAGAAGCGGAGAATCAGTCACATCCGTTGCCAATCGGTTCAAGATCTCGAGGGCGTCGGTCTACAGAATTACCGCTGCCCATCCTCGTGGGACGGGAACTAGTCTTCCTGCTTAACCCGGTAATGAGAACGTCGTCTTCGGTTGATCTCATCTCTATTGCGGTCCCTGTAAGCCGCTGCTGCACAATTGGGGGAACAATATTTACGCTTTAGAGTGCCCTCGAATGAAGCACCGCACTGCATACAGTTGCCAGTTACCTTACGGCGCCTGGCGGCTAACGCCCTCGCAATCTCGCTCGGTAAAATTTGCTCCTCTGCCACTAATCGTTACCTTGCACCTGTTTTGTCAGATCCCTTTTTATAAGGAACACAACCATTATAGAGAAACCAACATATTCCATTGCACGCGCCTCCCAAAATCAAGGGTAGCAGGTACATTTATTATAGACGATGTTTAACCGCAACAATGATGCTTCGTAACATTATTACTGTTATAATGATGCTGATATACTCAAGAGGTGCCGATAATGAAGGGGAGTATAAGAAGACGAAGTAGGGGGTCATGGGAACTTACCGTGGACATGGGACGAGACTCAAGCGGTAAGCGGCTTCGAAAGTTTCTATCGGTGAAAGGTACCAAGGCAGAGGCTGAGCGTCGACTACGGGAGCTGTTGTCTTCATTGGACAAAGGTATTCCGGTAGATACAGGCAAGATTACCGTTGGTGCGTTGCTAGAACGCTGGATAAGAGATTACGTCCTACCAAACACTCGTCCACGTACGGCGGAGCGATATGAGAGCGATATGCGTCTACACATTGTTCCTTCGATTGGCCATATACCATTATCAAAGCTCTCACCTAACGACGTTCAAGCCATGGAATCCCACTTGTTGGCAGCCGGATTGTCGGGACGCAGCGTCCGTCACGTCCACGCTGTGCTCAGGGAAGCCGTAAAGCACGCCATGCGATGGGGATTGGTCCATCGGAATGTGGTTGCGACAATCGATCCTCCAAAAACTCGTCGGCCAGAACTTGTGCCACCCGACGCCGACGAGGTCTTGCAGCTTCTGGAGCTTGCCAAACGAACAAACTATCATCCAGTGTTCCAATTTATGGCCTATACGGGGTGCCGGAGGGGAGAAGCACTCGGGCTAACATGGAAGAATGTTGACTTCACCAATGCCATGGCATCTATCGTCCAATCTCTCCAGCGTCTCAAGGGACACGGACTAGTATTGCAACCGCCAAAATCTGCCAAGAGCCGTCGTTCCATTGCGCTAGATCCAGAGACCGTTAGCACTCTTCGAGAACTACGCGGGGTTCAATTGCTACAGGAAATGGAATTCGCAGAAGCGTATAAACCCCGGGGATTGGTATTCCCTGGGCCCCTCGGGGGTCTTCTCGACCCCTCAGTGTTAACCCGAACATTTAAACAGTTATGTAAACGGATCGGGCGCCCTCATATCAGGCTTCACGATCTCCGGCATTTCCATGCTACGATGATGCTTCAGGCTGGGACTAATCCGAAGGTAGTGCAAGAACGGCTGGGCCACTCTTCTTTCGCCATTACTATGGATACATATAGTCACGTGGTACCAGGCTTACAGGAACAAGCAGTGAAGGATTTTGCATCGGCAATGACCCGGGTTCAACGATCAATCTGATCCTGATGTCGGCAAAATGTCGGCAAAATGACCTTCCCCGAATTTTACCCTTGGGGAAAGACCACGATTCGTGCGTAAAATTGGTGGGCCGTCAGGGATTCGAACCCTGGACACCCGGATTAAAAGTCCGGTGCTCTAACCGAGCTGAGCTAACGGCCCAATTATTATCGGTTCCTATTGTAGCCCGGCCCTCATACCCCTTTCAACGAGATTGGATCATTCATTTGCGTTCGTTGATAACGGATCGCACCAATGCTATCCTCAACCAATTCAGGGATATAAAGAATGTACGATTTTCATACTCACACTTTTCTTAGTGACGGAGTCCTTTCTCCCATAGAACTCGTACGTCGTGCGCACGTACAAGGATATAAGGTCATAGCAATAACGGATCACGTTGGATACGGTAACTTAGAGTATGTGGTTAAAACATTGGTGAAGGACACCAAACGCGCCAGCAGCCGCTGGGATATCCTTGCAATACCCGGGGTCGAAATTACCCACGTCCCGAAAGACGATATAGACCTAGTCGCAAAAGAGGCGAAGGGGTTGGGAGCACGTCTCGTAAATGTACACGGAGAAACTATCGTGGAACCCGTTGAACCCGGCACAAACTTAGCAGCACTACGATCTGGCTCTGTTGACCTTCTCGCCCATCCAGGCTTATTGACACAAGAAGAAGCGATGTTGGCCCAAAAAACAACATATCTTTATAGAACTTACCGCAAGACAAGGACATAGTCTATCCAATGGGCATGTTGCCAGCACAGCCCTTAGCCAAGAAGCCCAGTTGTTATTAGACTCTGATGCCCATGGTCCAGAAGATTTACTTCGCCCTGACCTAAGCCTAAAAATAGCAAAAGGTGCTGGTTTGGACGACAACCAAACGCACACTTTGTTAGTTTTGAATCCTAAGAAATTACTTACCAAGTTAGGTTATGATTGACCCGCCTAGATGCCTAACTCTATTTAGGCGCAAACGGCGAAGGTTCAGCCGTGCGGAACAATTTCACCGGCCCCCAAATATTCTGCGGACGATCAAATCGAATCACCCCTAAGAACCTCCCATCCTCACTGTATGCCCGGTGGCTCTCAAGATGCCCTGCGTACAAGCCTCGATGCCCCAATGACACAGGCTGTCCGTTTCGAAGATATTTTTCTGCCCCAGATCCAACGACGATGCTCTTTAAATGCAACACAGGTAAATCCATTGGTTTAAGCAATTGCTGCCACCGCCCACATTCACTCGCCTCCTCCAGCTGCTCTATCGTAACCGTCTCTTCGAGTACGAACGGTCCTGCTTTTTCCCGGATTAAGTTGCTAGCGTGAGCTCCGCATCCTAACGCCTGGCCCAAATCATGCGCTAAGGATCTCATATACATGCCGCGTCCACATTCAACACGAATCGTAACAAAGCAATCCTCAAAGCTTTCAACGGTTAGGCTGTAAACCTCCACCTGTCTCGGCTCTAATTCCACTTCAACACCTTTACGTGCAAGGGTATACAACCGCTGTCCATTTTTCTTAAGCGCACTATGCATTGGTGGTTTTTGCAAAAATGTTCCTCGGAAAGAGCGTATTGCAATTTCTACATCTTCCTTCGTAATACCTGAGGCATCACGTTCTTCAACTACTACACCCTCTGCGTCATATGTATCGGTCTCCACCCCCAGCCTAATCGTCATGGAATATTCCTTCGTTTTGTTTATCAAATACTCCATAAGCCTCGTTCCTTGACCGAAACATATGGGGAGTACTCCCTCAGCTAGCGGGTCCAATGTCCCCCCGTGGCCTACACGCTTTCGCATCCCCGTAAGTCTCTTCACAACTCTCACAACATCCATAGACGTCATTCCTGATGCCTTATTCAAACCCAGGAAGCCGTTGACCACCACATCCTCCCTATTCATCTCCACCTCTGAGTCCGACGTCGTTATCTTCTGAGCCTGTCCTAGCTTGTTCTTCAGCCAGTCTGTTCATTACTTGGAATACCACTTCTCCCTTCTCCAACGTATCATCTAACACAAAGCTCAAGCTAGGAACGTGCCGGAGCGGTAAAATTTCACCTATCGAACGCCTGAGATAACCTTTGGCAGAAGTAAGCCCCTGTAGAGCTTCAGCTTTTTTAGAAGAATCCCCCATAACACTGATATATACTTTCGCCTGCCTAAGATCTGGAGCGGTTTCCACTTTGGTTACGGTAATTAAGGCCCGAAGGCGCGGATCACGGATCTCTCGTTGCAACACTACACTGATTTCTTGCCGCAAAAGCTCGTTGACTCTTAAAGTCCGCCTATTCATCAGGGAGCTCTTCTTTAGGCCACATATCTACATCCCGGCAAGACCAACCACATCCCTGCCCATTAAGTCCGCTCGCGCCGGAAAGCCTCCAGCAAATCCCCTTCCACGAACGCATCAAACCCTTCCACACCTATGCCACACTCTAGCCCTGATGTAACCTCATTCACGTCATCTTTAAACCGGCGCAGGCTCGAGATTGAGCCGTTATATACTAGTTCCCCATCCCGGAGGACCCTTATAAATCCTTCTCGTGCGAATCTTCCTTCCGTTACCAATACGCCCGCAACCTTGGCGCGACGTTTAGCTCCGAACACTTCCCTTATCTCCGCCTTACCGATTATCACATCACGATGTACCGGATCTAAGATTCCCTTTAACGCAGCTTCTACATCTTCAATCAGCTTGTAAATAATATCGTAAGTTCGAATTTGCACCGCACCTCGGTTAGCCGCCAACCCGGCGCTAGGTTCCGCACCTACACTAAACGCAAAGATAATGGCATCAGACGCACCGGCGAGAAGAATATCACTCTCATTCACGGCACCGCTTCCGGCATGTAGTATATTCACTCTAGCACTTGGGCTATCCAGTCGTTCCAAAGAGCTCTTAACTGCCTCTACACTGCCTTGGACATCTGCTTTCAAGATTAAATTAAGCTCTTTGACTTCCCCACTATTTATCCGTGTCACAACATCTTCTAACGTCATCACTCGTGCCATGGTTCGTTCTTGCTGTTGCCGTTCTAGATTTTCGTCTACTACTGCTCGAGCAATGCGGTCATTGCCGACTACGTAAAACGCATCCCCTGCTTGAGGCAGCTCACTAAATCCCAGGATTTCTATTGGTACCGACGGCCCAGCTTCTTTTATTCTTTCCCCAAGATCATTGACCATTGCTCGAACTCGACCCCAAGCTCCACCTGCTACTACGCTATCACCCACCCTAACAACCCCATTCTGAACCAAAACCGTGGCCAAGGGGCCTTTGCTGCGGTTAAGCTGCACTTCAATAATTGTCCCGTTACCGGGCCTATCAAAGTGCGCTTTTAATTCCCCAATTTCAGCAACCACCTGAATATTCTGCAATAGATCGTCGATTCCCATATTATCTTTAGCCGAGATCGGCACTGCTATCACGTCACCGCCCCATTCCTCCACTAAAAGCTCGTGTTCTGTCAATTGTCTTTTTACGGTATCTGGATCAGCATCCGGCATGTCCATTTTGTTAATGGCGACAACCAGTGGGAGATTGGCAGCTTTTGCATGATTTATCGCCTCTACAGTTTGCGGCATAACACCGTCATTCGCTGCAACAACTAATACTGCGATATCAGTCACACTTGCGCCTCGGGCTCTTATAGCAGTGAATGCCTCGTGCCCAGGAGTATCGAGGAATGTAATCTTATTATCCTTGTATTGCACCTGGTAAGCCCCGATGTGCTGAGTTATGCCACCCACTTCACCGTCTGTAACCCTGCTACTACGTATTGTGTCGAGCAATGTCGTTTTGCCATGGTCAACGTGACCTAAGATTGTTACTATGGGATCCCTTGCCTTCAGTTCCGACTTATCTGCCGCTTCCATCTGCTCAAGAGTTCTGGATAAAACGCTTTCTGCTTTTCCCTCTGGCTTGGCTGTGAATCCGAAAGTCGGACAGACTAAGGCTGCTAAATCGTAATCAATCACCTGGTTAATGGCGGCCATTATACCGTTCCTCATCAGTTGTTTAATTACTTCTACTGAATCCACCCCCATCGAGTCGGCTAGATATTTAACCGACAAAGTGGATGGAAGAACAAGTTCTTTCCCGACCTTCCGATCTGCATCTTTGCGTTCGGGTTGGTCGGTATTTTGGCGTTCTGCCTCTGCTATTCTTCCTTTATTCGTTGTCATCCTGCTTCGCTTCCTACGGCTTCACTTCTTTACCAAGATTAACTCAGCCACTTTTCAATATCGATTCACGTGAACCCCTTTAAAAATCACACCAGCCGCGCTCTGCCCAACGACTTTTACGATGTGTGGCAACTCGGTGTTGCGCATATCCGATCCCTACCTGGTTCGCTTTCCCTCACCACGCGAGATAGTTCTTCTACTACCGCTTACGAGCTTTAGCCCCTCGTTTCCCGCGGTTTCCTGCTTTGGCCCCTCCCTTTCTGGTGCGTGCAGGGCCTCTATATTCTTCAAGAATATCTTCAGCAAATCGGATTTTGCCGGCGTCAGGGGTCAGATGCAACACTTCTACCGGCTTTTCTTCTTCAAATTGCGCAGACTGATCAAACGAAAGTGCTGCAAACCCTTCTTCCAGACTAAGAACAGGAGCATCTTCTACAACAACTGCAGTTTCTTCTGCCGCTTCTTGAGATATCAAATCTGATAGCGCATCTTCGAGAAGTGGGGAAACCGGTTCATCTAATTCAGGTGTAGCTCCGTTAGTTTCGCCCGTTTCCGCCACATCCATCTCAACCGTTAATTCAACTTCCAAAGGATCCACACCTATCGGTGCTAGTCCTGGTTCAACCGTTTCTAGAATCGCTTCTACTTCTACTTCTACTTCCACTTCTCGTTCTGGTTCTATTTTTATCTGGGCTCTCAGGGCCTCCCATTCGGCCATGCTCTTGATGTCTAAATGCCATCCGGTAAGTTTTGCTGCGAGCCGAGCATTTTGACCATCTTTCCCAATTGCCAGAGATAACTGCCGTTCTGGGACTACTACAACCGCCGACGATTCTTTTTCATCGGCCTCAACATAAACTACCTCAGCCGGGCTCAACGCATTAGTTATAAATCGTTTCAGATCCCGATCCCACCGCACCACATCTATTTTTTCCCCTTGCAGCTCGTTTACAATGTTCTGGATCCTGTTTCCCCTCATGCCTATGCAGGATCCTACAGGATCAACTCCTTCTTGCATTGCTAGAACTGCGACTTTGCTCCGAGAACCCGCCTCGCGAGCTATTGATCGGATTTCCACGATACCGTTATAGACCTCCGGAACCTCCAGCTCAAATAACCGTTTTAGCAAGTTTTTGTGACTGCGAGATACAATGATCTCGGGTCCTCTCGGGCTACGGTTCACTTCTAGGACATATACCTTTAGCCGCTGACCGCGGCGGTAGCGCTCCGTAGGAACTTGTTCTTCTGGCGTCAGAAGAGCTTCAGCTCTATCTAGTTCTAACGTGATCCCTCTGCCTGGTTCTGCCTGACCCGTGGTTCCTGATATGATGTCGTCTATTCGATTGGCGAACTCATCATAGACTAATTCACGCTCTGCCTCCCTTAGCCTCTGCAGAACTACCTGTTTAGCCGTCTGAGCCGCAATACGACTGGCCTCATGCGTAACAGACTCCATCTCAAGAATGTCGCCTACTACGGCACTTTTATCTATCTTCTTGGCACTTTTTAAGACGATCTCCAGCTTCTCATCTTCAACCTGTTCCACGACCGTCTTCAGAACACTAGCTGTGATTTGGCCAGTGTTCGGGTTTAATTTTACTGAGACGTTAACCCCTTCGCCCCAATGATCTTTACGGAATGCCGAGACCAACGCAGCCTCAATAGCTTTCAACACCTCCTCTTTCGGGAGATGTCGCTCGGCCGCTAGCTGTGTCAAAGCAATAAAAAAATCGCTCTTCAAAACCGCTCCCCTCTTCCCGGTTTATCCTTTAATCAAGAAAGCGGGTTTGCAGCCCGCTTTCTAAAGAATTCCGAGGTAGGGTTTTATTTGTGGGAGTATAGCATTAGGGCTTCGGCATGGCAACATAAAATCTCACCACCAGATCTTCCCACGCGCCTCTTTTTCCATTTCTTCCGGGTCTTTGGTCCATAACCCTGTAGACAGATATTTCCAGCCTCCGTCCGCAAGAAAACAGACTATGTTACCTTTGTCCATTCTTTCCGCTGTCTTCATAGCACCCCATATAACTGATCCTGAGGAGATACCAGCGAAGATCCCTTCCTGCCGAAGCAATTCTAGGGTCCCCCGGAACGCATCAGACCCTTTTGCCATGATTCGTGAATCAAGCATCGCCAAATCTAAAATCGGGGGTATAAACCCTTCTTCAAGGCTCCTAAGTCCTTGGATCGTATCATCTGGTTCAGGAGCGACCGCCACGATCTTGATATCTTGTCTATGTTCCTTCAATCGTCGACCCACTCCCATCAAAGTCCCACCTGTACCTAATCCTGCTACAAAAACATCTATCTCCGGAAGATCTCTTAGAATCTCAGCCCCTGTGGTCTTGTAATGAGCTCCTGGGTTAGCGTCGTTTCCATATTGGTACGGCATAAAATATTTTTCGCCGCCATCTTGTTCCATCATCTCTTTTGCTACTTCTATCGAACCGTTCGTTCCTTTTCGGCCTTCAGAATACACGGTCTCTGCGCCATATGCTTCTAAAAGCTGCGTTCGTTCAGGGCTTACAT
>VEXF01000016.1 GCA_009391275.1 SAR202 cluster bacterium AD-804-J14_MRT_500m | reverse complement strand
CCGCAGTCGACACAATACAAATGGAATTCCATACCTTCTCCTTTGCAGCGCATTAAATTCTGCCGCATCCAAGTTCTCGGCTATTACAAATTCCCCGAGATGCTTTTGTCAACATTTACGATATAATTCATAAATCCATAGTTTTGGATTGACCTCAATAACCCTGTCACCTGGAGGACGAATCCTAGACATACTGACAGAAGAATTGCTGGCACGCTCTTAGGATAATTTACCGATAAATCAAGCTTTGCAAACATACAGTGCCCAACCTATCTCACCCTTATCTACAACGTTGGCGCTCTCGGAATAGGCTTTCGCAAGAAGTTCAAAAGTATTGTTAGATCCGTCATTTTGTGATTCTGCAAGTTTAGACAAACACTGATAACTTAATTTTAAATGGTCAGAAATGTCCAATGCTTCTTGTACCTCAAACCCGATTTCTTTGAGGGTTTTTTGGTAAGAAAGGAAATCAAAATCTGTATCGAAAAGCAATCTGTCATATAGAAAACGCTTGGACGAATAACTTATGTCTTGTTTTGGTTTAAATAGGTCGTCAAAAATGAATAAACCGCCCTCCTCTATCACTCGCTTGACTTCCCTAAGAACCCTGAGTTTGTCCGGGACATGGTATATGGTGGATTGACTCCAGACATGAGAAAAAGAATTGTCAGAAAACGGAAGATCCATTGCCGAGCATTTCCGAAAAGTTAACCTCCTAGCTAAAGACGACTCTAGCCGTCCCCTTTCAGCATTGGCATTGTCGACACGCACACTACTGAGATCAATGCCGGTAATCTGGCTTCCAAACTCCCGAGAAAGCCAAATAGAAGTATTACCGTTTCCACAACCCAGATCTAGAATATTAGATCTCTGGTCTATACAAACTTTTCCGGCCATGAATCGGTTGAGGTTGTCACTGGCCTTGAGAAAATTGTCTCCTGTGTTTTCGTCAAACAAACCCCAATGGACACTCCCGTTTCGGTCCCATATAGTACGGTATATGGAGTCCTCAGCATCATAATATTGTTCGGTATCTCTTTCGGAGAACCTGCACGACATCTCTTCACCCTGCTGACCTATCGAATTAATTTATTCCAAATTCAATCGCTAATACCAGATCCATGCGACTATAACACCGTAAAGATCATTTGATGAATTTCACGACATTGCTGGGTCAGTTTTAAACTTTCCCGTGTTTCGGTTAGTGCAACCGGATTAGCGGATTTTTGAGGATGATATTTCAACTCCCGACAACATGCTTCTTGTGAAAATATGCCGAGAAGGATTCTGTTGAATACTGTAGACGGCGATTTTCTATTCATCCTGTTACAAATATCTTTCTCCAGAACCACACACAAAGAACAATTTACAGAATCTGAACCTCGAAAACATATCACGGCGGTTGGTAGGTCGAGTAACTATGAGCAAGAATGTCAACTTTGTCCCATCTACAAATATCACAGAGATATAACGATACGAAGTATGTGAATCACCGGTTGCAACAATGGCAAACATCGTTCTAACTCAATATTTCACGCTATCTACCTCAGTCAGATGACCTATTCATATCATTTGTCATACACACAACATAGTCGAGGTGAACCATGTCCCGAAAGGCAGATCTCAAGGAGCGAGACGAGAGATTCACACGAATCCGCACAGAGATGTGCAAATATGGCATGATTGCTTTGTTGATCGCCGGGCACGCCAGCCATAACAATCGTGGATATATCCGGTATGTATCCGATACACATCTATGGTCTGGAGATTCTTTGATTCTCCTTCCGTTAGAAAAGCCGCCTGTGCAGGTACAAGTAACATACGCTTCCGCCTCTAGGCCTGACCAAGTGTGGATTTCAGATTACCGTGAGGCACCATTTCCACACATCGAGATAATAACCGCTATGAAAGAGAAAGGCATTACCAGGGGCACAGTGGGTATTGCTGGTCTAAATCATATCCTTACTATAGAAGCGTACAAGTGCCTCAAAGCCTCTCTGCCGAATGTTGAATTCGTGAACTCAGATCTGATGATGAACAGAATCCGAGCGATCAAAAGCGCTTTGGAAATCGACCAGAATAAGGACCTATGGAAAATCTCGGTCTTAGCCATGGAGACATTCGTTGATATTGTCCAACCAGGTATATCTCAAAGAGAAGCTGCTGCCGAGGCCGGAACAATCATCAAAGCTGGCGGCTCCGTCGATGACCTTATTCTTATAAGGGACGGAGTTTTCAAAGGTCTTCCGAGGGACGAACCATTGGCTTGTAACAGCGTAGTGGAATTGCATCTAGAAACATGCGGTGAAAGTGGGCATTGGTCCGAATTGAATGTCTCGTGCCTATTTCGGGAACCCACTGACAGGGAACAGAAACTTTTGGAGCGTGAACTAACCGTTTTTGAAGAACTACGGGAATTGGCTAAACCTGGGGTAACGTTGAGCAGCTTAACAAACTCTTTCCATGATCGCATCAAGAAGGATGGTTGGATCCTGGGCGCTCCAGCGTGGCATTATTATTTTCACGGCCAAGGAATGGATGCGATAGAGTGGCCATATTATTCGCCTATGCCAGAAGGAAACGAAGACGCGGTCCTGGAATCTGGAATGGTATTTTCATACCATCCACACAGATCCCCTGTACCCGCTCTCGAACTTACACCACGCATTTTCGACGACATTTTAATTACTGAAAATGGGGCTCAGCGTATGAACGATCAATGGGATTTGCGTTGGCGTATTAAAACGTAAATCTTATACACGCGTACATCTTGTAAAAGCAGTGATATCAAAGGGGTTGCCCCAATGTCCGGGCCAAAGTATGATTTAAGGCGATAGTTCACAGCCGTCTGATAATGTGACGGCAATCTGTTCGGAGGGAATCCCTTAGATGTACGCGGAAATGTCGAGTGTTGAGGCAGGTCTAAAATTTAAGTCGCCTAGTGGGGCAATCGTAGAGACTACTGGCATATCAATGGTAATCGAAGCCAATGGCGTTCACGTCCATGAAGTGGAGATAGTTGAGGGAACCGGCCAGGGTTACAAGTTTTTACACAACCTGGATGCATCCGAGGCCTTATAAGAGTTTTCTCTGTTACAGGCCACCGCGATAGTACGATGACGATTTGGTCACACTACTCCTGAAAACTAACGTATCAAGGACGCCTCGCAAGTCTGATCCATCTCATCCCCAAGAGAATAATAGTCAGTTTAAGACTCATAAAACTATACTTAAGCTGACTGCTATCAATGTTGCTGGCTCAACTACCGAACCAGCAAAAGCCATGATTAAGAGGTTTCCTACGCACCATTGTGCCCCACTCGATATAGGAACCTGTAGAGTTCATCTTCTTCTTTTAAAATGAAAGACCCACGTTGGACTCATTAAGGAGTCAAGTGGGTCTTTCTATATGCGTGAAACTGTATATAGAAGTTAAACCGCTTCCGCACCCGCACGAGCACAGTCTTCATCTTCTTGGCCGGTTCCACCACCACAACCTATAGCGCCAATGACGGAGCCGTTTCGAAGAATCGGGACCGCTCCCTGGCTCGGAATCATGTGTCCGCCTTCAGCTGCTGCGATACCTTGTACTATTGGTGCACCAGCACGTTCTTGCATGAGCCCACTATCCCTTCCAAATGCTACGGATGTGACTGCTTTACCCTGGGAGCCATACACACCACCCCATATAGCTCCATCCATCCTTTTGAATGCAACCAGACGGGCGCCAGCATCCATGACAGCGATATTCATCTTCGTGCCTTGTTCGTTAGCTTTAGCAATAGCTGCATTTATAGCCTTCTCGGCTTGTTCCAAGGTTATAGACATATGAGTTCCTCCTAGAATGTTATTACTATTTATTGGACGGAGCCACAGTGAATTAGAACTATGTGTTATGCTGCTTATCAGCAATCTGGAGTCTATAACCCTACAGATACGGCGTCAAGAATACACAGTCTTAGACTTGGAGAGTAGAAAATGGACGAGCGACCTTCACTCCTATTCACAGTGTTCGTCGAAGTGGAACCGGCAAACTCGACAGAATTCAATACATGGTATAACACTGTGCATGTCCCCGAGGTAATGGATTGCCCAGGTTTCTTAACGTCAGTAAGGTACCAGGAACAGAATGCTGATGGTAAATTCATGGCTATGTATCAACTTGAAGGGCAAGACGCTTTGGAAACAACCCATTTTTCAAAAGCACGTGGATGGAAAGAGATGCAGTCAGTAGTAAAAGTGTCTAGTAGCGCGGTATGGCGCCATATTTTTACGGCATCACCTGGGAAAGGATCCCAGGCCGGCAACGAACCCTCCCTGCTCCGTTTCAATAGATCTAGCGTACAAGAAAATCACGATGATGAATTCAACTCTTGGTACAACCAGGAGCACTTGGGCGAGTTACTGGACTGCCCGGGTTGGGTGAGCGCATCTCGGTACAAAGCTATACGAGGAGATTACCAGTATCTGGCAACGTACGAACTGTCCGGACAACAAGCTTTCGAATCTTCTGACTACCTGAAAGCAAGGGGATTTAAATCCGTCGAAGCATACGTAACAGCAGCCTCAACGTTAACATACAAGCCCATATTCAAATACGCCAAATAATCCCATAAAGCTAGTTAACCCGGAGACATCCCTAGACGTCTCCGACTTGCGTAGTCTTCGTAACCTGGGAAATCATCGGGATCAAATAAGACATTGCCTTTGTTTACGACTGCGGCAACACACGATAGATTGCGGTATGGCCATTATCATAAACGTATTCTAAGTGCCCGCGACCGACCATGCCAACGAATTTAGTCAGGCCTGATTGGGGATAATGAGATCGTTCGAGATCCCCAACAATCACGTAACTGACATTGTAATTGTAAAGTATATCTAGTGTTCCCTGAATATCATGGCTAGTGTACGCACGACGGACGTCTTCAGCTCGTTTGCCAACCTCTGGGCTGGCAGATCCCCGTTGTTGGATTTGATGCCAGGGCCAGCCTATTACGGTAGGTAAACCAGTATAAATCGAAAATCTACCACCCCAATGGTATTGGTCAAGATGAGCTTCGAGTACCACGGGTGATCCGACGGCATTAGATCTCAACCAACGGATAGCTTCATAATCCCATTTCAGTTCGATTTCTTGTCCGTCTTCAATATGAATTGCCGAAGACAAAAATTTCTCTCCATTCAGAGTAACCTCAGTAGTATTGAATCTGTCTGACAATCTGGCGCGCGAACCTAGACCAACATATACGGAAGAAGAACCGACCAGTATCACCAACAAAACGATTAACAAAGCCTTTGGAAGCCCCTGTAGGTTGAACCTGGAACCCATATTCCTGCCGTAAAATATCACTATCCCAGCTAATATCGACGCATGCAAAATAATTGCCGGAACAGAATATGCCCGCAAAGCATCAAACCATGAAGATTGGCCCAGGGATCGCTGCTCTTCGAATTGGACAGCACTCCAAAACATCAAACCAACAATGAGCAGAATTACAAGGCTAGTTACCGATATCAACAAGGCCCGACTGTTACGCGTAAAAAGCCCCAAGTTAAAATATCCAATTCGAATCAGATACCAAAGACCAACAGCGGATCCAAGGGCGATAAGAACCCAGGCCTCTAAGTAAAACTTGAAAACCGTATTCATTCGACCTATGTCATCGCCGACTCTTATGAAATCTACTCCTATGATGATTAAACAAGAAAATCCAATAATGACGACGGGAAATAGGAAGAATCCGGAACTAGTATTCAGACTGCCAAATTCTTCACGAATCACCAAGAATGCTAAACCTATAAATAGCATCATTAGCAAAGCAACCCAGTAACCTGTGACAGCCAAATACATCACGACTGCTACCACAAAGATCGCTGCAGCCATCTCCCAGGAAAAACATCTTCGTTTCTGAGTGTGTTTACTAAAAGCAGGTCGAAGCCATCCGAAGATCGAGCTAACAACGTAGCTTGAGCCGAATTTAAGGGCTCTATTATTAATTTGGATAAGGTATGCCAACACAATAACTAGGAATATCCCATGGATTCCTAAAAAGTTAGGGAATGGGGTCCTCCATTTGCTAAGGTTCACAAACGACCCAGCAATTTCGTAATGACCATGAAATGGTATAAAGCTGATGACACTAAAAAGAACGACAGCTATGGCTACCCCAATAAACGTCCACACTCGCTCATCGTGTTTTGCACGACCGACCATGAGGTGGGTACCTACCGACACGGCTGCTAACATCAGTAGAACATAGGATGGATAATCCCACGCATTAATCACCCATAATGCACCTAAAGACAAGCCAAAGAACGGTACTACTACTATTACCCACGTTTTTGTTGCAGATTTAAGGCCCACCAGAAAAGAAAGGCAGAACCCGAGCACCAAAAGCCCAAACGGGATAACGATTAAATGCGCATGCAGATCGGCAAACAAGAAAGTAAAGAAGGGAAATTCGGTTATATGAGGGGAGATGTCAGGACAAGTGCTGTCCAATCGTAATCCATGAGCGCAAAAAGATCCGGCTGCCAAAGCTATACGATCATCCAACCAGAATACAAATAGTGAAGGGTTATAATCTGCTAATCCAGGGATCATTCGGCTACTACGCCAGAAATCAAAGTGCCTGAATGGTTCACCATGTATAACGTTGGACCAGCCTGACTGGATTAGTTGCACGGCACCATCGAGATTGGCAATAATGCACACAAAGAAGACGGCGATCAGACCAGCGAATGCTGGTGTCTTTACCCAGTTCATCACTATGTTCAGGCCACCCTTTGATGACTGTAAGACATCACCAACTCTGCCGGTTGTCCTCAAGCCTTCGGCAACATTGAACGCGAGTGAATAAACCCCGGTAACCGTCAGGGCAAAGAACAAAGGCACCGCCAGGTTATAAGCAACTGCCGGAAGCATGCCAAGTGATTTGGTTAAGTTGGCTACTATAAATATGCCCCAGTAGTAATAGTTAATATAACCACCAGAGAACCACGGATCGAATGGCGGCATGTAAGTGGACCGAAGGATAGCGTTCAAGTAGGCGAAATCCATCGGTTTTTCGCCGCCTCGAAAAGGGTGCCACAGATCCGGGTTAGCCATCCTCACAACAACAAATACGAGGAATGCCACAAGAAACAGAACCTCTGACCCCACCATCAAGCGCCAATGGTTTCGCAGAAAACGTATCATTTCTCGATATTTGACCGCCAAAACCGCAGTAGACAAGCTGGCCATCACAAGGATAGCTATTAACATTGAATATCGTGAGAAACTGAGCCAATGCAGACTAGCCAAAAGCCACACAATGTAGCTGACAGACAATATTCCTAGTATCTTGGCGAAGATTATTCCTCGGTCAGGCAATGGCCTGAAAATAAAAAAGGCTAATGGCAAGGTAACCAAATAGATTAATTCTACGATGAGAATCCAAGCCAAAACCGGCATTTTATTCGTCCAGCTATCTTCTTGAATTATGCTAGACCACGTGCCTCCGCTACGTTGGATTCGACCTACATCTGCAGCTAGAAGAGAATTCGGGGTTTCGCTCTCAGATCTAGTGGGAGTCAAAGATTTGTAAATCTTATGCTGCGGCAATTTCGAGTCATTACGAAATAGCAATACCGCAGGGTGATCATAATTAACGACGTTCTCATCCGCGTATCCTAGATTCAATGTAACTATTCCTGCAGATGACGCAGCCATAAGCTCTGGTTCAGGAAGCCTTGCACGGCCGAACGTATCGTTTTTCCAAGTGACACCTAGAAATTCAGGATACGAAGTAAAAATCCGGTCTAATTTATAGCCTAACTCTCCCGAAAAAAGTTTCTGGTAATAATTCGCACTTTGGGGATAAAGTTCAGGGACCCTAGAAATACTCCCATATGTCCTATTGCTGTAGAACACAAGATATTCAGCCCGAGATAAATCATGACTCATGGACCGCATTTTAAAATCAGAATCGCCTTCATAGATGGGTATTTGAACAACGTTGTATCTATATAACTCAGGAATTCCTTCGTCCCAGTGGTTGTCTGTGATTACGGTAGTTCCCGGACGGACGTTATCGTTTATCCATATTGAAGCTTCCACAGCGGGATGAGGCCGTGAATATATGCCCATGAAACCTGCTGTATACATCGCGGTCGACAACACAACAACGATAATGAGACCAACAGCAATATGAGGAGAATAATGGGCTGTTACTCGCCAAACCGGAAATCCGAGTTGGCGATCAACTAATAATTTCTGGATCCGATGAGCCGAGTCTACTAACGATACCAACCCTCTAGCACCGAACAGAACAAGCAGAGGGATTATAGGAAATATGTATCGCAGGAATTTTACTTCAAAAAACAGCCCAATTAATAGAAAATTGGATAACACCCATGCTACCAGCAATAATTCTGGTTTCCATGTTGGTTTTTTCGCGATAACGCTGTACCCCGCATAGATTAGCCCAACCCATGAGACTATTCCTAACGGAATTCCTAGAGCCCAGATCGTACTCTGCCTGAGTTCATAAATAATTGGTAAAGACCCAACATACTGAACCGTATACGGCATCTTGCCGGCAACTCGTGCTATTCCAGCTTCCCAGGTAGTATCCGAAATGAACTCTGAGAAATCGATAATTGCGTAAGGGTTGATAACCAGAAAAACGAAGATAGCTATCACAGATCCAACGGTCGCGTGTCGCAGGGTCATGAACAATTGCCGTCTAAATGAAGTGCCGGTTGTTCCGTCCGGCCAACCGAACACTCGAAACCCAAAGACAAGGACGAGTAGTAACAGAAGAGGAACAACGCTTACCTTGACAGCAAACGTGAGGCCAACGAATAATCCCAGGAACATCCAATCTCGTTGTCGCCCACTATGAAGAATGTTGAGCATAAACCAAAAAGACGCGAGTGTAAGAACACCCAAAAATGTCTCTGGCCGATAGTAATGACTAGTCTGTACATGTATAACGGTAATCGACAGTAAAAATGCTGCTAGAAGGCCCACTTTTGACCCAAATAATCTTCTACCGATCAAGAAAATAAGGAATACGGATCCGACATCTGCCAACGCAGAAAGAGTCCTTCCTGCAAAACGCATATCAAGCCCATTGAAATCACCAAATGGCTCGACTACCGACCGAATGAGCACCATTAAATAAATCATGATGCTACCAAGTGGGAACCAGTGTGGATTTAAAGCGCTACGGCCGCTATCAAAAAATACGCCAACAGAAGGTATGCCAGACTCCATATCAGGGTATTCTGACAAATTAGGACATTCTTGATACCCCGGTCCATGGGTGAGGACTTTGTACATACAATCTGCCTGCATGTATATGGATCGCTCATCTGGATGAAACCCATAACCTCGATCCCAATCAATGCCATAAAGTCTTAGGCCAGCAGCCAACACAAGGACAGCCACAATGCACAGCATCATCCGGCGCGATTTAATCGACCGGATTAAATAAATCGGATCTGTCCGAATGGAACGCTGCCGCATTAGATGGCTATTCTATCAACGTGAATTTCACCGTTCAGCAAAACTGGACATGTCGCCAGCATGCCTGGCCTATGGCCCCGACGCTTAATCGTGTCTATTAAGCATTGTAGACTGATTATCCGCGAATATGGTTTTCCTTTAGAAACCTGTCTTGATCTCCCCAGATTGTGAAAGAATATTAAAGTCCTGCGCGTAAAACTTCTCTCATCTCGTCAGAACCCCTTATCGGCTATAAAAGCACTTAGATCCGCAGTTCTACAAGCGTACCCCCATTCGTTGTCATACCACCCGAGAATTTTGACCATTTCCCCTTCCATCACAATCGTAGACAGAGAATCAAATACACAACTATGGGTATTTCCTTTGAAATCACTGCTCACCAAAGGCTGATCACAATATTCTAATACCCCTTGTAACGACCCTGACGCAGCAATCTCAAAGGCTGAATTAACCTCTTCAACAGAAACTTTTCGTTCAACTACAGCGGTGAAATCCGTAGCAGATACCGTACTAGTAGGAACACGAAAGGCCACGCCGTGAAGCTTGCCTTGGAGTTCGGGTATTACCAGACCAACGGCACGAGCTGCTCCAGTGCTAGTCGGAATTATATTCATCGCGGCCGCTCGGGAGCGACGAAGATCCCCGTGCACCTGGTCTAGGATTTTCTGGTCATTTGTATAGGCATGCACAGTGGACATCAAGCCGTACTTGATTCCGAACGCTTCATTTAGGACTTTGACCATTGGAGCGAAACAATTCGTTGTACATGATGCATTGGATATGATTTTGTGGTTTACCGGGTCATAACTAGAGTCGTTGACGCCTAACACTATCGTTAGATCTTCGCCCTTGGCAGGCGCCGAAATGATTACTTTTTTGGCACCCGCTTCGATATGAGCAGATGCCTTATCCGCATCCGTAAAGATTCCCGTCGATTCCACAACCAAGTCTACGCCAACTTCCGCCCATGGAATACTAGCAGGATTACGTTCAGAAAAAACGGTCACATCGTTGCCATCTATAACTAGAGACCCATTACGCGTGTCCACAGTACCTGAGAATTCACCGTAGTTGGTATCATATTTAAAGAGGTACGCATTAGTTTTTGCATCAGTAAGATCGTTAACCGCTGCCACTACTATCTTATCGGACTGCCGCTCTAAAGTAGCGCGAACAACTTGCCGTCCGATACGACCGAATCCGTTGATTCCGATACGGGTTACCATAGTTCATCTCCTATTGTTGATTAATATACATGATTGAAGTTGTGATCACATCAACCCTAACTGATCCCCAATGACGGGCATCTACCCTGTTTATTTTCTGAATTATAGATCGCCTTATTTCCAGTTGCACCCCTTGATAGTGAGCTTTGTTGTTAGCCATCACTATTCTGGAATCTTGTAGGCGCTGTTGGTCTAATACACTAACTATACTGAACACTGAGTTGTACACTCAACCAAGGATTGATCCCAGCTATGTTACACATCCTATAGCTTTATAGGGTCCCATCCCTGCATATTTCGCATCATGACCAAGCTCCTCTTCTATACGAAGAAGCCGATTATATTTAGCAACCCGCTCTGATCTACAGGGAGCGCCGGCTTTGATTTGACCGGCGCCGAATGCCACAGCAAGATCTGCGATTGTAGTATCTTCAGTTTCACCTGAACGGTGGCTGAAGATAGTACCCCAGCCAGCATTACTAGCCATTCGAAATGCCGATAAGGTCTCCGTTAGAGTACCAATCTGATTAACCTTCAGCAAAATCGCGTTGCTGGCCCCTAAATCTAAGCCGTGTTGGAGCCGTTCGTTGTTAGTTGTATAAAGATCGTCTCCAACTATCTGAACCGTCCCACCCAGACGCTTCATCAAGGCACACCACCCATCCCAGTCATCTTCTCCCATCCCATCTTCGATGCTGATTAGACAAAAGTCTCGTGTCCACGATTGGTAACAATCTATGAGGGTTTCAGCAACAAAATCGCTACCATCTTTTGCAAAATGGTAGCGGCCACCCCGCATTAGTCCAGATGCAGCCACATCTATCCCAATAAAGCATTCTTCTCCGGGTCGATACCCCGCACGTTCGATAGCATTAACGACCATTTCCAAAGCGCTTCGGTTTGTTAAACCCTCAAGAGCAAATCCACCTTCATCACCGACAGTAGTACTATATCTAAGACGTCTTATGATATCCCCCAAGGCGCTATAAATCTCAGATCCAGCTCTAAGAGCTTCCCTGTAGCTCCCGAGCCCAGCCGGCAGAACCATAAATTCCTGGACATCTGTAGAGTTGCTTGCATGTGCACCGCCGTTAAGAATATTGAACATAGGCACAGGCATCTCAAATTCTGATGGGCAACCAATAGACTGATAGAGAGAGCATCCATTGGAAACTGCCGCAGCCTTGCAAACTGCGAGCGATACTGCGAGAGTGGCATTCGCCCCTAATCGAGATTTATTTGGGGTACCATCAAGTTCTAATAGAACTGAATCCACATGTTCTTGATCAGAAGCCGTCAACCCGATCATTGCTGGAGCTATTCGATTCTCAACATTATCCACGGCTTTCAGCACGCCATTACCCCGATACCGTCGTAGGTCACAATCCCGAAGCTCCAACGCCTCATGACGCCCCGCGCTGGCTCCTGAAGGGATTGCAGCAGTAGCTGATGCGCCATCAGTCAAAGTAACCTGAGCTTCTATTGTGGGAGTACCACGCGAGTCAAGTATCTCACGAGCTTGGACTTTCGCGACGTAGGTCATCGGATGGGACGCGGATTGATCCGTTTGCTAACTCGTTGCTGTGCCGCAAAGATGGCTTTATTAACAGCGTCTAGGGGGTCGCTTGCACGAATCACTGCGGAGTCCTGTTCTCCTCCGATACTGAATGTCCAAGTATTAAGACCGATAACCGGTATTTGATCTGACAAAGCATGGGCAATTTCAGACATAGTGCCATATGATCCGTCGATGGCAATTACTGCCCGTCCGGTTTTAACTACGAGGACATTCCGAGCATAGCTGAGCCCAGTGCATATAGGTATATCAACATAAGAATTAGCATTATCTGGTTCATTGCCCGGTAGAATACCAATTGTCGTACCACCGGCCTCTTTAGATCCTTTACACACTGCTTCCATTACACCTGACAACCCCCCACACACAACTACAACACCACGTTTCGCTAACGCTATACCAACGTTATAAGCGTCGTCGTAAGCTTGAGGCGGAGGGAAACCTCCACCGATAACCGCAATAATAAGAGGCTTTTTAGAAAATTCCATAATTGAGCTCTCGTTAAATTAAGACCAGCATGATTATATCAAAACCAAGACTTTTTCTTTATTCAGCCATCCGTCAGAGCACCCTAACAGTCCCACCATTTATCTCCAGCAAATAAGTCAATCCAGTTTTAGAATACACGTCCTACTGTCAAATAGAATATTGGCAATGTTGTCACTGATGCCATACTTATGTCCTGCTGAATCCCTTACCGAGATTCGACATGCCTTGTGGGCCACGGATTCCCCGTCTACGTCGGGCTGCCTGGTGACATTATCTCAACTAGCTACAGGTTTGCCTAACGGTTGATCTGCAAAATTATGCAAATATAGCAGCCGCCGCAGATTTAACGGCGCTCATAATAGGGAACGGATATACTCCAACAACAATTACTCCAAGAACTAGAACAGCCAAAAGTCCTGTAATCAGGCGCGAGGGTGCCAGACTAGGCGCAGAGACACCAGACATATCATCCGCTTTATCCTGTTCCGACAAATTCCTTGTAACATCGTTACCCTCTTTAGCCCAATCCGGGACAGGGTCAATATACATTCGACGAACAATCATAAGATAGTAATATAGTGAGATGAGACTGTTAAAAATTGCAAATCCTGCCAACCACAACAAACCCTCTACTCCGGCTGCAGCAAATAGATAGAACTTAGCCGTAAACCCAGCAAAGAACGGTAAGCCTGCCAGAGAGAATAACCCAACAGCAATCGCCGCGGCTAGGAATGGATGTCTATCTGCCAACCCCCCCAAATCCGCAATATCATCTCTACCGGTCACATTAAAAAATGCTATCAACCCTACGAATACAGTTAGCGTAGTGACGCCATAGGCGACTATATAGAATAAAAGTGATTCAACACCAATGACGGACATACTCGCAATCCCCACAAGCATAAATCCCACATGCCCAATACTGGAATAGGCTAATAAACGCTTAAAATTATGTTGAGCAATAGCTACTACGTTTCCAACCGTCATAGTAAGTACCGCAAGTACGGCCACAAGTATCTGCCATTGATCTATTGCTGGCAGGAACGCATGTCCAAATAACCTAATTAGCAAAGCGAAGGCCGCGGCTTTAGAGCCTACCGACAGGAAAGCGGTTACCGGCAACGGAGCTCCTTCGTAAGTGTCTGGAGCCCACATATGAAAAGGAACCGCCGCAATTTTGAAGCCAAGACCGACCAAAATCAACGCGAGTCCGATCCATAAACTGGGAGAAACCGAACCGGAGTTCGCTATAGCGATGGTAAGTTCTTTTTCTATGCCGGAAAACCGCGTTTCCCCAACAGCACCATAAAGCAGGCTAATACCGTAAAGAAGTATGGCGGATGAAAACGCCCCTATAAGGACGTATTTAACACCGGCTTCATTAGATTTACGGTTGGTACGAGCATAAGCAACAAGTATATAAAAGCAGAAACTCATAAGTTCCAGCGCTATATAGGCCGTAAGGAGTTCTACGGATTCAGCCATAATCACCATCGCTAAAATGGCAAAAATTATGATGGCATAGAATTCTCCGGGACTATGTAAATACTTTTTAACGTAGTCGTTTGAGATGAAAACTATCACCCCGCCTAACGCGAAAAAGAAAATTTTAAAGAACAACGAATAGCTGTCGGCACTAAGCAGACCGCCGTATAAGAGGGTGTTCTCACCCCAGAGCAGGGCTACGGAGAGCCCCATAATTCCTCCGAGGCCAACTATCGACAGCCACGGAAGCATCGATTTGAACCTTTCCGGTATGAACAAATCCACAGCCAAGATAAGTATTGCTAAAGCAGCAAGTACGATCTCTGGCAGCAAAAGATGAAGATTTTCGGTCATGCGCCTGTGAACCTAATCAAAAACTCTTCCACGCCGACGTTTATAACATTCATTAGCGGCGCCGGCCAGATCCCAACAAATATCAAAATAAACCCTAGAATCGCTAGAGGTGCGAATTCCATAGGTGTAGCGTCCTTGAGCTGATCCCAACGTGGGTTAAGTGGACCAAAGAACGCTCGGGCTAGTAGCCGAAGGATATATACAGCCGTGATTGCAGCACCAACTACAGCCAATATCCCCAATGGCATATATTCTTTAAAGACACCAACGAAAACAAGCAGTTCAGCAATAAATCCACTGAAACCAGGAAGGCCCAATGAAGCTAACCCGGCGATTGCAAAAAACGTGACCGTGATTCCCATTCTCTTGGACAGTCCACCCAGGACTGTAATGTCACGAGTATGGGTACGTTCGTAAATTATTCCAACCACAGCGAAGAAAAGAGCTGTCATTATTCCATGAGAAAACATCTGCAGAACAGCTCCACTAACACCAAAAGTCTGAAGAGTTGCCAATCCCATGAGCACCAGACCCATGTGACTAACACTGGAATAACCTACGACATATTTAAGGTCCCGTTGGCCCAACGCAGAGACGGCACCGTATAAAACGTTAACAGTCCCTAGCCCAATCAGAACAGGCATCCAGTCCTCTGCTCCCTGAGGAAGCAGGGTCATGCCCACCCGGATAATGCCGTATGCCCCCAGCTTCATCAGGACACCTGCATGTACCATGCTCACGGCTGTTGGCGCGGCCACATGGCCATCCGGGGACCAAGTATGAAATGGCCAGAGACCGGCAAGAATACCAAACCCCACCATGAAAAACGGGAAGAATAGCAATTGGAAATCTTTGCTAAAAGCACCTTGATCAGAAAGATTGCTCAGCACTTCCAAAGAGAAGGAAGGAGATCCGACATCGGTAGCTATCACGTACAGGGCTATAATCCCCACCCATACAAGAACACTTCCTGCTACCAGGTAGAGGGTGAGCTTCATAGCACCATATTCTTTAGTGCGAGTAAAGGTTCCAAAATCGCTGCTGCTGCCCCAAATGCCAATCAGGGGAAACATAGGTAACACAGCAAGTTCGTAGAAAAAGAATAGGAAGAACAAGTCTCGGACTACGAAGACCCCGTAAACACCCGCAATTAAGACGAAGAACAATATGAAAAAATCTTTAGGCCTACGCTGAACACTCCAGGATACGATCACACCCGCAAACAGCACGATTCCTGTTAGTAGCACCATAGGGGCAGATATGCCGTCTATTCCAAAACTTAAGTCTATATTTAGGGGTTCTTCCAGCCAGCGCCAAGAATTCACGAACTGATATCCACCGTCCCCGTAACTGTACAGAGAGAAAATCAGAATCGATAGGGCCATGGTGAAAGCGGCACTGGTTATCGCAACTAGCCTAATGGCCCCGGCCTTGGACCTTGGGAAAAAGATCAATACACCCGCGGTGCCTGCGGGAATCAGGATAGTTAACAGGAGAGCAATATTTTTAAAATCTTCCATGTCTATCCATACACCGCGATCGCCCACCAAGCTACCGCCACTCCAACAGCGCCGATAATCATGCCTAATGCATAATTCTGCATCAGACCAGTGATATGATACCGGAGGTTGTAAGCCGATAGCTTTATAGAATCAGCTGAGCCATCAACCGCAATGTCGTTGATTGCAATCCGGTCGAAGTACCCGATAAAGCCGGAAAACACCAACACTACGCGATCTATCGTCCATTGATAAATATCGTCCAGATAGTATTTCCGTTCAATTACGGAAATCAAAGGATTCAAATTCTGCTTCAGCCGTTCTATTGAGATCACTTTGGCTCGGTATATCAACCATGCTAAGACAAAAGCCCCAATTGCTATCGCAATAGACCCAATTCCTAAAGCGACATTAAACTCGAACCCGTGAGGCTTATGCATGTAAAGAAAAGACCCGATACCTGAATATTCATTTGTCCATTCCAACGCCATAAATCCAAACGTCAACGCTAGAATCCCCAGTGAAATCATCGGAATCAGCATGATGCTCGAAGCTTCATGAGCCGTCCGATTCTCATCTTTTAAGTCCCCGAGGAAAGCTATGAAGTAAGCTCGGGCCATATAGAGCGCGCTGAGAAATACAGCTACCAAAAGCAGAGCTATAAAAATAGGGTGCCGGTGGTCAAGTACGGAGATCAAGATCTCATCTTTACTCCAGAATCCAGCAAATATCGGAACGCCTCCTAAAGACAGCGCCCCTATTCCGAACAAGATAGCTGTGAATGGCATGACTTTTATCAACCCACCCATATTTCGCACATCGGTTTGATTGGCTCCATGCATAACACTACCTGCGCCGAGGAAGAGAAGGGCTTTGGAGAAGCCATGAGCCAAAAGGTGGAATATTGCAGCGGTATACCCAAAAGCTCCTAGAGACAACATCATCAAGCCTAAATGGCTGATGGTGGAGTATGCCAAGATGCGCTTTAGGTCCGTCGCTACAAGCGCCATCGTTGCTGCGATGAGTGTAGTAGTAAGCCCTACTATTGCGACAACCAGCAGCGCATTTGGCGCAGCCTCGAACAATGTGAATGTTCGAGCGACCAAGAAAACACCGGCGACCACCATAGTTGCAGCATGAATGAGAGCACTGACCGGCGTAGGCCCTTCCATGGCATCCGGGAGCCAAACATGGAACGGGAATTGGGCAGATTTGCCCATTGCACCGACAAAGAGGAGGATAGCCGACGCCGTGGCAGTGGTACTGGAAAGGGCACTCGGTGCACCAGACATCAGAAGTTCGGCCTGATGGAAGGTTTCTTGCATGCTAAATGTCCCTACCTCTTTAAAGAGGAGCAGAATGCCTATGAGAAGAGCTACATCTGCTATACGAGTGGTAATGAACGCCTTTTTTGCAGCTTCGGATGCCGAACGGAGTTCATACCAAAACCCAATAAGAAGATACGAACAGAGCCCAACTAATTCCCATGCTATGTATAGAAGAAGAAAATTATCAGCTAGTACAACGGTTAACATCGAGGCAGCGAAAAGGCTATGCAAGGCGAAATACCAACCGAACCTTGAATCACCTCTCATGTATCCAATCGAATATACCTGGACCATAAGAGCAACGAAAGTCACAAGGCCCAACATCACAATGGTCAGTGGGTCGACTATGATACCCCACGTAAGCTGCACAGAGCCTACTTCGAACCATTTGTAAGAGAAGAAGTCTATCCCTGTAGCTCCATGGTCAATCCGGTCTATCGTGACCAACCAAAACACCACGAAACCCGCAAGGATTGCCAAGATCGCAACTAGGGCGCTGGCCATTGGCACAGTACGACGGAGAGAAATTATGACAGGGAACGCCAAGAAGCTAATAGTCGGAATTAACCACGCCCACTCCATACTCAGCATTGGTTAACGGCCTACCATTTCATCAGATCTATTTCATCGACGTTTACGGACGCCCTATTACGGAATAGCCGTAAAACAATGGCTAGGGCCAACCCAACCTCCGCAGCCGCTACCGTGATCACGAAAATGGCGATGATTAGGCCTGAAAACAACGATGACTCGAGATATGAGGACACTGCTATCAAGTTGAGATTAACCGCATTGAGCATCAACTCGATTGACATGAGTATGAGAACGGCACTTCGGCGCGCTAAAACACCGTATAAACCTACGGCAAATAGAGCCGCGCTAACGATCTGAAAATGAGCCAAAGTTATCATCCGCGTCGACCACCTTCTCTGGCGATAACAATTGCGCCAACTAGGGCGACCAGCAAAACAATAGATGCGATCTCAAAAGGTAGAGCCCATTCAGTAAAAAGTGACCGCCCTAGATCAGTAAATTCCACATGATGACGAACTTGGGCTATAGGATTATTAATACGAAAGGCCGCTACCAACATCCCAAAGAAAACGAGGGCCCCAATAGCTGCTAACGGCCACTGACGATTATCTGAAATATTCGGGTATTCTGTAGACCTTGTGAGCATGATAGCAAAGAGTAGGACTATAACAATAGCACCACCATAAATGAATATTTGTACCAGTGCCAAAAACGCAGATGCCAAAAGCACATACAAGCCCGCAACTCCCAGAAGAGACAGCAAGAGAAACAACGCAGCATGAACCACATTCCGAGTAGCCACCACGCCAAGCCCACCCCCTACGGTGAAAACGGACAGCACAATAAAGAAGAACCAAGTCATACTAGGCGGACGTTTTCTTCCCTACAGATTCCTCAGGTTTAACCCTTTTGGAAGGCGGTATCCATCCAGTTTTGGATTGATACCGTTTGCCCATATCAAGCAGGGGTATCAGGTCAAGCCGGTCGCCGTTCCGCTCATAAACGCTTAATTCATGTTCGTGACTCATCACAATGGCATCAAAATTGCAGACTTCCACACAGATTCCGCACAAGATGCAGCGGTTCAGATTGATTTCAAAAGTTTCAACGATTTTTCTGCGTGGACTCTTTCCTTCTTTTTGCAGAGGGTTATCCATCATGGTCGCGGACATACATTGAGTTGGGCAATTTCGGATACACACCATGCATGATGTACAGAACGGTTCATCAACGTCAAAATCCCAAGTAAGGGCCGGAAACCCCATATACCTAGGTTGAATTTGCCTTGGCTTATTAGGGTATTGTTCTGTTACTGGTTTCCTAAAGGTTGATACCAACGTTAAGAACATACCTTTGACACTAGCTAACATTTGCAGGCCTCCCGAGTTGACGACCATACTTCTGGGCAAGTCGAATTACGGGTTGAGTAAAGCGCCTATAAAGTCCGTATGATACCGCAACAAGAACGGCCACAGACATTAGGCTCAAGCTCCAATCCGGCCAGTCATAGAACCTGTATACACTGACCATTACCACTCCAATGAAGGATAGTGGGATCATACATTTCCAGCCAAAAGCCATTAGTTGATCAATCCTGAGCCTGGGGAATGTGCCTCTGATCCAGAAGATAACAAGGACAATCATATACGTTTTTAGCAAGAACCAAACCCAGGGCGGGAGTCCCGGACCATACCATCCACCCAAAAACAGAAGAGCCGTCAGAGCCGCTATCACGAAAGTGTTGATGTATTCTGCCAGGAAAAAGACCGACCAGTGTGCCCCACTGTATTCAACGAATGGTCCTCCTACGATCTCAGATTCGGCGAAATAAATATCGAATGGAGTTCGTCCAACTTCTGCTAATCCCGCTATTAGAAACAAAACTAGTCCCAGAGGAAAAATCAAGGCGAACGGCAGTCCTACATGATTGAAAGATGCTCCGTTACCTGCGGCCTCAACCAGAACGTTTTGCGCAGTACCTATGGGCACTTGGCTGGCAGCTATAATCCGTAGATCTAAAGACTCCGCGATAATGGCTAGGGAAACCACCACCATAACCAAAGGAACTTCGTAACTTATCAGTTGGGCAGCCGACCTAAGGCCACCCAGAGCGCCATATTTGTTCGCTGAGCCCCAGCCTGCAAGCACAATCCCAAGAATGGATAGTACCAGCAAAGCGACAACCACAAATAAGCCAAGATCGAGGTTGCGAAGAACCAAGCCTTGTGCTGCAGGTATCGTCACCCAAATCATAAACGACGGAATGATAACTAGGAGAGGCGCCACCCAAAAAATCGCCTTGTCGGCCCAAGAAGGAATTAAATCTTCTTTCACAACCAATTTCACGGCATCTGCCACCGGTTGCATAAGTCCAAATGGTCCAGTTCTTGTGGGACCCAGACGTCTCTGGAGCCGACCTAGAAATTTGCGTTCTATCCAAACAAGGGATAATACAACCACAGACAAGGCGGTAAACAGGATAAACAACGCCATAAGTAGGCGGAGGATTTCCCCTATATTCACCGATCAACCTCTCCTAAAACGATGTCCAGTGAACCCAGAATAACAACAGCATCCGCAATATATGTATCCTGAATCAGGTGTCTAAGAGCACTAAGGTTACAAAAAGATGGTGGCCGTACCTTGATCCGGTAAGGTTTGTCGGTGCCATCACTCACCAGATACACTCCTATTTCTCCCCTAGGATTCTCGGCTCGAATGTAAACGTCTCCCCGTGGAGGACGAAGCAATCGTCGTCCCAAGGACATTACCGGGCCGGTTGGAAGATCCTTTAATGCCTGTTCGATTATAGATAGGGACTGGTACATTTCCAAAACGCGAACAAAATAGCGATCCCAACAATCCCCGTCCTGGCCTATTGGAATTTCGAAATCAAACCGGTCATAGATCGAATATGGTTCCGCCCGACGTACATCGTACTGCATCCCACAAGCCCGTAGGCCAGGTCCGGTCCATCCAAAATCAATCGCTGTTTCTAAATCTATGGGGCCAACATCTTTAGATCTCGCGACGAAAACTTCATTAAAGCTGAGTAATCGATCACATTCTTCGACATCAGAACGCAAATCCGACATCAATTTCTGAAGAGCCGCTTCAAAGTCCTCCGGTACGTCTTCTTTCAAGCCCCCGATATGAAAGTAGTTGTGCATCATTCGAGCGCCACTGACGGCCTCGAAAAAACCTTGGATGCGCTCTCGGCCACGAAACGCAAACATTACGGGAGTCATGGCACCAACATCCAAACCAAAAGTTCCCAAGAAAAGAAGGTGGCTAGCAACACGGTTGAGTTCACCAAGAATCACTCGTATATACTCAGCACGTTCCGGGATTTCCACGCCCATCAATTTTTCTACTGCTCGACAATATACCCATTCGTTATTGAAGTTAGAGATGTAATCTAGCCGATCAAAGAGCGTCACCACTTGGCTATATTGTTCGCTTTCACAAAGTTTCTCAGAACCCCGATGAAGGTACCCTATATGTGGCTCCGCATCTACTATGACCTCGCCATCTACGCGCAGTAGCATCCGAAACACACCATGGGTAGAAGGATGCTGTGGGCCCATGTTCATTAGGATGTCCATGGGTTGAGTATTTTCCAAATTGATCTGATCGGACACTATAATTCTCCTTCCTCATCGTCGGAGAATATCAGGTGTATCTCTGTCTCGTCATCTATACCGCTATAGCCTACATCTTCTAGTTCCCGTTCCAGGATACCTCTCTCCTCGCACGCTTGTACCCAATTTCTGAAATCACGCACCAAACGGTTCTCCGCTTCAAGTGGCGAATCCCCTCTGGAGAATAAAGGCAGCTTCTCGACCGTCGCCATGAAGGCATCTCCCATCTGTGCAATTTGACCCCTCAATACTAACGTTTTCACATCAGAACTCATCGTACTCGTGGAACGGGAAGTCTTTACGGCCTGGAAAGCCTTCGAATCCATCGTATAAGAGAAGGGGTGAAAGATCGGGGTGTCCTTCAAAAGTGACACCGAATAGGTCGTGTGCCTCTCTCTCGTGCCAATTTGCAGCTGCCCAAACGGACGTTACCGATGGCACCTTAGGATCATCGGAATCTAGGTCGGTTTTAATAGCTAAAACCTGTTCATGCCCCATAGAGAGAAGCATATATATAACCTGTATAGAATCTTTAAAATCTACGGCCGCTATGCAAAGCAAGGTTTTTAAAAGCGTCCTGCTATCTTGTTTTAAAGTGCGACAAACATCGGCGACTGAAGCGGCTTGGACGGTAATCTGTGGCCTATCTGCCATCAAATCTGATTTTGCATCTAAATCACCTAACACGTTCAGCACTATATCGAGGAATTCACGGCGTTCCTGAGATAACCCAGAAGTCAAGAGACCATCATCTGTTTTAGGTTTCCGGGTTGCCACGACGACCATCTCTCATAATCTTCTCTTGCAAGCTTAGAATTCCATCCATAAGAGCCTCGGGACGTGGTGGGCAACCGGGCACATATACATCCACCGGAATTATATGATCAACACCCATCACCACCGAATACGATTTGTAATATGGCCCCCCATTCGTGGCGCAGCTGCCCATTGCAATAACCCACTTGGGTTCAGGCATCTGTTCGTATAGAAGCCGTATAGGCTCAGCCATTTTCTTGACAACGGTACCTGCAACTATCATCACATCTGACTGACGGGGAGATGGCCAAGTGACAACTCCAAATCGGTCGAAGTCATGATGGGCCATGTAAGTAGACATCATTTCAATCGCACAGCATGCTAAGCCAAAGGTGAGAGTCCAAAGAGAAGACTTACGTGCCATTGCAAAGAGTTCTTCCGATTTAGCGGTGATAACACCCGGCATGGCAGATTTTGCATGGCTCCCCGCGGGGACGTTCCCTCTAGGTAAAGTTATTTCCTCCACTCGAGCACTCCCTTTTTCCAGCCGTAGACAACGGCAAATAAGAGGACGGCTAAGAATATCATCATTGCGTAGAAGGCGACATCATTGTTGTAAAACACAACGGCCCACGGAAAAAGAAAAACCGCTTCTACGTCAAATATGAGAAATAAGATGGCGAAGATATAGTAGCGAATGCTGATTTGGGAAAAAGCATACGGGGTCGGCGGTATACCGCATTCGTAAGGTATTTCTTTTTCTGCGGAACGCCGCCTCGACGAAAGTATAAAGGAAGCCGCGAACATGAGACCTATGGCCATTAAAGCAACCAGCCCCGCAAGGATTAACGCGGTCCAATCATGAATCAGTTCTTCGGGCATCCGGCTCAAGCCCCGCTAATTAGCTATCTGGTTAAAAATCCGACCCCTAACCTGCACGGAAGACCTAGTCTTGTTGTGAAAGAGGTCGATCATAAATGTATCACTGCGTGATAGGAAGCGTCAACGAAAGCCAACTTTAATCAGTTTCATGCTCGTTAAAATTCAAGCCTTTATCGTACGACTCGATATTCTAAAATATGCCTTCATATCAGACTTGATACTGGAGTACGGTCCTAAACCATACTCCACAAAACGCTGATTGTAGAAGTTCCCATGAAAAACCATACAAATATCTGTTATAGAGAAATAGAAATATTCAGATAATTCTGAATCGGTCAACCATGGCATTCCCAAGTGCCCCTGGCTAAGACCACCTACCGACTGATATTGTTACCCAACGAACCAGGCAACAGGTTCACCGTTCTTCATCAGCTTCTACGTTCACCGTGCAAAAGAGTCAATAGGGTGTCATATGTTGGGAATGGCTGGATCCAATCGACCACACTGCCTACGCTAGTTGCTGGGTGAGATATCGCAGAAGGCTGGACGCTTTTTGAGTTTTCCCAAAATCGCACTGCAGTGTATTCTGGAGGGCTGACAGGATCCATTTTTCCGTAATCAAACCAATGGTATGTCTTGGCAGGGATTTGAACAAACCCACCAGCATTCAAAAGACATATTCCTAACCAGGGCCTTTTAAAAATACCAAAGGCACCCCCACCACTCAGAAATAATCGAGTTTCTGGGGCGTGGTGCCAATGCAGTTGGCCGTTACGTTTTTTCACCTCTTCATATTTGTCTGTATGCTCGGGACCAATTGAAGCTAAATCATAGTGCTGAAAGCCATATTCTTGTTTAATAGCTTCGATAGACCTGATGGTATCTTTGATTAGAAGAGAGTTCCCTTTGGTTCCGCTGTGATCTATTGGATATATCCCGGACATTAGGCCTGTTAATTTCAATTCATAATCAATTTGATCAATGTCCGAAATAATCTTTTTCGGGGCCGTTTTGTTATTCTCATTGAACAGGAAAAGCGCTAGCAGCATAGGAGTTATTCCTTCCGATGATCCATCAATGAGGGGGGGCAAGGTGCAGATAGAAATTCTATATCTCTAAAGGTGTATCATCTAAATTAGCCCACTCTCCCCACGAGGCATCGTAATTCGACGCGTTAGGATATCCAAGAAGTTTTAGGACGAACGTGCCGTGCGCCGCACGGATTCCGGCCTGTCAATGGATGTAGATGCGTTTGTCTGGTGTGATACCCTTGGTCTCTAAGATCCGACGTATATCATCTGCAGATTTCAGTAAATGCGTATTGTCATCAACTAGTTCTAACCATTCCAAGTGAATTGCATCAGGAATGTGTCCTGCCCGTTTATTGCCCCTAGTTATCTCACCCGTATATTCGCCAAAGCTCCGAACATCCCAAACCACGGTTCCAGGATCTTCATAATTTCTTTTTAGCTGATCCAATGTCACAATCAAAGAATCATCGGCCCTAGGAGTAAATGTTAGGTTAGAATCGAGCTTGCGGTTCACCGTCGTCACTGCCCGGCCTTGAGTAAGCCATTGCCGCCAACCCCCATTAAGAACCTTAACATTCGTATGCCCGTAATAGTTCAGTGCCCACCAGAGGCGAGCAGCATACAAACCGCGGGAGTTGTCATAGGCTACAACCAGAGTGTCGTCACCTATTCCCAGAGATTGGGCCATGTCTGCGAATTCACTCGGGCCAAGGATATGAACTCTATTAGTCTCAGGATCTTTTTCGTAATGATCAAGCACTACCGTTGCACCAGGAATGTGAGCGCGTCGAAATTGATCTACGACATCAGTATCTACTATTCGGATGTTAGGATCTTCTAAATGAGCATCTAGCCAGTTCACGTCAGTTAGAAATTCAGGATGGGCGTAGCGCTGGGTACCTGCCATAGCATCCTCCAGTTGACAAATTATGGAATGTATTCGGATTGTAGTCCGTGGTCCTAGAAGGGTCAACGAGACCTGACATGCCCAGAAGGCAAAGGTATACTAACGACCCCGATTGTCCGAGTTATCACCAATTAAAGGGAAATCAGAACCTAGTTTGCTTGCTCGTCAGGAAAAGGCCGATCAGAAACCACAAATGGAGGCAAGTCAATGCCAAATACGACCCCGATAGAAGCCCGCAGACAGATAGTCAGCATGGTTCGAGATTTCGTGCGCCGTGAAGTCTTACCAATCGCTCAGGAATACGAGGCAGAAGACCGATACCCATCCGGTTTATTGGACCAAATGGTGGACATGGGCCTATTCGGAATTACAATCCCTGAGAAATACGGCGGCATGGAACTCGACTACGTAACTTTCGCATCAATCTTCGAAGAATTATCTAAGGGGTGGATGAGCCTAACAGGACCAATAGGGACGCATCATATAGTCTCTTACATATTGAATGCCTATGGGACTGACGACCAAAAAGAGCGATTCCTCCCTTCCATGGCTCGCGGTGAACTACGGGGGGGTCTTGGTCTAACAGAACCGAACGCCGGAAGCGATGTGCAATCATTACAAACGTCAGCTAAAAGGGACGGCGAGGAATACGTGATTAACGGTGGCAAGATGTTCATCACTAACGGTCGAAATGGGACAATATTCGCCGTTTTGGCAAAGACAGATAGTGAAGCCTCACCACCATATCGTGGAATTAGCTGCTTTATAATTGAAAAGGGAATGAGCGGATTCGAGGTAGGTCGCGACCTAGATAAACTAGGATATCGTGGCATTGACACGTGCGAACTTACCTTTAAGGACGTTAGAGTACCAGTAGAAAATTTGGTTGGCACCCAAGAAGGCAAGGGATTTGGAATGGTGATGAGTGCGCTTGAAGGTGGACGCATAAATGTAGCGGCGAGAGCCGTCGGAGTCGCTTCGGCTGCTTTAGAAGCCTCTCTCCGCTACGCACAGCAACGTCAAACATTCGGTAAGCCCATCTCACAACACCAAGCTATCCAGCTAAAACTTGCCGACATGGCAACTAAAATACAGGCTGCCCGCCTTTTGACATACGACGCTGCGACCCGAAAGGACTCAGGCGAAAGAGTCGATCTCGAAGCCGGAATGGCGAAGTTATTTGCTAGTGAGATTTGTGGAGAAGTGACAATGGAGGCTCTCCGAATACACGGCGGGTACGGATACATAAAAGATTTCCCTGTAGAGCGCTACTACCGGGATGCACCGCTAATGATCATAGGTGAAGGGACAAACGAGATACAACGTCTAGTGATAGCAAAAGAATTACTGAAACGATACCCGGTCTAAAAACCTGTTAACGGTAACGACTCGATGCAACACCTTTAAGAATTAAAATTTGCATGGTCTTTTTACATAGGGTTCTTGCCTAAAAACGCTAACATCACATCTGCCAACTCGGTGGGCTTGAATTCGGCCGCGTTATCATCAGAATAATCTAGCATTACGTTATCGCACATAGGTATGAGTTCCGCTACACGATTACCACGACGACAGAAGTAATTTTCGTATGGGCTATCTGGTTCGATGTGTAGCGTAGGAACATGTATGGATTGAAGAACCGGCAGAAAATCATATTGGAACAAAGACGAGGTAATCTGCTTGACTCCATCTCTCGTCTGCATAAAATCCAACAACCACCTATCTAGAAATCTGAGATGATGATCAGACAAGAAGGTGTGTACAGATTTCAGAGGGTGTGGGGAAAGTACTTCAGAAGGAGCTCCTGCAGTATGGAGCCACAAACGAATGATTTCGCTGTATGCCCGCATCCACAATGCTGTCACATGAGCGCCATCTGGTGAGACATCAACTGGTAAAGAGGAATCGTGTTTAGATGCAAAGTAAGCATCACGTTCCGACGACTCTTCAATGAGTGGAAATCCGAAAAGAATAAGGGATTGAAAGCGCTCAGGATATTCGGCTACTGCTTTGGCTGATACCCCAGCGCCAGTATGGAGCCCGAACAGGTGACATCGTCCAATATCCAAGGCATCCATAAAGTTGACTACATTGGTTGCCATGTCCGCCATACTCGCACCGGCAGGAGGCGCATCTGAGCTGCCATACCCCAGCATATCGATCGCGATGACCCTGAACTGTCGTGCCAGTATCGGAATGAGGTCAGAATACATGCGTGAAGATCGAGGTGTTTGATGAAGCAAGACAACTGGATCTCCTTCTCCGTCAATCCGATAATGCACCTGACCTTCAGGGGTATCCGCGTATCCTCGTCTTATCATCGAGATTCCCTCCTAAGCTTCGCTACAAACCACACATTGGATAGAACGGAATTATTGAGAACGGAGATTCAGCGATTAAGCCTTTTGGACGGAACTGTATGGAGCGGAAGACGGGATTTGAACCCGCGACCCTCTCCTTGGCAAGGAGATGCTCTACCACTGAGCCACTTCCGCTCGGAGCCAACCTAGTAGGGTGGTGCCGAGGGTCGGGATTGAACCAACGACACGTGGATTTTCAGTCCACTGCTCTACCACTGAGCTACCTCGGCGGGCAGGTTTCATAGTAATTGGAGGTCGGTTTGAGTGTCAACCGCCATCAATGTTTGTAACTAACCTATATGCTAGAATAAAACCCTGATCCTACAATCATGTAATTATGAACATAATTTACGTAACATCAAACGCTGATGGCACAGGTAAGACAACACTTTCAACAGCTCTATTAGCAAAACTGAGGGCTGAAGGGAAGAACGCCGACTATGTAAAACTTTTTTCCCAAGCGCCCGACACCGACAAAGACACGGCATTCGCAACGATGTTGTTGGGCATGACTGAGCCGACTAGTCCGGTGCCCCAGAAACCTGGCTCTATAACCAACCCCGACCTGTCCGAGTGGATCAAAGATACTATTATTCCATGGGCCGGCAAGCTGGATGTAGCGATTGTAGAAGGACCGAATCTAACCCCGGACGACCTTACCGGAGACAACTTGTCTGTCAAACTATCTGAGCAGTTAAATGCACGAGTTGTCCTATTACTTGGATATAACCGAGATATAACCCTTGATAATCTAGCCTCGATGATGGCACCTTTCGATACTCATCTTGCTGGACTAGTTGTAAATGGAGCACCTAAATACCATTGTCGAGGTATTAGACAACTAGTGATGTCAGCTACCTCTGATCTTCATTTGGGGTTCCAAGGGGTTATACCCGAAGACCGTTGCCTGATGGCAGTTACATTAGCTCAAATTACCGACCACTTAGGCGGCCGTTTCCTTAATGGACAAGATAAGGCCACCAGGCTAGTAGAAAGTTTCCTAATAGGCGGGAACATTATGGATTCCGGGGAAACATATTTTGGACGAAGCAACAGCAAAGCAGTGATCGCCAGAGGTGATCGACCAGACATCCAACTTGCTGCATTGCGAACAACATCAGTAGCATTGATACTGACAGGGAACCACGAACCGGTTGAATACGTATCCCACGAAGTTGTCACCCAGTCTACCCCGCTAATAGTAGTGCCTAAAGATACAAAAGAGACATCGGAAGCCTTGGATACTATATTTTCTCGTTCTACAGCGCATCATCTAGATAAAGTGCGGCGATTTCAAGAATTATTAGAATACCATTGCGGTTTAAGTGATATCCTAACCCTCTCGGAATGATCAACAAGAACGATTTACTACGGGGTTGGGGGGTTGTGTGTACGCAATCAACGAATTAGAATCTGTCACTGCGTTTAAATTTCGGACAGGGGGCAGGTGATTGAATGTCTTAGGCAAACATTTGCTATTGGAATTAAAGGATTGCAACCAAGAACTGTTAGATGACTTAGAGTATGTACGAGAAGCTATGCTTCTGGCCGTTGAGAAAGTAGGAGCCAATGTGGTCGGTGAAACATTCCATAGATTTAGTCCGCATGGTGTCACCGGTGTACTTGCTATCGCCGAATCTCATCTTAGCATTCATACATGGCCCGAATATGGCTATGCCGCCGCAGATATTTTCACTTGCGGATCGTCAGTTGAACCTGAAATAGCAGCGCAAGTACTGATAGACCGACTGGAGTCACGTAACCCGTCTATATCAGTGATACGACGGGGCACACAAGCTCTGACACCAATTGGAAAATCATAACACCCAATCCTCTCCCTTAGATTTCACGGGAAAGTGGTTCTTTGAGTTAATCACTTCCGACCTAGTTGTTATGTATCGAATCCAGCGATCATTACACACCACTCAAACCGTATATCAGAGCGTGGAAATCCTAGATACTGAGAGCCTTGGAAGATCGCTTATCTTGGACGGCAAGACACAATCGGCCACTCTAGACGAACATATTTACCATGAATCGCTCGTACATCCAGGATTGCTTATGCATCCAAACCCACAAACTGTATTTATTGGCGGCGGCGGTGAAGGTGCCACTTTGCGGGAAGTACTGACCCATAAGAGTGTCAATCGCGCCGTGATGATCGATCTAGATGGCGAAGTTGTGGATTTATGCAGACGATATATTCCTGACCGAAGTTGCGGGGCATTTGAGGATCCTAGATTAGAATTGAAGCATCAAGATGCGAGGGCCTATCTAACTAACACTAGCGAGAAATTCGACGCCATCGTACTAGACTTAGTGGACCCGCTAGAAGGCGGTACGGCCTATAAACTTTACACTCAGGAGTTTTATAAAATAGCCCGGTCAAGATTAAATTCCGGCGGGATGTTGATAACCCAATCTGGACCTGCGGGACTACTAAACTTCCGCGAATGCTTCACACCAATAATTCACACATTGTCCGGGGTATTTACTATGGTGCAGGCCTATTCGGTTTATATACCAAGTTTTGTAACACCGTGGGGATTTTGCATTGCAACTGATTCTGAAACCGACGATGACTCTAACCCACAAGTCGTAGACCGCCAGATAAAACAACGCATTAATTCAACTCCCAGATTCTACGACGGAGAGACACGTCAGCATATGTTCTCTTTGATGTCTTACCTGCGACGTGGCATCGAAGAGGAACAGCGTACAATAACAGACGATAATCCGGTATTTATGGTATAGTCTCCGATCATCTTCGGAGTGTAGTTCCGAGCTCACATACCCCATAGCATAATCCTCTAAACCATAGGTTTAGTCCAACGGGAAATACTCAGACGGTTAAGCGTCCGGCACCGATTGTCTTATAACGCATGGACCACTACGATCTGTGAGCAATTCGCAAGAATGAAAACCTAATCCCTGGCGGTAGTGGCTACTACTCTTCTTCCTCATACTGCTGTTTGAGCGATTCTACGACTGCAGGATCAGCCAAAGTGGTAGTGTCGCCTAGCACTCGACCTTCTGCTACGTCACGCAGAAGCCTTCGCATGATCTTTCCACTGCGAGTTTTAGGCAAGTCAACTGTGAAGAATATTTCATCCGGACGAGCAATAGCCCCGATCTTATTAGTCACATGACGTTTAAGAACATCCACCATATCTGGTGAAGACTCAGCAGATTCTTTCAGAGTGACAAAGGCAACGACAGCCTGACCTTTGAGTTCATCATTGCGCCCGATGGATGCGGCCTCGGCAACATCATGGTGATCAACCAAAGCACTCTCAACCTCCATAGTACTAATACGATGACCCGCTACGTTAATAACATCATCTACACGACCCAGAATCCAGAAGAACCCGTTCTCGTCGACCTTGGCACCGTCACCAGTGAAGTAGATTCCAGGATAGCGATTCCAGTACTCCTCAACATAGCGATCTTCGTTACCATATATAGTTCTAAGCATCGCCGGCCAAGGCCGTTCCAATACTAGATAACCACCTTGTCCCGGTTCAACAGGATTCCCCTGCTCATCTACAACTGCAGCCTTAATCCCCGGGAAAGGTCGAGTTGCAGATCCTGGCGTCAATTTAGTTATACCCGGCAAAGGAGTAATCAAAATCATGCCGGTTTCTGTTTGCCACCAAGTATCCACAACTGGGCATCGGCCACCCCCAATATTCTTCCAATACCACATCCAAGCTTCGGGGTTAATCGGTTCGCCGACACTTCCCAGCAACCTGATAGTAGAAAGATCGTGCTTTTGCGGATGCTCTTCACCCCAGCGCATGCAGGCTCTAATTGCCGTTGGAGCCGTGTATACAATGGTGCAGCCAAATTTCTCGACAATCGACCAGAACCGATCTTTTTCGGGGAAATCTGGAGCTCCTTCATACATCACAGTGGTAGCCCCATTAGCCAACGGCCCATAGATGATATAGCTATGTCCAGTCACCCATCCGATATCCGCGGTGCACCAGTAAACATCGTCTTCTTTAATATCGAAGACCCATTTGGTTGTGGCGTACGTTCCGGTAAGATATCCGCCAGTGGTATGTACAACACCCTTGGGTTTCCCGGTAGTGCCACTTGTATAGAGGATGTATAGCATATCCTCACTATCCATGGGTTCCGCATCGTTTTTGTAGGATTGACCTTCGACGATGTCATGCCACCAAACATCGCGGCCGTGCATCATAGATGCATGGCTCTCGTCGCCTACCCGCTGTACTACTATGACTTTCTCAACACATGGCGTGCCTTTGAGCGCCTCATCAGTATTTGCCTTGAGTGGCACAACACGACCACGACGATATCCACCATCTGCAGTTACTACGACCTTGGACTGGCAGTCGTTTATGCGGT
>VEXF01000015.1 GCA_009391275.1 SAR202 cluster bacterium AD-804-J14_MRT_500m | reverse complement strand
GGCCCGTAGGCTTCTTTCCCCGTGCTGTCAAATATCGTGGCATTTTCTATGACTATGGTATCAGCCATGGTGAATCTTCCTTTTTGCCAGGTTTTGCGTGGTAAACTTCTGCGCGTCGGAAGTATAGTAAGCTGAATCAAAGCAGCCGGTTCGTGCCAAAACAACCAATGCAACAGAGGACCCGGACCTTTGAGTCCTCTGTTGGAACAGTGTTGACATATAGTTATGACTACAGGTCATGTTAATCGAAAAATACCCAATTATCAGAACTCTCAAACGCCCATGTCATAAAGGCTTCACTTGCCTTGTACTTATAACTTCCTTCGAACCAGCCGGCCTCTGAATTTCTATCACAGGCGATCGGATTGGCATCCCTTTCCTCTCGAGTAATGATGACATCCAACACCGAATTTACTCCCCGCGCTTTGTATTCTTCAAATACTTCATCTGTTGCCGCCTGCAGGAAAGACAATAAATGTATTTGCCGAGAATTAACCCGCGCTTCTACGCTTATCTCTGCATAAGATTCTTCGTTACCAAGGGTACCAACTTGTTGTCCGGCTTTTACCGGTGAGCCCCCCCTTAGATTAGGATCGAGTTTTACATGGTAGAACCCGAAATAATAGCCTGGGTATTCAGCCGACTCAATCGTAAATTGCTGCTCAGGTTCACCATGACTCTGGCTGTGTATGACATCCCCGATAACGCCATCTGCAGGAGCAAAGAATTTTATAGACATCCACTCAAAGGTATGAGGGGTTACATGGACTAAGGCATTCTTCCTAGGCGCTCCTACTGGGATCATGTAGTGTTTCATGCTCCTACAACTCGTCCCAGCAATATCGTACTCTGAAGTATTAAAGGAAAAATCATGCCCGGTCACTGACCTAAACTTGGACATCCTTCCCAGTTTATCTAGTTCTGAAAAATTGAATTTAGCTATTTTAGGTATGTTATTCGGGTCGTAATTTTTCACATAATTAGATCCACTACCTCCAAATATTGGATCATTGGCTATTTCTTTTTCACATCTAATTTTGTTGTCACCACTCAACTCCGCACACTGGTCTGACATGCCTGGACTATTTCCAGATCCATGCTGAGAATCAGTGCCTGTTTTCACCATCTCTTCACACATATCCTTGGCAACGCCACTAAAAGATGCACATAGGTCCACAGTTATATCCCCCAAATCTGTGGCATTTTTTACCATATCCTGACATTTATCCTTATTATCACCTGTAAGCACTTCGCAAGGAGTTGATGAACCAAGAGATGGAGTTGCCCTAAGGTCGGATTCTACAACTCTAGGGGTAGGAGTTGTGGTTTCTTGCATCGCTACGATAACAGTCTTTGGGACAGGTTGTGCCTTATTGATTGCCGTGGTAAGACTCTCTGCAACAGTTGGAGTGGAGATCGCAGCCCTTGTCTCGCTGACGATTTTTGTTCCCGAAGTCAGTGGGGTTTTATCAATAACCTCTTTCGGGGTAAACGTACTATCACCACCGCAGCCCACAAGCAAGGCTAAACATGCTAATAACCCGACTAACAGTTTCACTAGCTATCTCCTGCTGGAAACCCCTGCTTGCAAAGCCTAGGTACATCCTGTGCCCATTATAACCCGTCAAGGGTATAGCGTAAGCAAGCGAGGTGGTGGAAGGCGTAGGCTATCGGCAAATCTGTGGGGATGTTCATTCAAGCAACAATAGGCAACCTAGTATTAATATTTCGTCTCCAACTCGTCGGGGTCTGCCGCAGTAGCAGACGGGACCATGAATGAACTAACCACTCTTCATCTTCCCAAGTCAATACAGTAGACTACCGCAATGGGAATCAGTGTCTTTGATGAAGTCAATATGTTTTTCGATGGCGCAGCTGATCGGCTGCTGTTACCTGATGGCATCCGGGAAATGCTCCGGATTCCCTGGAGGGAGCTTCAAGTCCAGATTCCTATCCGCATGGACGATGGGCATATTAAGGTCTTCCAAGGATTTCGTGTCCAACACAATGGGGCCCGTGGGCCTTACAAGGGCGGGGTCAGGTACCATCCAAAGGCTGACCTTGAAGAAGTTCGAGCCTTGGCTTCGTTAATGACCTGGAAGACAGCGCTGGTTGACCTTCCTTACGGCGGTGCCAAAGGAGCGATTATGGTAGATCCGGGCCAACTTTCGTTTAATGAGCTGAATCGACTTACTCGACGGTATACACAAAATATCGAACACCTCATTGGTCCGAACCGAGACATCCCCGCCCCTGATTTGGGAACTAACGCACAAACGATGGCTTGGATGATGGACGCCTACGGGCAGACTCATGGATATTCTCCCGCTATAGTCACAGGAAAACCAGTTGAAATGGGGGGATCGTTGGGTCGTCAAGCGGCAACTGGCCGGGGAGTGGCTAACATTCTTACGGAAGCCACCCAAGATTCACGATTAGACATTCAAGGGAAAAGGGTTGTTATACAAGGTTTCGGAAATGTCGGTTATTGGGCTGCAAGGCTGATTGCCGAAAGCGGATTTCTAATAATTGGAGTGAGTGGGGTTGATGGAGGAGTTTTTAATCCCAAGGGATTGGACATTGACAACTTAGCCGAACACCAAAGGGTCACTGGGGGAGTGACAGGATTTACTGAAGCCAAAACCATCACAAATCAAGAACTTCTTGAACTTGAATGCGATATTTTAATTCCAGCAGCAATTGATAACGTGATTACTGAGGACAACGCCTCATCTATCCAGGCTCCCCTTATTTTGGAGGCAGCAAATCATCCAGTCACTCCTGTTGCTGACCGTATTTTGACCGAACGAGGTGTTATTGTTTTACCGGATATTCTAGTCAATGCAGGTGGGGTTATTGTTTCCTATTTTGAATGGACTCAAAACCTACAACAATTTCACTGGACAGAAAATACTGTTAACGATGAACTTAGTAAGAAAATTCTCCAGGCATATCACGAAGTACGAGTCCGTGCCTTGTCGGATGGAGTTACACATCGGGAGGCGGCATTTGACATAGGCGTAGAACGTGTTGCTCAGGCTGTAACTCTTCGCGGCTTTGTGTAACCAGCTTCAACTACTAACAGAGATAACCACGAGATCGATGGGGCAATAACCAGTTCCCACCACCAGAATCCGAACGACTAACAACAATCCCCGATCAAACCAACGACCGCACCCAATATAACGAAACGGGGTAATTGGAATGCCCGCTTATCGAATACTATCTTCAGACTCTCCCGTCGTTGAGCCTCCGAACCTGTGGGAAGAGCGAATCGATTATGAGTTTAAAGACCGGGCACCCGGAGTCGTTAAAGAGGATCATACTAACTGGAGTCTCAGCGGGAGGGTACGATAAGTTTGGAAAGTAAAAACCGACATCCAGAAAGAGGCTTTTGGTTACGGTGGGCGCTGGCAAATATCGTGGGATTAGCAGTATTCAATGGCGTGGCCCATGGCGTGGCTCTTGCCGTGGCCGACCCTCCGGACGATTTTGGGCCCCATGCCGTAGCCCATCCCGTAGCCACAGCCGCTTTGGTATTGACTGCCGTAATAGTGTTGGTCTGGCGGATACGACAGAAAGGCCCTTCACCAGGTGGATGTGGACCGCCGAGTTGAGAACGGAGCGGCAGGGTCCGAACCCCTGACCCCTACTTGCAAAGCCCAGTGCCTCTAATCTCGCGTCTATTGCAGGTATTACGATGCTATCCCCGTATTACAACATCATTTACTGCGGTAGGTTACAGCATATTCCCCATAAATTTAGACAAAGACTTATATGTTTGAGACATCTGCTTTTTTAACCACAACTCCATAGACATGCCATAAAAGTAATGCTCCTGCACCTCTATAAGGTCGCCAGTTTTCACCAAGTGATTCCATATCTTCACGATTGGGACGATCATCTAATGATTTTATAATTTTCATCCCGCCTTGCAAGGCGATATCATTTGCGGGCCATGCATCCATATCACCAAGGACAAATAATCTATAATTATCAGCCGTCCATGCCCCAACACCACGTAAAGAAATCAAACGTTCCTTCACCTCTTCTCCATGAAGGGTGTTTAAAGATTTGAGATCAAGGTTTCCAGAAACAATTTCGTTAGCAATCCCAATAATATATTCAGACTTACGGCGCGATAAGCCAGCCGTCATCATATCCTCTGGCTTGACTTCAGATATAATCTTACTATCTTCAATGTCTATATCAAGAAGTCGTTTCCATATGCTTGTAGCAGCAGAGCGTGAAACCTGCTGACCAACAATAATACGAGCCAAAGAGCCAAAATTCGCCGGCAGCGTACGGTCAGGTGGATTTCCATAATTTTCTAAGGTGGTTTTTATATCACCATCCATATTGCTCAATGATTTTAGAGCATATTGTAGGTCAGATATTTTTTTATTCATTGTTTTAACAACATCAATCATAAATGCGGTTCGCTCTTGAATATCTATATTACTGAGTAATATTCTTCAGATGAAGCACCCGTCTGCTTGGAGAACGTCTCCGACGAACAATCGGGTTCTATTTAGCACGAGCCTCTCTTTGAAGGAAATTTAGCTGAAAGGGTTCGAACCATTGGATCCCCCGCTTGCAAAACTCGTGCTTTACTGTCTCTAGGCGTAGCTCAGTGTATCACGACGTCGGGGTTTGTGCCTGAATCATCCCTCCATGTCCCAGTGTTTCTCTCCGCGTTGGTACAAAAATTGGTACAAATTTTGGAGCCGGTTGAGGCACGGGACATACCTTTATTGTTAGGAAGTCACACAGGCGATAAACTCCCTGCAAATACCATCAAAGTGAAACATATTAACCGATAGTTGATTGTGGATGATTTCAGAATTCGTAGATCGTATACATCTCCATAATCTATCGCACTAATAACAGGGTTTCGACCGAAGTACGATTTGCGCTGCTACCTGTTCCATGCTCCAGTCGCAAGTCGGTAGAAGTCGTCAGCTTAACGTGCAGATATACTGGATCCTTCTTCTCATGATACTTGGTGTAGCTCTCATAGCAATGTTCATCAGTGACTTTCGAGGGGCCAATGTAGGTCGCATCTTCAGGTGCCACGATTATTTCAAATTCCCCACCGGTTTCTGGATGTTCTGCGAACGTGGCGCGAACCCAATGGGCTTCATGAGACGTCGATATGGAAAAAACAGATTCATGAATTCCCCAAGCCCCTCCTAAAATTACATGTATAATACGAATATGGATAAATATGATGAACGATTTTGTAGAAAATGTGGTTCATCATCTGAATCTCTAAAATACCAAATCCCGCCACATTCAGTTAGGACTTACGCTAAGTTTTGCCCTGATTGCGGGGCAATAATGTCGAATGCTCCAAGGAAATCCACGAATGACATGCCACATGTAAGTGAGACGTAAATCTTTGCCGTTAAATCATCGCTACAATATCATTGGTCCTTTAAGCAGAGTGGGGTAATTACTGAGTAAAGTACGTCTTAACCTGAGTGTCCTTCTCTCTGACGTACGTTCCCACTGTGCCGTTATAACCCGTCAGGGGGATGCCGTGGGGCGTTCAGATACGAGGATGCTACTAAGGCTTATAAGGCTATTGTGAGGTATGTGGAGGGGATATGTCTCTATGCCCATCGTTGTACCTAATCCCATAAGGGACTCCCAGCCTTGTGGAACACCCCCCATTATTAACCGTCGGCCTTATCTTAAATGCCGATCAAATCTCTTAGTGGTGAGGAAACATTATCCTCGCATTATCGTAAGCTATCTTCTGGGCTAATTCAGATGACAGATTGCCAAGCATGAGCCTTACCATTTCGATAATATTTCCATATGCGTCTAGACTGAATCCTTCTCGCATAAACTTGGCATCAGAGCCAATCACAAAACGATTTGGCATCTCTTCGAACAGTGTTTCCGTGTTTCGCATCATTCTGGGAATCATGCTTATGATGTTGGGCGCCTCCCTGTTACGTCACCCTAGTCATAATATCTACACCAGAAGTCGACTAGGAGTCACCCATCGAGACATTGGAATTCATAGCCGTCATACTAATGCGGTTTCTCTCCTAAAGAGAGGTTCTTGGGGGGCTTTGTAAACCAGATATGCATGCTCGAGTGGGCAAATTCCATACCGGGGTGGCCCTTGGCATGATATTCCCAAGGAGGTGCAGGCTGATGAGAAGTTGATTCCAAAACCATGCCCATGAGTTTCTCGTTGCCGCTATCGTATATGAGGAGGAAAGGCGCCCCGTGCCACTCTGTTCCGTTAGTAACTCTTGGTTGCAGCTTGGCGTAATGGCTAGCGCCTTCATGGGCAAAACACGCTGCTTCTATCAATTCCCCTTCGCTGTTAACCGTGTCCAGCAAGGCATATCCCTGGGCTTTCGCCTGATTTACGGTTCTGGGCAACCCCTCGTAGGCAGCTTCTGTTATCACTAGCCTATCACCGATGGAGTCGTTAAGTTCAAGGCGAAGAGAGTCTGCCAACCCCTCCTGATGTACAGCAATCTCCTGATAGGTGCCCAGCCTTCCGCCTAGATCGGAGACCTCAGTTTTAAGGGATAATACAGCCGCGTGAAGTTCATCGTTATCGCTTCTCAGTGAAGTCAATTGTGGCAGGCTTGCCCAATATACGAGCCCTGCTGCGACACTTGCAGACACTATGACAGCAAGGACACTGACTATAAGCCCAAACTTCTTGGGATTACGAGATTCCTTCATGGTCGGACCCTTCCTCGAGAAATTCAAGCGGCAAGCCCGCCTTTCGATACCCCCCTGTACCCTCTGATACGTTAAACACCTCTGTGAATCCTTCTGCTTGGAGGATGCTAGCGGCAGAGCTACTGCGGACCCCCGCCTCGCAGATTACGGCAATGCCTATCCCTACCGGCAACTCTTGAATCCGTTCCCGCAGAGCCCCCAGTGAGATGAGGATTGCGCCTGGTACATGGCCCATCTCCCACTCAATCGGCTCCCTAACGTCAAGAACGACAACATTGCCGCCAGGAACTGCCCTAGATATTTCATGCACGGAAACCTCAGACAGTATCTCCATCGGAAGGTCACTTTCATGCCAGGCATTAAGAGTACCTTCCACTACATATAGAACGGGAAAGGTGCCTCCTCGAAGTTGGGAAAGTGCGGCCTCTGCCTGACCTGGATCCTCTGTTATGAGGATGACGGGAGTCCCAGGTTTAAGCAATATGCCAAGTCGTTCCTCCAGACCCTTTCGGCTGAATGGCAGGCTAAGAGCTCCCTGTGGATGTCCGAGGGCGAACTCTGCCGGCCCTCGGACATCCACTATAGAAGCTTTGCCCAATTGTGCCGATTCCCAGGCTCGGACCGCGGACACGCGCTCTATCACTCCAACTAATCTTCCCATAGGAATATTCCGCCTGGGTCATTCGACAGGGCAATTGTCCCTGTAACCTTCCATGAGCCGGTTGCAATCACATACACCCTGGCCTCTTTAGAGGCAATGGCGTAGATATAATCGCCGTTGGGATGGACGGCTAATTTGCTTGGGGTGCTGCCGACGGTAATCCGTGTTACCTCTTCCAAGGTGTCTGTATCGATGACTTGGACGATGGGATCCCCAAAATGACCTATGTAAGCATACTTGCCATCGGGACTAAACGTGCCTACCACAGGTCCCTTGGCAGCTGCGAAGCGCTTGACTAGTTCTAGGGTTACTGGGTCAAACACGGCGTTGGTGTTACTCCCAGACTCTTGGACCCACATCCTGCCGTCAGGGGCGTTGGTATGCATTAATGGCGTTGCACCTTCAGGAGTATGTGTCTCTGCTATAGTCGCTCCAGTATTCGCGTCAATGACGACTACAGTATCCCCCTTTCGGGTAGGGTAGTAGAAACGTTCCACTCCGTCGGCACCGATTCCGATATCCGCATCGCAAACTACGCCCTCGTTCACAGGTACCGTGCCCCATGTCTCTAGAACTTTGGCGATATTGGTGTCTATGGTTACAACTTCACCCGATTTTTGTTTTCCGACGTGTAGGATACCGCTCTTCGTTGCCTTACCTAGGTAGATATTCGCAGCCTCTTTGCCAACGGACAGGCGGCTGCTGATTTCCAGGGTATCCACATTCAGCGCAATCACCACTGCGTCATCGTCCTCTGGGTACTTCAACCCGAGCCATACATTCTGGCCATCGAAGTAGTTATTGTCGTCATTCCAGGTCCACTTCAGGAAGTCGGGTATATCCGCCGTCTTAATCACCAAGTTAGTCTCGGCATCGATTACAGTCACATGCGGCGAGTCGTTACTAAAGGTCAGGATTTTTGCGACGGGTGGCACAGGAGTGCTCGTGGGCGTAGCCACTGGTGTTTGTGTTGGCGCCAAAGTTGCAGTCGGCTCGGCACTCCCACAGGCTCCAGCAAGAACGCCCAACCCTAAGACAAGGCCTAATGATATCAATCTTACAAGCTTCATGATCTGTCTCCAGTAGGAATCAAAGTTATGGTCCATTCTGCTCCACCATTCTGCTCGACCTGATAGGTGTACCCGTACCGGCCTGCTTGAGGAGGGATTGTCTCGAGGCATGGAGCGTGATCAGTGAGAACAACCACGGTATCTGTGCCCTTCAGCTTCTTCATAGCCTCCACAGCCTTCAGCATGGGGTAGGGACAAATCTCGCCCCGCACATCCAATTCCATCTTGGTACCTCCTTTGACAGTCAACCGACATCTCCGAGCAAAAAAAAAGCCCACATCCATACGACACCAGAAACGTCGTCGGAGCAGGCTTCAGTTTAGAAACAAGGCCCTACCCACCCCTATTCGGGGCAGGTACACAGGTGGAACAGATCATCCTCGTATCTCATAACTTTGGGCGACTCTAGCTCTAATAGCAACAATTGTCAATTAATGGGGAATCAAATTGCATGTAAAGGGCCAGGACATGTTTAAGGAAAGTCGCTTGAGGATGGAAACCATGCGTAGCAAGATGGAGGATAGACGGCTGGCAATAGCAGCCAAAAAGGGGGCTTCAGGAGCGTGGCTCTTGCTGGAGTGTGCCCTCAGAGTCCAGTGATCAGGTCTATCTAGTAAGCCTCTCGAATGGTGATGCACAGTGCAACTGTTCGGATTTCAGGGATCGGCAAAAGTTCTGCAAACACATCTTCGCGGTCTTGTGGATGATGCAGGCTGACTTTGCTCAAGCCCACCAATCTATGAAATAACGTCCTTGCCTAGAGAAGCTCTCGTGGGGTCCTCGGCTCCTACCTCACGGAGGTATAGGGTGCATCTTATGGCCCCGTGAGGGTACCGGGGGCTTCTCTTAGCAAGAGCGCCTTAGCCACGAGAGAGGGCACACCGTTATGAAAATCTCAAGGGGATGGGAACTTCCCTAGATTACGTGGAACGGGGTGCTGTTAACATCATGCAGGCCGACGTCACTAAACTGAGTGGGATTGGCGAGTGGTTGGATGTAGCGGGGCTGGCGTCGGCGTATAACATACCGCTGATTCCTCTCACCAACGTGCAACAGAAGATCCACGTTCAACTGGCAGCTGCCACTCCTCAGGTTCCGATGGTGGAGTATTGCTACGGGTCTCTGGCTAACATATGGAAAGAAGCTTTGACCGTAGAGGATGGGTTTTACAGCTTGCCCGAAGAACCGAGGTAGGATGTGAGCTCAAACCGGAGGTTTTACACAGATATAGGGTCGGGTGACAAGTCAGGTCTTGCAATCTTTTGGGCAGAATCTCGATTGTCTGAGCAAGTGCTCTACATCCCGGACCTATCAGTAGGTTGCCTCAGCGTTTTGACCTTCCCTGTCTATTTACGCGATGCGTTTTATTACCCGGACTCCCAAGAATGCTCCGCCCAAAAGGGCCATGGCGAAAAGCCACCCGCTAATGCTTAGTGATGGGATAGAAGAGAAAAAGGCGCCAACAGTGCAGCCTATGGCTAGACCGGCCCCGTATCCCATGATAATACCCCCACCCAATGCCTGCACGTATCGTTTAGGATTTCGTGGGAAGCGCGGCTTGAACTCACTGGCAAAGAGAGCACCGACCAGAGCGCCAGGTAGTAACCCCACGGTCACCGCAAAGGAATGAGTGAAGAGTCCTGCTGAATCCGAGAGTCCAGTGCAACCCGCAAGGGCACTCAAGCCTAGCGCCTCAGAAGGAGCAAAGTTAAAGCTGCTCATGATGGTGTTGGAAAACCTGGCCAGTTCCCCGGTCACTCCCCAAGGCATATGCACCATGTACATCAAAACCCCGATTACCCCCAATACGCCACCACCCACAACTGCCGGCCAGCTTCTAACGAAGACCGAGCGCCAGAGTATTGACAGTTTCTGTCCAAAGGTGTCGTCAGGTTCCTTCTTCCTCGGGATATCTGGAACGGATAACCCAGATCGGGACTCCCACCAAAGAAGGAGCAAGAATGCAACTAAAAGGACACTCAAGGTGAGGATTACACCGCCGCCATATCCCAGACCGAATTTTGAGGGAATCCACACGGTGGACTCGCTAGAGATAACGGCCTGCCACCACCAATTCCAAGTGTGGGAAAGCAAACCGAGACCTATGACAATGCCTCCCACTGATACCCAGGACGCTACGTATCCTTCGGCCATCCGAAACAGTGAACCAGAGACACACCCCCCCGAGAGCACCATACCGAAACCGAAAAGCAGGCCGCCGATTATCGTAGAAAGACCTACCGGTAAGATATTGGCCTCGCCAGGTAGAACACCGAATCCAGGAAAAGGCACCTTGCCATACATATGGATGGCGAACCCTATGGTGGCAATTGCCAAACCAACAAGAATCCCTTGCATGATCCGGCTACTGCCGAACAAAAAGAGGTCACGGAATGCAGAGGCAAAGCAAAAGCGACTTCGTTGGAGTGTAAAACCCGCCGTCATTGCTAAAAGCCAAAGCGGAGCCAGGATAGGATCGGTTCTGGACATGACGCCAGCCAGCCCTAAGGCCCCAAGCAGGACTAATACAGCAACCGCGCTTTGTCGGGGCATCCTGCGTAAAAGAAGTACTAGACCCTTTACTTGTCTCGTGCGTTAACTCCAGCACTTTTTGTCTAATAGGTTGTGAACAAACTTTTTATTAGGGATAAGCGCTTCTGCTGTTGACATTTCTAATAATGTCTAATCCGACGGCATTGATAATGTCTATCGCAACAAACGTTTTGCATTTATCACGCACATCGTACCACATACTGGGACCAAGGCACATGTTAAGGTTTTGTCCGCCCAAATACCGGACGCCCCGCCATACAGCCGTAGTTCTCGCCGAATGGCGGATGGCACAGCCCCTACTGGACTGGCCCCTATCTAGGAATTTGTTGAAGAATTGCTTGAAAAAACGGATGATTGGGAGGGCATCAAAGGACAAGATGGGCGGTTTCGTGCCTAAGAAGTGGTGGGCGATAGAGGACTCGAACCTCTGACCCCCTGCGTGTAAAGCAGGTGCTCTAACCAGCTGAGCTAACCGCCCATATTTTCCCAGTCAAACTACTATGGTTTATTCGAATACTGATTCTTGAACTGCCGATCTAAGATTGTGCAAGCCAGTGGTCTGATAACTTGTTCAAACAATTATACCGATGAGCCTTTAACTAAGGAATGGGCGTTAGTTAATAACACACTCAAGTTCGTTAACAACCCGGGGGATAGGTAGTCTCGGAGATCTGTTGCCCATTCCCATCAACGAGTATCGCCACGTCTGGATGAGAGTTGTTCCATATAGGTCTGGATAATTCAAAGCTAAACCCTCCCCAGTCAACATGATATTCGTTCGTATACACTCTTATCCTAACACCGGCACCCATCTCGTAATCAGGAAAGATGAATACAGGTGACCCATCAAATTTGTCGGACAATCTCCAGTTATATAGGTTCACGGGAACATTGTCCAAATTCGCTAGCTGCACATATTCATCTGATTCTATCCTTGGTACATCCCCGTCATATGAGATACATTCAATTATCACTCCGAAGAACCTATCTTCTTTCGAAGAAAGCTCTTCAGTTTTAGAAGCGCCGCAATTCCATAATCCCGCACCGGCCACGACAGCCCGCGATTCCAAAAGAATGTAATCACCCTCTTTAACACTCCGGCCTTCGGTGTAGACCCTCGCTAGTCCCTGCAGTAGCAACTCCTCTCCGAAATCTTTATCTCTCAGCCATACATATGCCAGCAACCGGTCAAAACTACCACGTTCTCCTGCTTGTTTGTCGGCCACTAAAGTAACGGTACGTCCTAACAGCCTAGCCTTGGCAAACTGAGTAGCTTGAACGGCCCATAAATCGAGGCATTTTGTATCAGTGATATTTCTGTATTCGCCAGATTTATTCAGATTATAAGTCTCGGGCGTATCCACCCCAAGAAGTCTGACAACATCAGTAGAGCTATCCATGAATTCCACATGAAATGTATCGCCATCAATTACTCTGGTGATTATGGCATCACGCCCGGCGGGTACAAAAGAGTCAACCAAAGGTGCATTTGTTTCCATAAAATCCGAACTCATTGTTACAGAAATGGCACTGGGCGTTGTAGATACACGCGGTGTGGCATAGGTTGTAGAGACTCCGGGCGCCGTAGAACGATCAAAACTTGGGGTGCCAACCATGGAACCTGCTCGAGAACTGGTTCCATCTCCGTTGTCACACCCGCCAATTAAAACGCCGATCATCAGCAATGTTAGCACCAAAATACGATGACAAATCACGCTGGCACCTAATTGACACCCCTGGCGTCCGAAATCAATGTTGATATCGCTTCTAGTTCGCCATTTTATCCGGGTCACCCGTCCGACTTTATCCTAGATACTATATCTTTGACCCGCTGGGATTCAGACATAGGCAGAACCAGAACGGAGTCTTCGGTTTCAACCACTATAACGTCTTTCATTCCTACCACCGCAACTGTACGGTGTGCAGACCTAACAATCGAGTTTTGCGTAGATTCAAGGATTACATCGCCAACGACCATATTCCCATCAATGTCTTTTTCTGAGATATCCCATAGCGCCTGCCAGGAACCTATATCGGACCAACCCGCATCCAGTGGGACAACGTAGCATTTAGGATCCATAAAATCGGCATTCGGACTAGAATTTCGACCAGTATCCCGAACCAATGGCTCAATGATTGAGTAATCAATAGATTCGGAGGGGCACGAAAGGAAACTATTCGTATCAGGCCTCAAAACTATCCCGTCAACCAAGGCTTTATCAAAAGAGTCACGACAAGCGGCTGATATATCAGGACGCCTGGATTCGAGTTCAGCCAGCCAGACCGAAGGTCGCATCATAAAAATACCGCTATTCCATAAGTATTGTTCTGATTGTACGAATTTTTCCGCAGTTTCTCGATCTGGTTTCTCAACAAACGCTTCTACAATCAAGGGTTTTAGGTCAGAAGTGTCTAACCCCGGCGGCAACTCACTAGAACGTAAATAACCATATCCTGATTCGGGGGATGTCGGTACTATCCCGAATGTAACGATCCCATTTTTTTCAGCGGCAGGGATTCCTTCATTTACTGCTTCTCGGAATTTGTTCAGATCATGGATGTAATGATCCGATGGCATGGCCAGTAGTAGACAATCATCGCCGTGATAGTGAAGTGCCCAGAGGGCAGCGAGAGCTAACGCAGGGGCGGTATTTCTTCCTTCGGGCTCTAGGATGCAACCACCGGGATCTATACCTATTTCCCTGGCTTGTTCGATAACATGGTCAAGATGCGATTTATTAGACACCACTAATGGAGCAGTCACATTAGGGAGTTGACAGGATCGACGGAGAGCTTCTTGAAAAAGACTGCTGTCACCAAGGATTCGTATAAACTGTTTAGGCAGTTTTCTGTGCGAGAGAGGCCAAAGGCGTGTACCGTCACCACCGGCTAATATAACGGGATGAATCAGAAGTTCCGACATGTGACCTCTGGGTGCCAGCGACCTGTTAGTAGGCAACGGGCCGATTATATGAGACGCAGAACGTCATGGTCAATTCGGTCGAATTAATTCAAGCATCATATCGATTAAGTCAGTTCCGCATCTTGTCTTGTTTACAATGGCCCACATATATCGCATGTAAACTTAGGATCGGATTTTCAACAATGGATAGTGCAAACAGTCAAACATCGTGAGGAGATTACCTAATGCCGTATATAGAGACACCGGATGGTACACCCATTTACTATATCGACGCAGGACGTCGGACAAATAATGCAATTTTCCTGATACATGGAGAACCATTTAACACTAATTGCTGGGAGCACAACATCCCAACTCTTTCCGAACAATTTAGAGTTATAGCAATAGATGTTCGTGGCCGGGGGAACTCAGGGAAAACATCGGAAGGGCATAACTTTGCACAATACGCTCGGGATTTCAGCCATATTTTATCCGAACTCAATTTAGATCAAATATTGGTTGTTGGTTGGTCCATGGGGGGAGCGGTCGTTTGGGAATACATCAAGCAATATGGAGAACGACTATTAGCCGGATTTATCAACGTCGATCAAAGACCTTACAGGTACGTTTCAGACGAAGACTATAATCAAAAGATGAACCAGTTGAAAACTAATCGGTTGCAGACTCATAAAGCGATAGTTGCTGAGTACCTAGGACCAGAATTCGTAGAGACGATGGGAGAGTACATAGACCCTATGTCATACGACTGCATGAAAACGCCGACCGACGCACATATCTCGCTCATGACAGATTCTTACTACTCGGACTATCGACCATTTCTTGTGAATATCAATGTACCAAGTTTGATTTTTGCGGCAAAATACGGATTTATCGACGCTAATCTGGCCGATCAAATGAGGCAATCTATGCAAGACTGCAGATTAGTTTGGTTTGATCACAGTGGACATCTGATGCCATGGACTGAGGCCGACAAGTTCAATAAAGAAGTCGATAAATTCGGCAGGGAGGTGTTCAATGTATGAAGGCGTCTTCAAACCTGAACATGCAAGACATATATTGTATATTAGAGGCTGACTCGAACTCGGAGAATCACACTTCTAACCGGAGAAATTATGCGTTTAAGAAATAAAGTTGCAATTGTCACTGGCGGTGCCCACGGGATGGGGGCTTCGGAATGTAAGTTATTCGCACATGAGGGTGCCAAGGTAACTATCGCCGACTTACGCGAGGAAGACGGCAGAAAGGTTGAAGCCGAGATATCAGAAACTGGTGGCGAAGCCATGTTCGTCCAGATGGACGTTACTAGCGAACAAGACTGGATACGAACAATTGCACAAACTGTTAATCGGTTCGGAAAACTGGACATCCTTGTTAACAACGCCGGTGTCACAGGAAGTGCGCTGACATCTGACCTTCTGGATATAGATGCATGGGATAGACTTATGGAAGTCAATTCAAGATCAATTTTCCTTGGTCTCAAGGCTGCATTGCCCGAATTGCGGAAGGCAGGCGATGGATCAGTCGTCAATATATCTTCCGTAGCGGGGATCGTAGGATTAGACTTCACACATCCCGGATACAACGCGTCAAAAGGAGCAGTTCGTATTCTGACCAAGACTGCTGCCGTTCAATATGCACGTGAAGGAATACGTTTCAACGCCGTTTTCCCTGGCATGATGCCGCCAATGTTGAATCAATCTCAAGGATTCATTCAACAGCGCCAGGAAATGCTAGATACCATACCCATGGGAAGGGAAGGTCGTCAGGAAGAAGTAGCCAACGCAGTGCTTTTTCTAGCCTCGGACGAAGCATCATACATAACCGGGGCTGAAATTGCAGTAGATGGTGGATTTACAGCTCGCTAATCGACTGCACCGTCGACCCGTTACTTCTTCCAGATCTCGAAGATTTAATGCAACTACATCATGCCTTTGATTATGTTATCACCTTGTTCTCGTGTAAGGCCCAGGGGCCGATGGGCTAACGGGCCTCCCTCATCCAGAATTGACTCCATCTCAGTGAGCTCTGGACGCCCTTCCACCTGGAAGAACAATCCTGTATATATTTCATCGCCCCAAACCATAGCTTTCTCGCAAGCAGCTTTCCAGTCGGAAGTATCGTGACCCTCATCTTCCAATTTTTTCGTGCGCTGTTTAAAGAACTGATGGTTGTTCACCCTATTAAAAGTGACACACGGACTAAATATATCTACCAAAGCGAACCCTTTGTGGCGAATCGCTTTCACCACGAGCTCTGTTAAATGCCTAACATCACTACTGTAGGCTCGGGCTACAAATGTTGCGCCATTCATTATCGCAGAAGTGATGGGATTAATTGGCGTTTCGACGCTGCCATTAGGTGTACTCTTTGTTTTCATACCAAGAGTACTTGTAGGGGAAATCTGACCGGTGGTCAGTCCATAAATCTGGTTGTTCATTACGATGTAGGTTAGGTTAATGTTACGACGAGCAGTGTGAGTAAAGTGGTTTCCGCCAATGCCATAACCATCTCCATCGCCACCGGCCACTATCACAGTCAGATCGTGGTTAGCTAATTTAGCACCTGTAGCCACAGCTAGAGCTCGTCCATGCAATGTATGCATACCATTGGCATTAAGATATCCAGGGAGGTTAGACGAGCACCCAATACCACTAACAGCTAGCACCTCATGTGGTTTGACTCCAACTTCGGCACAGGCTCTTTGCAGTCCATTGAGAACCCCAAAATCACCGCAGCCAGCACACCAGTCTGGATCTACCGGACCTTTGAAATCTTTAGCAGTGAGCTGCACGACGGGTTGGTCGCCTTCTATTTTTGTTGTAGTTGCCATTTAGCTCCCTCTTTAGACAATTATTTCGTGTACGGGCACGTAGAGGTCTGTTTCTCCCGCTAACTGCGCGAGAACACCATCAACAATATGATGAGGCATAAAAGGCTCTCCATCATATTTCCTTATATGACCGTCGATCGTGAGACCGGTTTCGCCCCGCAGGTATCGATAAAATTGGCCGGAATAGTTGTTTTCAACAATTATGGTGCGCTGGGCATTGGAAACTATGTCGGTAATTTCAGCTGCATGCAGCGGTACTATCCAAGAAATCGCAAGCTGGTTTGCAACAACTCCTTTTTCCGTTAACTGTTCTATCGCTTCTTTAATAACACCATATGTAGACCCCCAACCCAGCAATGTAACCTGTGCATTCGCCGGACCGTCTAGCTCGGGCGGTGCGATATCCCGAAGAGCTGCCTCGAATTTACGAGCACGTTTCTCAACCATACGCTGGCGCTTGTGCGGATGGGTGAACTCATCGCTAATAAGGGTGGAATCTTCATCGTGTTCATCAGTGGCCACAACATGAACAAATCCCTCTAGTCCCGGCATTGCTCGGGGCGAAATTCCAGACTCAGTGTGCAGGTAACGTTTGTATCCATCTGAAGGTGCAGAGGTTGATATCAACTCGCCTCGGTCTATCTTCGGATGAAGATCTACATCGTCAGGGTCAAAACTGAATCGCCCTTCCGAAATCAAAAGATCTGATACCACGATCCCCGGACATTGATATTTGTCGGTTAGATTAAAAAGCTCCGGCATCGAATTATAAGCGTCCATCGCATCTTTAGGCGCAACTATGATCCGTTGGTAATCACCTTGGCTTGCTCCTAATACTTGCCAAAGATCTCCCTGTTCAGTTTTAGTTGGAACTCCCGTAGATGGACCAGCTCTCTGAACATCTACGAATACAGCTGGAATTTCCATCATGCCAGCACTGCCTACGGCTTCGGTCATAAGAGCAAATCCACCGCCAGAAGTTGCACACATGGATCTGGTACCCGCATGAGCTGCCCCAACCGTCATGTTCGCAGCAGCGATTTCGTCTTCAACCTGACGCACCATAATGCCTAAACTCCTAGAGTTTTGTGCCATCCAATGCAGGATGCCCGAGGCAGGACTCATGGGATATGCGGCATAAAACTTAACACCAGCTGCAGCGGCGCCGATTGCGATAGCGTCGTTACCAGACCATACCCCCAATGGCTTCTGTCCAGCAGGAAGAGGTTGGAGAAAAGGTTCAAAATCAGAATTGGCTAGCTGAAACCCTGCACGAGCAACAGATATATTCTCATCAACTACTTCTTGCCCCTGGCGCTGAAAACGCAGTGCAAGGCTGTCGGCCAAATCTTCGAATCCAAGTCCTAACAAAGATACCACCACCCCGAGGGCAACTGTATTTTGCATGAGCCGATTGCGGCTCTTAGTCAGCTCGGAGACGGGAATCGGGCAAAGCTGTACGCCGGGGGCTGGTTCGCCAGGCTTTATGATATCACTGTTATATACGACACGACTGCCAGCCTCCATGAGGCCCAAGTGTCTATCCATCGTATCCTGATTGAGACAATGCAACAGATCTAGCTTATCACCATGGCTGAGCAATTGCTCATCGGATATACGAATGGTTAAGAATATATGCCCGCCCCGGATTATAGATTGATAAGCGTTATATGTATTGAGATGCAGACCTCGTCGGACAAGAATGCGGGCGAGGATATCACCTGGAGTAGCGATACCCTGGCCAGCCTCACCGCCAATAGCTAAGACGAAGTCATATTTACCCGCGCTCATAGAGTAACTCCTTAGAAATCGTATGCCAGCGCGACATCAGGACAGTTAGCAGAGAGCATTGCGCAACCTTGCCCCAAGGCAGGAGCTGGTGACCCAAAAGCGGTCTAAGTGGGAGCATAACTCCCCTGAATGGCGTCTGATATTCCAAACTTGAGCCGTAATATTACCATTCTATAGTGGGGTACGACAAAACAACAGACTTATAATCGCGGCGTTTCTATTTCTAGTGCCTTAATAGCCTGCGGCGCTGCTCATTTTTACGTACATTTTATATCCTAGCATACCGAAGATTATCATTATGTCTACTCAGCCACAGAAGGACTGACGAAGTTCTGACTAACGTTGGTTGAATTGCAACGACAACCTTACGAGGAATCTATGAGTTCTACAACAAGTTCTGTCATTTTCTCCCTGTTAAGTGATCCGCTCCAAACCCGTAATATATCCCCGTTAGCCTTTATGAACACAGTGGTGGGAATTCCAAACACTTGGTAGTCTTGGATAACTCCACCTTCCTGTGTACTGCCAGATGGGTAAGTTATATTCAGTTCCTCCATAAGGGCCTGGCCATCTTCGCGACTCCCCAGAGATACGAAAGGCCCAACGTCCAGACCGAACAGGATAACCCGATCATTAAATCTTTCGTGCAATCGTTGAAGATCCGGCATTTCAGCGCGACACGGTGGACAGAAGGCTCCCCAGAAATTAATCACTACGGGCTTACCATGTCCGAGTAATTGATAAAAGGTAGGGGATGAACCCATGAAATAATTGTCCCCGTGGTACAGAATTATGGAGAAATTCCGTGCCTTATCAGCCACGTCAAGATTTCGTTCGAAACTTGTGGGAGTTTGAAGAACCACCGAGCTTTCAGTGTCACTGTTCGTACAGCCAGAGAGCATCAAAATATTCACGATAATCGTAAATCCCAAGACCCAGCCCAATTTTCCTAAGTTATTACCACTGCCGATCACATGGTGTCCATAAATAGCAAATCGTAGAATCATAGTTTCCGAGTAGTAACGCTCATGCAATCCGGACGGCGGTCGACCGCACCGCAACCTTGGCTAAATCTTGTGCCAGCGGTCTAACATTGGAACCTATTTGAATTGGGCCGGATGCTCACTTAGATCCTTTTCGGGCACCCCTCGCACGCCAGAACATTTCTTCGCATGCCTCAACAAATACCCCCCGTATGACCTTAACATTATCATATCCGATCGAGGCTAATGCTCCTTCAACGCTGTAATCACCATATCCACCATAATGGCGGTTGTAATTACCGCCCATGACAACGGTATCTACCTTGGCGAAAGCGATTGCTCCCGCACACATCATGCAAGGTTCGAAGGTGGTGTAAAGAGTACAACCGGTTAGATCCATATGCCCAATCAACGGTCCGACGTTCCTAAGGGCCACCGTCTCTGCATGAGCAGTGAGGTCTAAATCAGTTCTCGCCTTATTTCGACCAATCGCTATAACCTCACCATTTTGAACTATTACGCTCCCGACAGGATCATTGCCTTCAGCCTCGCCTAACCTAGCTTCCTTTAATGCAATTTCCATAAACTTTTCATGTTCCAAGACCATAAAGTCCTCCGCACCTTGACGGTAAATCACCGATTTGGATTCAATTAGTTTATTTATTCAATGGTTAGGTTACGAGTGGTACGAGGCTTATGTCAACGCATATTTTTAGAGATCAAAAATATAACCTTAACGACGTTTTTCTACTAAGATTCTCGTCGGATAATTTCTACAATTCTAAAAGGACTTTCATTGGCGCTTTGGCGACAGTCATATATTGCTATTTCAACCGATCGATCATGGCTTTTGGAACGATAATAACCGTTCCTAGTCACTTTCCCTGGAAACACTCCTGGTTGTTTCCCTTTCTCAATAAGAATATGACCAATTACTACCGTACAATCTATACCTTGGGTCAATTCTTGAAGCCGCTTACCATCAGATGGAAAGCCCTAGATCTCCTTAGGCTCAAATCGAACGATAGTTTCCTGGTTAAAAATCACGAGGTCGGCCATTGAACCGGATCTAATCAAACCGCGATCTTCTAGACCAAACAGCGATGCGAGAACAAAAGTTAGCTTTTTTGTCGCCTATTCCAGCGGCATTATCGTTTTCGCCTCACCGAATTCTCTGTCTTCGTATTTATATCGTTGATCCTGTATCAAGGCACAATTCAATCTCTGATGTAAACACCTTTTGATATAGGCCCATCTTGATCAAATGCCGTGTCCAATACGGAGTGTATCGATGCGACCAGCCCATATCTGATAATCTGTTCCGATGCTCTACCCAACTTGCCCACTGGCCTTGACCAATCTATACTTTCCGTATCACCAGACTTTCAGCGACGTGTGACATCGTATGTCTCAACAGATAGAACTACGACTTTTCCCACTAGGATTGGTTCTCTTCCCGGGCGCCTCTTTACCGCTTCGAATTTTTGAAGAACGATACAAGGTAATGATTGGTGAGTGCTTGGACGCAGACAAGGAATTTGGTGTTCTACTAATAAAAGAAGGTGTAGAAGTAGGTGGACCAGCTCAACCATATCGTGTGGGCACCACGGCGCGCATTTTATCAGCCCAGAGGTTAGATCAGGGGCGATATAACCTACAAACTCAGGGTGAAAAGCGGTTCAAACTTCTAGAGATCACACAAGAGGTGCCATTCTTGATGGGTAAAGTAGAATTCTTGCCCGAAGAAGCTCCTACAGATCTTGGTGATACCTTAGCAGAAGCGAAACAGATATTAAGCGAATACTGGAAGACCATAACATCATTACAAGGCAGTTGGATAAAAGATCTAGATGTGCCAGATGAGCCTGTACCCCTATCTTTTTCAATAGCCCAGGTGGTCTCCAACCCTCCGAAAGTGGGACAATTTTTACTTCAAATAGACTCGGCGGACGAGCGTATAACCAGGGCACTGCCGTTACTCAAAGAACGGTTGGAGATTGCCAAGAGAGCGCTTTTTGAGAAAGGTCAATCAAACGAGCGTCTTAACTAACCCTGAACAGATCGCCAGATACATGGAATGCGCCACGTTGAGGTATTAACCCAGAGAAAAAGTCGGGATGAAGAATCTCCGCAATCATCTCTAATCCATCAATTAATCTCGGGCCAGATCGACTATAGTATGATCCCCCATCCAGTACAAATAGCCGCTCCTCCCTTGCCGCTTTGGTTTCAGACCATCCTAATCGATTGGTGAGCTTTGGGATCTCCGGGATGGCTCGTTTAACATCGAATCCGCACGGCATAGCTAATATGAAATTTGGATCTGATTCAATCACGTTAATCCATTCAGTTTTAAAAGAAGGCTCCCCAGGCCTGCCCAAACAATCCCGACCCCCGGCTATAGATACCATCTCGGGAACCCAATGGCCGGCTACCAAAATAGGGTCTAACCATTCAAGGCATGCAACCCTAGGCTTGTCCTCAGTTAACCCTGCACGGGCGGCTACTGCATCACGCCTGTCTACAAGTGAACTTATTAAACTGCGTGCCTGATCCGTCACACCAGCAGCCTCGCCTATCCGCTGAATATCTCCAAACATATCATCCAAGGAATGAGGGTCTAGCGAGATCACTTGAGGCACAGGATTTAGAGCGTTCAAAGCGTCGTTCACTTGTTCGGAAGGAATGGCGCACACGTCACAAAGCGCTTGTGTGATCGCCAATTCAGGTTGAGCATCGGCTAAAACTTTAGGATCTATCTCATACAAGGGTTGTCCGGATAGGTAACGTTCTTTCACAACCACATCAATTTCGTCGCTCGCGAGACCGGCGGTTTTGACAAAACTGTTTACCACCCTAGGTTTTCGCAAAGCATCAGCTGGATAATCACATTCGTGAGTAACTCCTACCAAACTATCTGCTAGGCCCAAGGCACAAACTATTTCAGTAGCACTGGGTAGAAAAGATATTATGCGCAACTATGACTCCACACTGCCTAGGATCCATTAATACGTGTACAAGTTAGCATAGCCCTAATCAATGGATCAAGATGAGAGTAGACACAACGCAGCTATGACCCTCGGCAAATACGAAACCTACATTCAGTCTTTCTAATAGTCAGTTAAGCTCCTGGGTAGAACCGCTGCATAACATTTGTTTTTCGACCTACCACTGAGTCAACAAATCGCTGAGATTCAGCGTCCAGCTTCATTTGGCTCAGATTCTTCATCATTTCAGGCCCGTCCAGTTCGAAAATTTCCATGAACATCGGTTCTTCCGTGGAATACTCATCTATTCGACGGCAAAACCTTCCGGAGTTAAACCCGGGAACCCCAAGGACATCGGCCATCTTGTTGTTACCCATCCAAGATGTGAATTCTTCGGCTATCTCACCAGGCATATCAAATCGTAATGTCAGAATGGTACTGCCATTGATTGACCCGGTCGACTCAGAAGTTCGTCCTGGAGCGACTAAGGACGGATCATCCACATTGACCGTAACCAACTGCTTATAGACAGCTCGCGTACTGCCAGCACCATGGACCATCATTTGTGGTCCGGTGGGATTGGCTGGGTCCGTTTTATTAAGGCAAGCTTGTGAATCGCATTCCGGGTCACATCGGCAGATGTAAATGTATCCAGGTGTTTTAAAGATTTCTGGCCCCGAAATCTCATAAACTTGGAGATATTTTTGGGGACCTTCAACCGAACTGTATCTAACCGCACTGAAAAAACCAGCTTCCATGAGGTCAGGTAAATGTCGATTGTTGCACCAGTTCATATGGTAATCCTCGGAGTCTGGTTTTACATCCATTCTCGTCGTGTAGAGATTAGGCAACGTGGCCATAGATCACCTCCTTAGAAGAATAAGGTCTAACTATATATATAACCGATTAAAATGTAACTCGTCTAAGAGTTGTAAACTAACTTCTCGTTGATTATCACCTAGGTTTAATGTTGGATCAATGGGTAACCTAAAATCCGAATATCTAAGTTTGAAGACGCCATATGGGTACCCTATAATCATTCTCACATGTTACTCACTATAGACATAGGTAATACAAACGCCAATTTGGGAGTGTTCGACGGGCATAACCTTGTGTGCACATGCCGACTTTCCGCAGATAACAGGCGTATGACTGACGAATATGGTTTGACGCTTACTAGCATATTAGGGATGAAAGGAATCGAACTCACCAAGATAACCGGTGCGGCGATATGCAGTGTCGTCCCACCTTTGACGTCCACATTTGAAAAAGTCTGCCTTGAATATTTCGACGTGACACCTTTAGTAGTAGGCGCAGGAGTAAAGACAGGAGTTCGAATACTTTCAGATAACCCTCGCGAAGTAGGTACCGATCGGGTCGTTGATGCAGTGGCAGCCTACCGGCTGTATGGAGGGCCGTCCATAGTGGTAGATTTCGGAACAGCGACGGTATTCGATGCAATTTCTAAAGAGGGAGATTACCTCGGCGGGGCGATCGCTCCTGGTATTGAGGTAGCGGCCGAAGCATTGCATCAGGCGACAGCCCAACTCCGGAGAGTAGACATGTCAATGCCAAAGGCTGCCATAGGTCGCAATACAGCCGCGAGTCTTCAGTCAGGCTTATTATTAGGTTATTTGAGTATGGTGGAAGGAATGGTCAAGCGCCTTAAAGCTGAAATGGAAGATGAAGTTAAAGTAGTTGCTACAGGTGGTCTTTCCACGGTATTTGAGAAGGAAACTGAGGTTTTTGACGCAACGAACCCCGACCTAACACTGATTGGCCTCAGGATGGTGTACGAAATGAACCAAGACGGGGGCACATTCTAAGTGACGATCCCCACTGTCAGAGGGAAACACATAGTACTAGGTGTAAGCGGCAGCATAGCCTGTTATAAGGCGATTGAACTGGCAAGTAAGCTAATTCAAGCAGAAGCAATAGTGCACGTAGCCATGACATCCGAAGCCGCCCAGTTCATCAGTCCTCTCACTTTTCAGAGCATCACGCATCGTCCAGTAGCAAGAGATCTTTTCGATCCCGGATCTGAATTGGCAATGGATCACGTCGCATTAGCACAAAAAGCAGATTTGATTGTTGTAGCTCCTGCTACTGCAAATATTATCGCCAAATTGTCGCATGGTATGGCCGACGACGCCGTGACGACCACTGTGTTGGCGTCCCGATCTCCCACACTGATTGCACCAGCCATGGACGGCAACATGTGGCAGAATCACGCTACACAGGAAAATATAGAACGGCTTCGCAGCCGTGGTGTCGCCATCGCAGGACCGGTAGAAGGAAGATTAGCATCTGGGATGCTGGGCATGGGTCGCATGATAGAACCTCTCGATATAGTCGACCATATTAGAGCCACTTTAGGATTCAATGGTGATTTATCAGGCAAGAAGATTGTAGTAAGTGCTGGTGGGACCCAAGAACCAGTGGACCCAGTACGAGTGATTACGAACCACTCCTCCGGCAAGATGGGTTTTGCTCTCGCCAGGGCGGCTAGGGATCAGGGAGCTTCGACTGTGTTGATAACCGCACCGACTACCCTTCACCCACCTGTAGTTGTTGAGATAGTAGAAACAAAAACAGCGCGAGACATGTCAGCCGCAGTGGAACAAGCCTGTGAGGGAGCGGATGTTTTAATTATGGCCGCAGCTGTTTCTGACTACCGGCCTAAGGTAGTTGCGACGCAAAAGCTAAAGAAAAAACGCGAGTCGTTTTCATTAGAGTTGATAAAAAATCCCGACATTATCACGAACGTCAAAGGGCCAATTATAAAAATAGGTTTCGCAGCAGAAACCCAGGACATTGTGCGGAACGCACGCAAGAAAATGGACCTAAAACATTTGGACTTGATAGTGGCAAACGATATCACAGATCCAGCATCCGGATTTGGATCAGACTCAAACCAGGTAATAATTTTGGATCGGGCAGGTAACGCAGAAACCCTACCCTTGTTGGACAAGGGTGAGGTCGCCTACAAAGTAATAGAACGTGTAAAACAATTATTAAGTTGATGAAGTCAAATACCCAGCAACGGAACGGGCTGCATAGAAACCAAATGAGACGGCCCCTAATGTGGCTACAAACTGTAGGGTAATGTTATAAATCGCATGGAGCACGAGCCCATCTCGTAAAAGAGTCAGCGTTTCGATACTAAAGGCGGAGAAGGTAGTAAACCCACCTAAAAACCCCACCGCTAACAGTCCTCTGACCTCGTCATTTAAGAAGTTGCGCTCTTCACTAATCCCATAGAGCATTCCAATTAGCAGACATCCAATCACATTAACGAAAAGCGTGGGATATGGGAATTCTGAACGCACCGAAAAATCAAGTACCCAGCGTCCTATCACATACCTGAGTACAGCACCGCTAAAACCGCCTAAACCAACCAAGAGCAGGATATTCATATTACGTTGTCTACAATTGCAGGACTTTTCCAGTTTTACTCCAGCACACGGCTAGATCATAGCATATTACTTATTGTTAACCGGGTGCATGCACGTCAGAACGGGGACAATTTAGATACAGCGGTCACCAGAGACCCGAAACCATCTCCCACAATAGGACTGCATCTATACCGGCTTCAAAACAACAGCGACCCCCAAATCTTAGGATTCGTAGGTTGTACAAAGAGGCTTTATCAATCCAAAATTCGCTCCGAATTTTTAGACTTGAACTACAGAAACAAGCTCATCACCCGTTGTTCCTAGATTTCTGTTCTATAGACAGGGTTTCGGGCCCCCGTTTCTGATTGCTACAATATGCATTCGCACTCAACATCCGAGGTCTTTTAACTTATGCAAACGGACAAGACACAAGAGATGCCACGAGCGTACAACCCATCGACGGTTGAAGGTCCAATCTATCAATTTTGGATGGACAACGATCTTTTCAGATCAAATGCAGATCCAAATAAAAATCCCTTCGTAGTGATAATGCCACCCCCCAACGTTACCGGAGAATTACATCTAGGTCACGCATTAACAGCGTCTATAGAGGACATTCTAGTACGATGGCACCGAATGCTAGGCGAGGCTACGCTCTGGCTTCCTGGGAAAGACCATGCCGGGATAGCCACCCAAGTAGTAGTAGAACGTCAATTGGCGCAAGAAGGTACATCCCGCGTGCAATTGGGAAGGGCCAAGTTTGTCGAAAGAGTATGGGAGTGGGTGGCCCAGTATGGAAACCGGATAGACGAACAACATAAACGCCTCGGTGCTTCGTGTGATTGGACTCGGTTGAGTTTTACATTGGATCCTGAACCTAGTAGAGCAGTTAGGACCACGTTCGTAAACTTGTACAAAAAAGGCCTGATCTACAGGGGTGAGAGGATTATTAACTGGTGTATCAGATGCGCTACAGCGCTTTCAGATTTAGAAGTAGAGTATCAGGAAATTCAGGGCCAGTTATATTATGTTAAATATCAATTGGTAAACCAGGAAGGTCACATTACCGTCGCCACAACCCGTCCTGAAACACTGATGGGAGACACAGGAATCGCCGTACACCCCAACGATGACCGATACGGTCATCTCGTAGGCTGTTGTGCTTACCTGCCTTTAATTGGCAGACAGTTAAGCATCGTGGGTGACACAATGATAGACCCGGATTTCGGAACCGGGGCCTTGAAAGTGACACCGGGTCACGACCAGACGGATTTCGAGATCGGACACCGCCACGGGCTTCACACCCTCTCCATAATAGGTTTCGATGGCAAAATGACAGCCGAAGCGGGTCCATTCACAGGCATGGACCGTGATGCCACCAGAACAGCGGTTGTGGAGGAACTAGAACAAAAAGGATTCCTCGAAAAGACCGAGTCTTACACCCACTCTATTGGGCATTGCCAGAGATGCACGACTGTTGTGGAACCGTTAGTCAGTAAACAGTGGTTCGTTAAGATTCAGCCGCTTGCAGACCCAGCTATCAAGGCTGTGAAAGATAAACGTATCCGTATAGTGCCAGAACGATTCGAACGTGTCTATTTGAATTGGATGGAAAACATTCGCGATTGGTGTATTAGCCGCCAATTATGGTGGGGACACAGAATACCTGTCTGGTATTGCGAATCGTGTGACGGAATTATGGTATCAATGGATGATCCAACTGTCTGTGAAACCTGTAATTCACCGAATATCGCACAAGATCCAGATGTTCTAGATACCTGGTTCAGCTCCGGCTTATGGACTCACTCAACACTGGGGTGGCCAAAGCAATCTCAAGATTTAGATTATTTTTATCCTGGCAGTGTTATGGAGACTGGGTACGACATTCTGTTTTTCTGGGTAGCTCGGATGATAATGCTTGGGATAGAGAATATCGGTGAACCGCCATTCCATACCGTATTCTTACACGGGTTGATCCGAGATGCTCAAGGGGCAAAGATGAGCAAAACTAGGGGCAATGTTCTGGATCCCTTGCGTCTTACAGATATTTATGGAACAGATGCTCTGCGATTTGCATTGACGACAGGGACCGCTCCCGGAAACGATCTTAGGCTTGGAGACGAAAAATTAGAGGCCAGTCGCAACTTCGCGAATAAGATCTGGAATGCATCAAGGTACGTCCTGCGATCATTGGACAATGGCCAAAATTTAGGAATCAGCCAGAATCTCGATCAGATCACTCATAGACAAGATCGTTGGATCATAGGACGCCTGAACCAGGTGTCAGGACAAGTCGATCATTATTTGGCCCGATACGAAATTGGGGAGGCACAACGAGAGATCTATGAATTCCTTTGGGGAGATTTTTGCGACTGGTATATAGAGTTGGCCAAGATCCGGCTAAATATGGACACAATCCCTTCACCTTTGCCAACACTTGCACACGTCTTGGAACAAACTTTAAGACTACTTCACCCTTTCATGCCCTTCATCACCGAGGAGATATGGCAACGGCTAACCTCAGTTTTTCCAAGACAAGAAGAGTTGCCAAAATCCATTATGTTGGCAGAGTACCCAAAGATGGATCCTGACCTAATAGATCCCGGGTCTCAAAAGGAGATGGATGCTCTAATCACTATTGTCAAAGCTGTAAGAAATATAAGAGCGCAATTGCGAATCGACCCTAACAGTCGTATAGATGCCGTAATCAATCCGCAGGATTGGGGAGATATGGTAGACGAAGAAAGTTCCGTGATCACTGGCTTAGCTAGACTCAGGTCGCTAACTGTCATAGACAAGCCAGACAAAGCACCCAGAGACGTAACGGTAACACTCTTGGCTGGGGGCATGGTAATCGGGCTCGTTCTGGGAGACGTGGTAGACCTCAAAAAAGAGCGTCAAAGATTAAAAAACGAATTTTCTGAAGCGAAAAAAAACTTGGACCGGATCGAGAAACTACTTTCTAATACAGGCTTTGTGTCCAAGGCACCTGAATCGGTAGTAAATAGAGAAACAGAGAGGGCTAACGGCCTGCACGAACGATGTGAACGACTGAAAGAAGTTCTGACTCAATTAGAGGCATAGGGTCAGCGGCCAACAGATCACGGTAACATCCATTATCCGCACCTATCTCTATTACGCACTTTCCAGCTGGGCTAGGGAATCTTACTATGCGAACAAATCTATATATGACTAGTCGTACCGCGGATAGATTCCAGCTTTTTTAAGGCTTTTCTAGCATCGCTGGCTACTCGTGCTGGATCCCAATATTTTAGGCGGTATTTGAATAACCAATACAAAAACTCTTTTTGATAGGTGAGAGTCGCCTCATCGGATGGTGGATAGGTCATATATTTTCTAAAGTCTTGCTCCATAGTAGAAATTTCTTCAGCATAAAGCCGTTTAAAAACTTCATCTCCAAGATCTTCTATGGAATTTCGGCCACCTCCGCGCAGCTCCTTCCGTATCTCGTCTTCTACAGCCAGATGCAAAGCATCCTCTACCACAACCCCATACCAAAAATTCAGAACACCACGGTATTTATTATATCCAAGGTAATCACGCATCTCTTTGGCAGCCAAGTCATGTGTTAAACGGCCGTTGAATAGCAACTGTTCTACTTCCAACTTGGGAAGTCGTCCATCTACCTCCGCACATAACCGTTCTGCTAATAGTAACCAGTCAAAAGCTTCACTTTGTATAACGTATCGATATTCCCTACCTCGCCAGTACTCGTGAGGTATGGTCCACATACCTATAGCTTCAAGCAGAACCTGCTGCCAAGGTCTACCTGAGGCCAATCCCTGTTTAAAGTGAGTGGTTGCTTCTGATTCTACCGTGGCCGGAACTTCGGCGACTGGGGCAAATACATCAACCGGTATATAGATCTCCTTAGTCACGCCAACCTTGCCAAAAAAAGAGCCGAGTGAGATTCTTTGGGCGTCCGAATATATGACATGAACTGATCAAAAGGTAGAGTGTTTAAGATATGTCTGGACATGCGAAGTAATAGAGTAAAGCTTAGACTCGTCCATGACAGCGCTTATATTTCGTCCCGCTTCCACAATGACAAGGATCGTTTCTACCAATCTTCTTGGCAGACGCAGTTATTGGTTCTGTCCGAGATTTGACAGCCACAGGACTAGTCTGAGGCCTTACCGGCTCCCTACCGTTACCAGCATAGTTTCTCGAACCAGATCCAGCTGCTGGGACCGAGATTTGGTTTAAAGAGGCACTATACATCGAGTGAACTACGTCCCGTCTTATATTTTGAAGTAATTGATCATACATCCTCCGCCCTTCGTTCTGGTACGCAACCAAAGGACTCCGCTGTCCAAAGGCTTGCAATCCGACTCCTTGTCGGAGCCGCTCCATACCAGTAAGGTGCTGAACCCAATGAAGGTCCATAGATCGCAACATTACGAGTCTTTCCAATATGCGCATACTGTCTTTGCCCATTTCGATTTCACGATCTTCGTAAAGCTGGTTACTGTGATCGACAAAGCTGTTCTTAATTTCCTGGGCACTAAGATTGTCAACCGTATCCTCAGCGGCCAAACCAGATGGTAGTGGGAAGATTTGTCGCACTTCTGAGAGAAAATCTCTCAGATTCCATTCATCTAATTCACGCCGTCCCAAGTAGCCGTTTGCTAACTCACTTATCTCCTGATGAACAAGTTGAAGAACAGCTGATTTAAGATCTCGACCATTTAAGATGTCCTGGCGCTGACGGTATATTTCTTCTCTTTGACGGTTAAGAACATCGTCAAATTCCAGCAGATTTTTCCGGCTTTCAAAATGGTATCCTTCAACTCTATTCTGAGCACTAGAGATAATTTTCGTGATCATACCGCTCTCAAGGGGAGCATCTTTATCCAAGCCAGTCCACGAGGACACCTTAGCCATCACAGATTGAGCGCGTTCTCCACCAAAGCGCTTTACAACCTCGTCTTCCATTGAAGCATAAAACCGGGTAGTTCCTGGGTCGCCTTGCCTGCCAGATCTGCCGCGAAGCTGATTGTCTATGCGTCGAGCTTCATGATGTTCAGTCCCTATAACAGTCAGTCCTCCTTCGTCTAGGACGAATTGATGGTCTGCCTCCCAATCCCCGCTTTCGTCAGGGCTCCCTCCCAGGATGATGTCGGTGCCTCGTCCAGCCATATTTGTGGCTACAGTAACGGCCCCTGGACTCCCAGCCCGGGCAATAATTTGGGCCTCCCGTTCATGTTGTTTAGCGTTGAGAACTTCATGACGAATCCCACGTTTACGCAACATACCGCTAAGATGCTCTGAATTTTCGATAGAGGTTGTCCCAACCAAAACAGGTTTACGCTGTTTGTGAAGTTGTTCTATATCTTGGCTCACAGCATTCCACTTAGCAGTTTGAGACATAAAAATCAGGTCTGAGTGATCTTGCCTCTCCATTGGAACATTGGTAGGAATTGCAACGACATCCAGGTGATAAATTTTCAAGAATTCCTCGGATTCAGTGGCAGCAGTACCTGTCATTCCAGCCAGTTTTCTGTACATCCTAAAGTAGTTCTGCAACGTGATCGTGGCGTAGGTGGTGCTCTCTCTTTGAACTTTCAGACCTTCCTTTGCTTCAATAGCTTGATGCAAACCATCTGACCAGCGCCGACCAGGCTGCAGTCTTCCTGTAAACTCATCTACTATAATAATTTCTCTGTTCTTGACTACGTATTCTTTGTCACGCTTGTACAAATTGTGAGCTTTAAGAGCATTCTCAACGTATTGGACCACGTGAAAATTATCTGGGCTATAGAGATTGTCCAAATTCAAAAGATTTTCTAGTTTAACCACACCACTCTCTCCGAGGCTGAGGGCGCGGCTTCGTTCATCCACAAGAAAGTAATCTTCATCAAAAATCAGCTTTGGCGCTAATTGAGCCATCGTGTAATAAAGTTGGATCGGATCTTGAGCAGGCCCACTGATTATAAGAGGCGTTCTCGCTTCATCAACCAAGATATTGTCTACTTCATCAACGATGGCATAGTTAAGCGGCCTTTGAACTTGTTGAGCATACTCCAACGACATGTTATCGCGAAGATAGTCAAATCCATATTCGTTGTTAGTCCCATAGGTGATATCGGATTGATAAGCCTTGTTACGAGATACAGATCGGAGATGCCTATAGCTTGGATCGTTGCTTTCAGAGGATGGATCATATAGAAAAGATGATTCATGTTGTAACGACGAAACTGAGAGACCCAGGAAATCGTAGACGGGACCCATCCAAACTGGGTCACGCCGGGCCAAATAATCGTTAACGGTGACTATATGTACACCACGTCCCGAAATAGCATTAAGATAAGCCGGCAATGTAGCTACAAGGGTCTTACCTTCACCGGTCTTCATTTCGGCGATGTCCCCTTGGTTGAGAACCAATCCTCCGGTGATTTGTACGTCAAAATGACGCTGCTTCAAAGTGCGCTTAGCAGCTTCCCGCACAGTCGCAAAAGCTTCTGGTATCAGATCATCTTCTGTGGCGCCATCACTCAGCCGAGTTTTAAATTCATTTGTTTTAGAACGAAGTTCGAAGTCGGTCAACCGCTCCATATCTGACTCTAACGCGTTCACACGTTCAACTATTGGGCGAAACCTCTTGCTGACTCGCTCTTCAGCGGAGCCAAAGAGGTTACCTATGAACTTAACCATGATTCTTAACGGAAGAGTTCTCCAACTGAGAGGCCTTTATGAATGCGATTTATGGCTTCGCCAAGGAGAGGCGCTACAGGAAGTACAGTAATCTTACCATCAACAGATTTACCATCGAGTGGAACTGTGTCTGTAGCCACCAACTCTTCAACAGGACTTCTGACCAAGCGTTCTGCGGCAGGACCAGAGAGTATGGCGTGGGTGACGCACGCATAAGCGGTTTTGGCGCCACGTTCTCGAAGAGCATCCACGGCAGCCAGCATGGATCCACCCGTGTCAATTTCGTCATCGAACGTTAATACAGTCTTATTCTTGACATCTCCGATGATGTTCAAGCTTTGTGTATTTGAAGAATTACCATCCCTACGCTTTTCAGCTATAGCTAACGGAACATTAAGACGCTCGGCAACATCACGGGCCCTCTTACTGATCCCAATATCGACAGCAACAACTACGAGGTCATCAAGGTTTTTGTCTCTAAGATATTGGACAAGAATCGGGAGCGCAGTCAGTTCATCTACTGGGATATTAAAGAACCCTTGAATTTGACCTGCATGAAGATCAATCGTGAGGAGACGATCCGCTCCAGCGGCAGTGATAAGATCAGCAACTAAGCGAGCCGTGATTGGTACTCTCGGCTGATCTTTTTTATCTGTCCGAGCGTATCCGTAATACGGGACTACGGCCGTAACACGCCCCGCTGATGCCCTTTTAGCGGCATCTATTGTTATCAAAAGTTCCATGAGATTATCATTGACAGGCGCACAAATCGGTTGAATTACAAACACATCCCGCTCTCGAACATTTTCAAGAATTCGCACAAATGTATTATCGTTGGGGAATTTAAACACCTCTGACTTACCTAATGGTATGTCCAGATAATTGCAAACGTCTTGCGCTAGCTGTGGATGAGCGTTCCCGGTGAACACACAAAGTTCTTCAGAAAGATACCGCATGTTGGGCATACGCTCCTTTGGGTGCTGATACGCGGTTACCCGCCGTCAATTGCGAATAGAATACCCCAATTGGCCGTCTCTAGCCATAACTATACCACAGGGTTTTATGATCTCTAAAACCCAAACTCAACTCAAGGATAATTTTAAACATAGTTTTCGTGCCTAGAAACGCTAATCGGGTTTTGCTATACTGCGCAGGTTCACAAACTAGACTAACGAACGCAGCAGGATATGCAATGCCGGCATATGCATTAATAGGGGCTCAGTGGGGAGATGAAGGGAAAGGGAAAGTTGTAGATTACCTTGCAGCCAATGCTGATTGGGTAGTGCGATCGGCGGGAGGGAATAATGCCGGTCATACGGTGATCAATGATGCTGGAAAGTTTTCCCTTCATCTGGTGCCGTCCGGAATATTCAGAACCAACGTTAGATGTGTCATAGGAAATGGAGTCGTAGTTGACCCAGAGATGCTTCTGCAAGAGATTAACGGGTTGAGTGAAGCCGGCGTGGACACTAGAAAGATATATCTGAGTGATAGAGCGCATCTGATAATGCCCTATCATGTTCTATTAGATCAACTAGAAGAACAAGCTAGAGGTGGATCGGCTCTCGGAACTACCGGGCGTGGGGTCGGACCCGCATATGTAGACAAAGTAGGACGTGCAGGCATCCGTGCGGGAGATCTTCTCGATCTTGGTGAATTAACTAAAAGATTAGACCAAGTTGTTAAGACAAAAAATGAGATCTTGACGAAAGTCTATGGTGCTAACCCTATATCTTTGCAAGAAATATTAGAAAAATGTGCTAGGTGGGGTGAAAAGCTAAAATCAGTCATAACCTCCACAGAAGTATTGCTTCAAGAAGCACTTGAACGCCAAGAACGAGTGCTTATGGAAGGAGCTCAAGGAAGCTTGTTAGACCTTGATCACGGAACCTATCCTTATGTCACATCATCGTCTCCATCAGTGGGTGGTGGACTTACCGGATTGGGCTTTGGACCGTTCGATATAAAAGGCGTGATAGGCGTATTCAAAGCATATAGCACCAGGGTTGGAGGTGGTCCTATGCCCACAGAGATGAAGGACGATAAGGCGGGTATGTTGAGAGAAAGAGCATGGGAATACGGTACCACAACGGGAAGGGCTAGACGCATAGGATGGTTTGACGCGATAGCCGGGAGATACATTCGGAAAGTTAATGGATTCACATCGCTGGTATTGACGCGGCTCGACGTATTGGACGGCATTGGTCCGGTCAAAATATGCGTAGGATATCGAGCAAACGGTACGATAGTTAATAATTTCCCAGCAAGCGCATCACTGCTTGAACGATGCGAGCCGGTGTTTGAAGAACTTCCGGGATGGGATGAACCAAGCGCTGGCGCTACCCAAATTTCACAACTGCCAGACAGAGCAGTGAACTACGTGAACAGACTAGCCGAGTTAGTCGGGTGCCCGATAGACCTCATCTCTACGGGTCCTCACCGGGATGAGACAATACAACTGAAGAAGATAATGTAACAATCTCCAGCCTCTTCCGATCAACGGTATAAATCGCCCAACATCGTATGTGTAGCCTAACGCCATGGATCAGATAGGAAGGTCTACCGAATAAGATCCCAGCAGGCTATCAATTTTAGAAGCCATAGAAGTGTCGGCAGGTACCAGAGGAAGACGGGGATCTCCAACCGAGAAACCCAATTTATTCATAGCGTATTTAACCGGTATAGGATTGGATGCTATCTCTGTCATACCTTTACAAATCGGAAGAAGACGACGATGTTCCTCAGCCGCCTGAAAAAGGTTTCCGGACAGTGTCAGCTCCATCATATGCTTCATCTGCGCTGCATATAGGTTAGCAACAACGCATATAACGCCATATCCTCCTAAGCACATCAATTGGAAAGTATCCCCATCGTTCCCGCTCCAAATGTTGAAGCCGTCTTCGGCCTTGTCAATAACATGTGCCATGAGTTCAAAGTCTTCCGTCGCATCTTTTACGCCAACAATATTGTCTATTTGACTTACTTTGATAGTTGTCTCAAGGGACATTTTAGTCCCAGTCCTACCAGGAATGTTATAAAGAATGCATGGTAGATGCGTAGACTCTGCTATAGCTTTAAAGTGACGATATATGCCTTCTTGCGGGGGTTTATTATAGTATGGTACCACTAGGAGCAATCCATCAACTCCCACTTCTTCAGCTTCACGACTCAACTGTATGCTGTCAGCAGTGGAGTAGTTGCCAGTATTAGCAACTATGGAACCAGTATCACCTACAACTGCTTTGGCCTCACCCCAAAGGCGTATTTTTTCTTCATGGCTTAAGGTTGGCCCTTCGCCGGTAGTAGCCCCAACTACCATACCATCACTTCCGGAATCTATTAGACCCTTCGCAAGCCTACGAGTCTGCTCCCAATCCACACTTCCATCTATGTGCATAGGGGTGACCATGGCAGTTAGAAGCCTACCAAGTTCTACCATAACCGTTCTCCTAGTCTTTGATAACGCTGCGATAAGCAGGTTTCTTGGCATCGCCTGTTCCATCAGTGTATATCTGCTTTATCTCTATGAAGTCATCTAGGCCATATGGGCCAAGCTCACGCCCAATACCGCTTTGCTTAAAACCTCCCCAGATCCCCTCAACAGGTTGTGTGTAGTTGTCCCAAATCCAGACGGTACCAGCCCGGATACGTCTAGCAACACGCATTGCTCGCACATAATCTCCGCTCCAGACCCCAGCTACAAGACCAAATGGCACATCGTTCGACAGTTGAACAGCTTCTTCTTCATCATTGAAACTCATTACTGCAACTACAGGTCCAAAAATCTCTTCTTGCCCTAAACGTGATCCGTTGTCGACGTTATCAAATATGGTTGGTTCCAAGTAATACCCGTTTGCAAGGGGTCCCTCCAAAATCTCACCTCCTCCCAAGACCAACGGATAACCAGCATCTTGACCGAAACGGATAAACTCCATGATTGTCTCTTTCTGAGATTTCGATATGATTGGACCCATGTCGGTCTCCGTTAGGGCTGGATCACCTACTTGTAGCCGTTTCCCCAAAGCAACAACTTTCTCCAAGAAAACATCATGGATCGACTCTTGTACAATAAGACGAGTAGTGGCACCACAAGCTTGCCCAGCATTTCTAAACATACCAAAAATCGCAGACATGGCAGCAGCATCCAAATCTGAGTCTTCGAACACTACGTAAGGCGCCTTGCCACCAAGCTCTAGGCTAAGTCGTTTCACGTCCATGGCAGCACGCGCAGCTATCCCTTTACCAATTTCGGTTTCACCTGTGAAAGACACCTTATCAATTTTAGGATTCTGAACGAGTTCATCCCCTACCACGGCCCCTGGACCAGCCACATAGTTTGACACACCATTAGGAGCCCCGGCTTCCTGAACTAATTTCATCAATTCGTAAGTTGCGGCAGGCGTATAACTAGCGGGCTTTACGATAACTGTACATCCAACGGCGAGTGCGGGTGCAAGTTTTCTCGCGGTTTGCGTGAGGGGAAAATTCCAAGGAGTAATTAACCCTACAACACCTATGGGTTCTTTGATCAGATTGATCATAGAACCGTTGGCTAAGAAGAAGCTTTCACCATACATCTTTCCGGCCATACCAGCGTAATATTCGAACACATCCGCGGCGGCACTGACATGCGGTAGAGCTTGCCGTATAGGCATGCCAACTTCTAAACTCACGACCGCAGCCAATTGTTGAGCATTCTCTCTCATCAACTGAGCGGTCCGATAGAGAACCCGTTCTCTAAGTTTATAATCGTGGAGCCAATTGTCTGTGTTGTTATCAAACGCACGTCTGGCGGCATCTACTGCAGCGCGAGCATCGCCCACCGTGGCTCGCGCGGAGACAGTGACAGTCTCGTTAGCGTTCGCTGGGTTTTCTCGTTCGAACGTACGGCCGTCTGAGGCAGCACCTTCCTTGCCATCGATAATGAGACGTGTTTCCAGTGGTAGAACTAGAGAGTTTCTATCTGGTGTCATTCGCAACCTCGAAGAGATTATAGTCTGTAATCAATACTACAGTTATGTGGCTCTTACAGCTAGAGAGTCTCTCTTGATGACTTCTTCGGCAATTTGTATGGCATTAAGAGCAGCGCCTTTACGGAGATTATCTGAAACCAACCACATAGCAATCCCATTTGGTAAAGCGCGATCTTGTCGTATTCTGCCGATATACACGTCATCCGTCCCAGCCAATTCCCCAGGCATCGGATAGATTTCTGGATCGTCTATATCGCAGACGACGAGCCCGGGCATTTGAGAAAGAAGGTCCCTCACCTCGTCAATATGGATTGGATTTTCAAATTCAAGATGTACGGACTCACTATGACAAACGTACACGGGAACACGCACACAGGTTGCAGAAACTCCAAGATTTTCCTGATGGAGAATTTTTCTTGTTTCATTGATCATTTTTTCCTCTTCATCAGTATAACCTGACGGAAGGAAATCTCCGATTTGGGGGAAAAGGTTGAAGGCTATTTGTTGAGGCAGAGCTTCTGGTGGATATTCCCTATTATTTGCTAGAGCGATTGATTGTTCGCGTAATTCATGAATTGCAGCCCCACCAGCACCTGATACTGATTGATAAGTATTTACTATCACACGTCTTATAGCGTTGCTTTGAACAAGCGGATGAATAGCCATCACCAGCGGAGTAGTAGAGCAATTAGGGATAGATATTATACCTTGATGCCATTCGACGTCCGACCCGTTCACTTCAGGTACGACCAAAGGAACATTAGGCTGCATGCGGAATGCCGAGCTATCGTCTATGACGAGCGCACCACGGTTAACGGCCTCTGGCCCAAGTTGTTGACTGATTGATGAGCTAGCAGAGATAAATACCAAGTCAACATCATCAAAACAGTCTGGCTTAGCTTCCCCAACTTCAATTTCTTGGCCCCTAACTGTAAGTTTTGTTCCCGCAGATCGCTGTGAAGCAAGAAGCTTTAAATTGTTTATTGGGAAAGGATGATCGTCAAGAATATCAAGG
>VEXF01000014.1 GCA_009391275.1 SAR202 cluster bacterium AD-804-J14_MRT_500m | reverse complement strand
AGGAAGGCAAACTGGCTGACATCATCCTGGTAGACGGTAACCCGCTGGATGACATTGCTATTCTGCAGGATGAGCAGAAGATCCAGGTAGTCATACAGGGTGGGAAGATCGTTAAGAATATTAATGGCTAGCTGGATATCACTTTTAATCGTTTGAGTCTGTTACAAGCAATCATTAAATGCAGAAGATATTAATCTTAATAGGGTTAGCAATCGTTTCAGTTGGCTTGCTATATCCCTACATTAGAAAACTTCCGATTGGGCAGCTACCGGGGGATGTGTTTTACCAGTCAGATGGTTTCTCTTTTGTCTTCCCCATAGTCACTTGTATTCTCATAAGTATCGTATTGACCATCATCATTAATTTCGTCAGGTAAAACAGTTATCGAACCTGATCTTGGTTGCTATGAGTATGAGCCTTTTGATATCAAGCTTGTCCGGTCCTTTGTATCGAGCGGGTTTGAATTATCCTATCCGACAGCCAGGCTGTTCACCTCGGACAAATCGTCAGGCAGTGAACAATCGTGCCATGTATCCCCTCCGTCATGACTACCTAACACTTGTGCGTGTCGAGTGGCACAGTATATTTGACTGGGATCTCTAGGATTAATGGACACGCCGAACAATGTACAATTTGGGACAATTCCCATATCAACTAGTTCCCATGATGAACCGTAATCGTGGCTTCGTAACAGCTCTCCGTGATCTCCCCTAAATTGTGGGCCTGTGCCTAGGTAGAGAGTGGAGGGATCTCCTGGAACTTCCCGTATAACACGACTATAGGTTCCGCTTGTCCCGATTCGTTTGATATTTCCCCATGACCAATGGTCTCCGCCATCTTCGCTTCTATACAATCCGGCTCTAGATATTACGCTCACGTGACGGGGATGGGCACTGCTGACGAGAACCCCGTGGCAATCCACCGGATCGTCATTGTGATAGTATCCCTCGCTAATACCCTCCCAAGTGTCCCCATTGTCGCGGCTACGAATAACTCCACCAACTTCAATAGATGCATATATTTCGTTGGGAAGATTACTGTCCACGGCCACGTCTAGGATTCGTTTAGATTTCAATTTAGGAGAAGTCGTTACAGATGGATATATAACGTCAATCCGAATAATGTTCCAGGATTTGCCGCTATCTTTACTACGCCATAACCGGGCGTCCTCGCCTCCTGCAAATATGATTTTAGGATTAGTTGGATGGAAATTTACTGACCAGATAGGTACAGATTCACCAGGCAAATCAAGTTGTTTCCAACTGTCGCCCCGGTCATAGCTTATGTAGGCGCCATTTTGAGTACCCACATAGATTGTGGCTGGGTCTTCTGGGTCAATGGTTATGGTGCGAATCATAGCAATCTCGGGCAGACCATTTGCCATTTGTTCCCAGGGGCCATCGTTAACGGATCGTCGGTATAAACCATGTCCATTAGGACCTTTTCCTTCGCTGCCTAGGCCAACGTAAATAAAGGCGCTTGAGTTATCTGCCATAATGTTTTCCTCCTTCTGGCTATGAACGAAAGCAAGCTTCGAAATTAAATATAACAACAACAGATTTGAGGTTAGGTGATTAGTGCAATACTATCTTATCATCGATCTGTATGTTGGGTGCCAACCCGACACCATCGGGGTATGCCTTTACACATTTGGCATATTGACTGGGTAAACTCAGCGGCTGCTTGAATGTTACGGAGGGGAAATGACTAACGGAACTAGCGTGGTGATAGCTAATTTAAGCCGTCTTCACCGTTTAATGGACGAGTCTCACTGTGAAGGTTTGATATTGAGATCCGGAAAGAACTTCACCTATCTCACAGGGTTTGCATACCCGGGAACCTTGGCAAGGCACCTAGATTTTCCAGATTCTCCCAGAGAGGTGTTACTTGTGTATCCTAGGACAGGAGATCCCGTGATGATATTAAACAGTTTCGCGGCACCGCTGGCTGAGCGGGACTCATGGCTTAAGCGAATCGAGATATACGATAGCTATGGGGAATCACCGTGGGAAAAAGCGGCCAGCGTACTTAAATCTATGGGGCTTGGGCGGGCAAAACTCGGCTGTGAGAAGTCTTATCTAAGTGCTGCGAGTTGGGTTGAGATTACTGGATTGTTGCCAAAGGCAAATATAATAGATTGCACGCGATTGATGGATGAGACGCGGTGGATAAAGACGACTGGCGAGATCGATTTGTTAATTGAGGCAGCAAATCTGTTGGACGAGGCATATCTGGAGGTGTTTGCGAAGGTGAGGGAAGGAGACACAGAGCGTGAGATCCACGGACGTATTCTTGAAAGCTGTATCCGGAGAAAAGCTGGATGGGCTCACGGGATTTTAAATTCCAGTCGTAATACGGTGCCCTATGGAGGCGAAGGAGACATGGTGCTTCGACAGGGGGATATAATCCGAAATGATTATGTTTCGTATCTTAGAGGTTATCCCGGCCACCAATCTCGGACCGTGGTGCTAGGGAAGCCATCCTCCGAGCAAAAAATTACTTATGAAACGGTTCTTGATATATACCGTGGAACCATCGCACAGTGTCAACCAGGAGTCAGAGCATCTGATGTGTATACCTATGCAGCAGAGGCTTTCAAACGACACAAGTTCCAGGGTTCGCCAGCCCTGGTTGGGCATGGGGTAGGACCTTGGTGGCACCAGCAGGAACCGTATATCGTGGCTTCCAGCAAAAATATCTTGGAGGAAGGGATGGTGTTGGCGTTGGAGCCACATATAGGGTACTGGCATCTACAGGATATGGTGTTGGTCGAACCTGGTGGACCAAGATTGCTTTCTACGCGTTTTAATACTGACGATATGTTCGTTGCGGGATGATTGTGATAGGTTGGTTGGATCAGAGCGGCTAATTGATTAACAATACTGGGGGTCTAAAGAACAGGCTTTCTGAGAATCTTGTATGGCGAGTTGTATTTCACCCAGATTATTGTGCGCGTGTGCTCTGTTGTAGTAAGCCACGGGATTTTCCGGGGCTAGCTGTAAGGCCGTATCGAAGTCAAGAATGGCGAGATGGTACTCCCCAAGGTTGTTGTAAGATACGCCACGATTATTGTATGCCTGTGCAAAGTTCGGGTTCAGACGTATGACTATGTTCAGATTCTGAATAGAACGTCCGAACTCCAAAAGATTCTTGTACGCATTGCCGCGGTTGTAATACGCCTCTACGTAGTTAGGTTCCAATCGTATTGCCACGTCTAAGTCTTGAATCGAACGCTGGTATTTCCCGAGAGTTGCGTAAGAAAAGCCCCGGTTGTTGTAGGCTCGGGCAAAATCGGGATCTAACTGTATCGCATTGTTATAGTCTTCAACAGCCCGTTGGTGTTCGCGCAAACCGGAATAAGCATCACCGCGGGCTGCGTAGGCTTCAGGGTCGGTAGGATCCAACTCGATTACTTTCGTGTATTCATTGATCGCGAGATTGTATTCGAGGCTCTCGAGATACTTGTCGCCCCTCGAGAATACGTCTTCTTTCTCCGGCCTAAATATGGTGCACCCCAACACAAGAGTCATCAGTGTGGCGACAATCAATAATCTCCAAACCAACTTTGTGCTTGACGAAGGGTGGACAAATGCAAGAATCTTTATACGAGACCACCCAGTACTGGAGGCTGGAATCATGTTCATTAGGTTCTCGTTTCGATGACCAGCTAATAGCTATTTAATTTTGTTGGAATAGGCGAGGATGAATAATCCGCATCCTAAGATCTAGGTGCCTCCTACTAGTGTTCCAAGGACGTCTTTAGCTAACAATGCCTGAATGATCCACATAAGACCACAGACAAGAAATAAACTCCACCCATAAAAATCAAGGCTGCTTTTCACCGGGTTTCCTGTTTGGACTTGGTCATGGCCTATAACCAGAACAAATTGTAATGGAGTTTGCCTCAGATCTCCTCTACGCACCATATCTGGATGCTTTGATCTCTATAGTACCCAACACAGAGCTAAATGATTTACTGGATTCATGTGCTGACGTGAGAAAATTTCGACGTGAATCAAGAGTAGGATTGAACCAGATGAGTTGCATTGCTCTGGACTTTTTTGAGGTTCGGTTAAGTGAACAACCAGGTTAGGGCATTGTATTAATCGGTGAATATAGTTACTTCTTGGCGTAATTTTTCAAAATTAAAGGAATATGGTTCAGATGAACACCGGGTGATGACGCTGAATATTAGACTTAACAACATTGAAATCCCCAAGGCTGCACTAAAACTGACGAGAAGCTGAGAAGCCCAATTGATGTCAATTATCCATCCCAATATATATGGGGCTTCAGATGTTGGGAAGAACAACAACCCTGCAACTAGACCACACACTGAACTTAATAAAGCCGAGGTCCCACTAAAATTGCGGGCGTACAAGCCCCAAAATACCGGGAAGACGACTGCTGCGCAGACCACGTCTGCGATCAAGAACAGATAGAGTACACTGTATCCTTGCCATGCAATCAGGATTGCTGGTACCACTAACACTACGGTTAACATGCGTGATGAACTAAGCAGAGATGCTGTTTGTAGTTTCGGACGAAAACGCGACAAATCGGTTGTTATCGCGCTCGCGATTCCGTTCAGCAAGGTGTCCATACTGCTCATAACTAGCACTAAGGCAAGAACCAATACTATGACCAACCCCCAATCCGCCATAACTTCTTGTGATAACGAGAACAACGCGACTGATGCATCGAATGATGACCCTAGACCAACCGCCATGATTCCGAGTAATCCAGCAAGACATATAATGGGTACTACTGTGAAACCGGCTACGGCAAATCCTATCTTCAAAGTCTTTTCGTCTTTACAGCTGTATACCCTTTGCCAAAATCCTTGGTGGAACATATTGGCGGCTAATACCGCTATGGCTAGAGTAAGCCCGAACTCAATCCCCGGGCGGTAGGTCATAGACAATAGGTTAGGGTGATTTTCGCGTATCGGCGTTAATGCTTCGCCAAACCCAAGAGCTACTACAGCAATAATGAATACTACGATGATTAGAGGCAATATCAGGACGAATTGAATGCCGTCAGTAAATATAGATGCCCTGATTCCTCCGTATGCCGTATAAGCAACGGTCAGGATACCAACGATCACGGCAGTCATACCTAAATGCATACCAGATAGCAAGTTGAAAGCTTTCGAGATTCCGGTTAATTCTGCCGATAGAAAAATAAACATATAGAACACGATTATGATCAGAACAAACAAATGCATTGTGGACCCATAACGATGCCATACAAACTCAGTTAGCGAATGGCCTTCCGGCATAAGCCGGCGCATTCTCGGCCCTATGTATACAAATGCCAACAAAGGCGCGGCTTGTCCAACGCTGTAGCCGATTATTCCGGTTATCCCAGCCCAGGTTCCTGTCTCAGCCGGCCCTAATAGTACCCAAGCTCCAATTACGGATGCCACCAGTGTTGCCATGGCGAGCGGACCATTAACACTGTTACGGGCTATCAAAAAGCCTTCTAAGTCGATTCTCTTACGCCGAGCAAAGATTACACCAGATATTCCAAATACAACAGGTACTGTTATAGCTATCAGTATAGCAAGTGGCTTATCTATCAATTTTCAGCCTTCATTGATATTGGAGAAGTTGGATAGCCAGTCGAATTAGTGACAGTAAGGTGTCAATCAAAGAAGTTTGGGGAAGTGATTGTTATTATTTTAGGTAAGCCTCGAAATTATAGAGCCGGGCACAATTCTGACCAACGATCAGGGCACGTTCACCGGGAGGTACGTCGGAAAGAATCTCATTAAGTATGCGCTGTGATTCTGGATACGTTGCCTCGGCATGTGGATAGTCTGAAGCCCACATGAGTTTGTCTACACCTATCATGTCTCGATGCAGTATACCAATTCCATCTTCTTGAAAACTATGGTAAACGTTGCGTCTAACGAAGTCGCTTGGGATCATGTTTGAGGAGAAACGGTATGTTGCCTGAGTTGGCCGCTCTATATACGTAAGGTCCATCCTTTGTAGCCAATACAGCATCCAAGAAAGTTCGTGTTCAACATTGACTATTTTTAAATTCGGGAAACGTTCAAAAACACCGCCTAGAACGAGGTGGCTCAGCGACATTCGCACCCAATGGTCACTATTGCTTCTATCGGCCCCGGTTTGATGTTCCGGCGGATCGATATTTCTGTAACCTGTTCTGCTCCTAACAGTACCTACATGCAGACTTAGAGGTATGTTCATGTCTTGTGCAACAGCCCAGAATGGATCGTAGATCGGTAGGTCGTAGAAGAAACCGTGGCCTGGATAGACGCTAATAGATGCTCCTACCAATCCCATCTTGGCGGACCGTTTCAACTCGGCTATACCCGCTTGTATGTCATCCTCTAGTAGGACCATCGCTATGCCTTTCAGTTGGTTTGGGTAAGGAGAGCAAAACTCTACCAGCCAATCGTTATAGGCCTGGAAGATAGCACGGCACAGGCGAGTATCGGTTATACCAAAGAGACTAGATCCTACAGAATGATATAGGACATCGGCATCCACGCCGTCGATCGCAAGATCTTTCACATGAGCGTGTGGATCATAACCACCAGGCGGCACGTCTGAGAAATTTCCTTCTGGTATTATGCTCGCTGGTTCGCTGAATCTTTTGCCAGCAGACGTAAAAGATCCCAATGTGCTGACGATTTCACCGTTGCAATACCAATTATCGTACGATCCATCTCGCTCAAGATGGGGTATGCGACTACCAAATTCTTGATCCATGCGGTCAAGCCACAACCTCGGGGGTTCTATAACGTGAGAATCCGACGATATGATCGTGTAATTGTTTGAGTTGTCAGTTTTATGGGATGGCACGTGAATATTGGTCTTTCCATAGTGTGGATGAAGAGTCGAGTGCCTGTTGGGCCTGTAAGGGCCAGTAAGGATTGCGCAGAAGTTCGCGCCCTAGAAAAATTACGTCAGCTTGTTCTTTATTTAGAATGTCTTCTGCTTGGTGTGGGTCAGTAATTAAACCCACCGCACCGGTCATAATGTCTGAACTTTTGCGGATCTGATGCGCGAATTGGACCTGATAGCCGGGATATACTGTCATTTGTTGGTCAGGTGAATTACCACCAGAGGAACAGTCAATTAGGTCTACCCCGTGTGATTTTAATTCTTTTGAGAGCATTACTGAATCTTCGATGTCCCAGCCTCCATTAACGTACTCAGTACTGGAAAGTCGCACAAAAAGCGGAAGTGATTCCGGTATAACATCGCGTATAGCATCTACTATTTCGATCGAAAAGCGAGTCCTGTTTTCGAATGAACCTCCGTAGAGATCTGTCCGATGGTTGGATATGGGGGAATGAAATTCGCTGAGGAGATATCCATGAGCGAAATGCAGTTCTATTACTTTTATATTTGCTTCTACGGATCTTCTTGCAGCAGAAGCAAACGATTTGGTGATGGCGTGAATTGCGGGAATCGTTAACTCTTGTGGTGCCGGCCACGATTCATCGTAGGGCAGTGGGCTGGGAGCAGAGATCTGCCAACCTGATTGTTGGTCAGTCAAAGCGGCTCCACCGGCCCAAGGTATGTCGTGCGAAGCTTTTCTCCCTGCGTGTGCTAATTGAATCGCCGGCGTCGCTCTTTGTTCGGTTATGAAATCTGATATTTTCGCGAATTGTTCCACATGGTCGTCTGACCATATCCCTAGATCTTGAGGAGATATACGCCCTTCTGGGGTAACTGCGGTCGCTTCAAACATGACCAACCCAGCCCCGCCTACGGCTCGACTTCCTAGATGAACCATGTGCCACGAAGTAGGTTTGCCGTCTTCACCTTCAGCGGAATACTGGCACATGGGGGCTACAAAAGCCCTGTTCTTGATCAATTGGCCCCGTATATGTATTGGGTCGAATAGTTTGCTCAATTTATATTGAACTCCTAAATGTTTTAAGTTGTTAGTGTGGGTGAACCATTAAGATTTATCAATCTATATTTTTTTGTATACCGTTGTGTAAAGCTCTAATGTGGTCAGGGGTTGTGCCGCAACATCCCCCTATAATTTGGGCTCCTACGTCCACCCATTCTCTAGCAGTTTCTAGATATTGTGATGGAGATATGCTGGGAATCGCACGTAGTCCAGGAGCAACACCGGTTTGGGATTCAAGGTCGTCAGTATGTGCATAAGCACCTATCGGCAAAGAGGTGGAATCTCTCAGTTCCCGTAGGGCGCGGATGGTAATGCCTGGTGGGGAATGCATAACGAAGTAGGCATTGATATTTTCGGATGATGTGGAACGAACTCCGTCTTGCAGGGTTTCATTCGCGTGCCGTCCTTGTATGCCGAGATAAATTTTATCGTCGAACAGCTCACAGGAGAAACCCATCCATATGGGAATGTCTAATTTGCTTGTAGCCTCGATTGCTGCCATTGCATCGACGGTTCTTATAAACATTTCTAATATGATGATATCTACGCCGGCCTTGACCAAAAGGCTTGCCTGCTCCTCGTAATTTTTCAAAGATTCATTGTAAGAAGGGATGATTTTAGGTTGATCCATGGGTTCGAATGTAGATATTGAGCCCGCAACGATAACGCTAGATTTATCTATTGCGCACTTCTCCCTAGCTGCCAAGGCAAGATTTACTGATTTGACGTTAATCTCAGCTGTAAAATCGTCCAATCCAGACCTCGCCAACAGAGACCTGCGAGTGGAAAACGTGTTTGCGATAATTATTTCGGCTCCAGCTTGTATATATTCCTCATGTATTTTCCGGACTAGATTTGGAGAATCAACATTGGCAATACCAGACCAAGTGAGATTTGAATCTAAAGGAACACCTCGACGGGATATCTCTGTCCCTGTCCCCCCGTCCATCACCACTGTTTGTTTGGCATCTAATTTGTCCTGTATAGGATGTGAAAAATACATGAAATACTACCTCAAAACAAAAAATACCGTTGTGCCATAGGGAGAATACGGGATGGAGCTGAGGTCAAAAGCGTTCCGTTAGATCGAACCTCGTATGTGCGCGGGTCCACTTCTATATTGGGGGTCTCTTTGTTGAGGATCATAGATCGCTTGTTAATCGTTCGAGTCGACTTAACTGGGATTAGCGTTTTGCGTAATTCTAGATGTTCTCCAAGGTTCTGATCGATAGCCATCTGCGAAGTAAAAATCACTGATCCAGAGTAGATTGCTGATCCAAATGCTCCGAACATCGGCCTGTAATGAGTCGGTTGCGGGGTAGGGATAGATGCGTTGGGGTCACCCATTAGCGCTGCCACTATCGACCCGTTCTTCAAAATGAGGTCTGGTTTGACTCCGAAGAAACCTGGCCTCCATATGCAAAGGTCTGCTAGTTTTCCCGGTTCGATTGACCCTACTTGTTCAGAGATCCCTTGAGCGATAGCCGGGTTGATAGTGTACTTACATAAATACCGTTTTGCTCGGAAGTTGTCATTGTCGCCTGTTTCTTCCGCGAGCCTGCCGCGCTCCCGCTTCATTTTATCCGCTGTCTGCCATGTTCTAATGATAACTTCTCCTGCCCTGCCCATAGCTTGGCTATCAGAATTGATAATACTTATAGCCCCCATATCATGAAGAATATCTTCAGCACCCATAGTCTCACCGCGTATTCTACTCTTGGCAAAGGCAACATCTTCTGGGATATTAGGATCCAAATGATGACACACCATCACCATATCTAGATGCTCATCAACCGTGTTAATTGTATAAGGTCTTGTAGGAGTTGTGGATGAAGGGATTATATTTGAAGCGCTACAAAGTTTTAACATGTCTGGTGCGTGCCCTCCGCCAGCTCCCTCTACATGAAAGGCGTGAATTGTACGTCCTCGGATGGCCTCAATCGTTTCTTCCAGAAAACCCGATTCGTTCAGGGTGTCGGTGTGCAGCATGACTTGGATGTTTGTTTCGTCAGCTACCTGGAGACAGCAATCGATAGCAGATGGAGTGGCTCCCCAATCCTCGTGAATTTTAAAACCACAAGCGCCCCCTGCTACTTGTTCTATTAGACCTTTGGGATCGCTAGAATTCCCTTTGCCATAAAATCCAATGTTGACCGGGAAACCCTCCGCAGATCGGAGCATTTGCCCGAGATACCAAGAACCCGGCGTGCAGGTTGTGGCCTTACTCCCTTCTGCGGGTCCGGTACCACCACCAAGCATACTGGTGATGCCGCTATACAGTGCCTCTTCAATTATCTGGGGTGAGATAAAATGGACATGTGTGTCGATGCCACCTGCGGTGACGATTTTACCTTCACCCGCGATTATTTCTGTTCCTGGGCCGATGAAAATATCTACTTTGGATTGGATGTCAGGGTTACCGGATTTCCCGACTGACATAATACGACCATCTCTAACCCCGATATCTCCCTTAATTATGCCCCAGTGATCCAAAACTACAGCGTTTGTAATAACTAGGTCTGCAGACCCTGCGTCTCGTGAAATTGGCGATTGTCCCATACCTTCTCGGATTACCTTTCCAGCGCCAAACGTTACTTCATCTCCATACACAGTCCGATCATCTTCAATTTCAATTACGATTTCAGTATCAGCGAGACGGATACGGTCTCCTGTGGTGGGTCCGAACAAACCTGCGTAACTATCGCGGTTAATTTTTGAAGGCATGTCTATTCCTCCAGCGGTCCATTAAATTGTCCTGTGAATCCCAGAATTACACGTCTGCCACCGAACGTAACCAAGCAAACAGTTCTGGTTTCGCCAGGGGAGAAGCGAATTGACGTTCCGGCGGGAATGTCTAACCTGAACCCCTTTGTACTCTGTCTCTCGAATTCTAAAGCGCTATTAACTTCGTAAAAATGGAAATGGGAGCCGATCTGAATGGGTCGATTTCCGTTGTTTTGTACTGTTAAAATGATTGTTTTGCGGCCTGCATTTAGCACAATATCTCCGGGTTTGACAAATATTTGTCCAGGAATCAATTTTAATCTCTCACAGGCTGAGTAATTGCGACGAGTTTGGTGCCGTCAGGAAAAGTTGCTTCCACATGGACGTCTTTTATCAACTCTGCAACACCCTCCATCACTTGTTCTCTCTTTATGATTTGAGATCCTTCATCTACCAGTTCGGCGACTGATCTGCCATCTCGTGCTCCTTCAACGACAAAATCGGAAATTAAAGCAACGGTCTCTGGATAATTAAGCTTCACTCCCCTCTGCAGTCGTTTCCTTGCTACAATTGCCGCCATAGATATCAAAAGTTTATCCTTCTCTCTGGGTGTTAGATCCAACTTGCACCTTCTTTCTCGGCTAATACCTATAAAACTAAATAATGGATCGATATATCTCAACTTCCTGATGTGGTTATGACAGGTTTGATCTTAAGTATATCAATGTAAGAGGTCCTAGGCGCCAAGGGTTGGGAACGACGGATCCTGATGCGATGAACGCCACGGTTACAGACAGATAGAAACGCCAAAGGAGGCCATGTCCATGTTAGCCAACCGTATTGATTATTTGCCGATGATAGATAGGCCAGTTATACGGTGGCCTGACAACGCACGCGTAGCTTTCTGGGTTGCTCCCAATGTTGAACATTATGAATATTTGCCTGAATTTGATGGCCAAAGAGACCCGTGGCCTCGAGTCCCGTATCCGGATGTCCAGCAATATTCATATACTGATTATGGTAACCGTGTGGGATTTTGGAGGATGTTGGACGTTCTGGACAAGCATAATATCAGGTGTACGGTTTCTCTGAACCTTGCGGTACTAGAACATTTCCCTGAGGTTGGGAAAGCCATGATTGACCGTAATTGGGATTTTATGAGCCATGGCATTTATAACACACGATTTCTAAATTCATATACCGAAGAGCAAGAACGCGAATTCTATCAAGATTGTATCGACACTCTGAGACGACATACCGGGAAACAATTGAAAGGAATGTTGGGACCAGCTATTTCGGGAACAGAGCGGACTCCCGATTTGATGGCTGAAGCTGGATTGATATATCACACGGATTGGCAACACGATGATCAACCTACGCCTATCAACGTTAAATCTGGCAGGTTGATTTCTGTACCCTATTCTGTAGAGATAAATGATGGCTTAGTGCTGAGAAATTACTCGGATGGGAATTACTGGGTAAGAATATGTAAGGGGATGTTTGACCAATTGTACAAAGAAGGTGCAGAGAGTGGGCGTGTCCTTTGCTTACCTATTCATCCGTTTCTTACCGGCCAACCACACAGAATAGGATACTTAGACGAAATCTTGGACTACATAATGTCTCATGATGGAGTGTGGCAAGCCACCGCTGATCAAATAGCTGAATATTATATGGACAACTACTACGATGCTTTTGTAAGCCATGCGAAAACGGTTAACCATTAGGCACAGGAGGTAACTATGCCCGCTGCACGCCGGTACGGAATGGATCATGATCACTACTCTTGGTCTCCAATAGTTACTCGAAACATCTTAAGATGGCCCCAAAACGCTAAGGTGGCTCTCTGCGTGATCGTCAACCTGGAACATGCTGAGTGGCTCCCTCCCGAAGGAAGTTTTGAGCTACCTACAAACGCCGGAGGGATAGGACGTCCCCGTCCTTTTCCAGACTATGCTCGATTATCTCATCGGGAATATGGGCATCGGATCGGTGTGTTTCGGGTGTTAGATGTGTTGAAACGACATGGGGTCAGACCGACTATTGCCATGGATGCATTTACCGCAACAAACTATCCATTCCTAGTTCGGTATTGTTTGCGCGAAGGGTATGAAATAATTGCTCATGGTGTGTCAGTAAGTCGTGTGATAACCAGCCGGATGTCAGAATCCGAAGAAAGAGCGTACATCAATGAATCAATCCAATCCATAGCCGCAGCCACAGGAACGTCTCCTAGGGGTTGGTTGGGGCCTGAGTACGGAGAGTCGCATAGAACACCGAATCTCTTGGCAGAAGCAGGGATTGAATATGTGTGCGATTGGGTAAACGATGAACAACCTTATAAACTAGATACATCTCAGGGAGAACTCTACGCACTTCCCATATTCCTGGAACTTGACACAGTGTTTGCCCTGTGGGAGCGTAAATTCGCAGCGAATGGCTATGCTCAAATTGCCCAAGAGGCCTTCGATAGAATCCATTCGGAATCAACGGAAAGCAGTAGGTTGCTCACCTTAAACTTGCACCCTTGGCTTATCGGTCAACCTCACCGTATCGGGTTTCTAGATAAAGCCCTTGGTCATATTTGCACAAGTCCTGGGGTGTGGTCGGCCTCAGGATTGGAAATAATTAGCTGGTATAAAAATTACACGGTGGATAGCAGATGAAATGGGTTTCCACCTAAAACCAAAATAATTTAGACGCTTCGAATGCCTTCTTACGAGTCTGATAAATAAGCAACGAGCAATAGATCTAGCGATACCATGAGGAATTTGTTCCATGCGGTACTAGCTCTTGATGCTTCATCAGGATCGTCAAGCTCATCCTGCAAAATTTCCGATAAACGAGTTTGGTAATAAGAGATAGTTCCTATCACAAACCGAGACGGCACGGCTGGCAAACCGGGGCGATGCGATGGAACGGTATGATGCATGGAGCTGATCGCAGCAAGATAACGTGTGAATCCATCATTTGTTGGGGCTTTCGCCAGATAATATAGCCATTGAATCATGGTGTCCTTGTTGTCTTTGATTCTTTTAGCATCTGGGTGGCCATTTTTGTCAACGAAGAATTGTTTGGCAGCGGGGAACTCAAAAATACGATCATAGACCTCATCGGTAAGACTCACGGCGTATTTCACAATAATCGGCCCGGTGGCTTTTACCGATTTGAGGTCGTTGTCCGATATTCCGGAAAATTCTAATAAGTCGCGGAATCTGTCCGGCCAGTTTGTTTGTCGAGTTCGAGGTGCAGTCATTTTTTAAAGATCAGACTTCCTTATTGTCGCGGCGTAGGGGCCCTTGTGTACGCTGGCATACATCATAATACAAATTTATACCATTACTATAAGGTGTCGATCTACAGGATAGATATCGAGTTTGACACTTGACGAAGAACTTGTGCCTAAATTATTATCATAGATACGCCGATGGGCGTAACAGGAAAGCGGATAATAGGCTATCGAGGAGGTTTTCGTATGTGGAAGGTAAATGTAGAGATCGTATACTGTGTACCTTGACAATACCATGCCGTCGCCACGTGGATGGCGAATGAGTTCTGGAGGCATTGTGGTAAGGATGTCGGAATATCTTTGACCCCGGGTGCTAACGGTCGTCTTGAAGTCTATGTCGATGGCGAAAAGATTTTTGACAGACATGAAGAAGATGGAAAGTATCCTGATTTGACCCGGGTGCGTGAACTTAGGGCCATAATCGAGGAAAAAGTCGCGGCTGCTCCGACTCCGGCTGCCTAAAAGTTTCTGCAAATAAAAAGAGAACCACTCCAGTCAAAGGAGTGGTTTTCTTTTTATAGTAAAATTACGCAGATAGATTCACCGGGTTTATATCTCAGATAAGAATATTGGATGTCACTTTTTGTGATCGGAAAACGGGATTCAGTTCTTGTTTGGGATCTAAATTAACGGGGTATGCTAGAAAACAATTAACACAGCGTCGATGTTTTGCTGTGCGATTCTTATTAAGGACAAGAATATGGATGATCATGCGCTAGAGCTTTCAACGTTGGCGGGAGGTTGTTTCTGGTGTTTGGAAGCTGTTTATGAACAGATAAAAGGCGTAAAACAGGTAGTGAATGGATATTCGGGTGGACATGTGCCAAATCCCTCATATCAGCAGGTTTGCTCCGAGACGACCGGGCACGCTGAAGTCGTTCAGGTCACATTTGATAGACGGGTTTTGTCCTACCGGGACGTCTTAAAAATTCTCTTTGCAATTCATGATCCTACCACCCTTAATAGGCAGGGTTATGATGTGGGTTCTTCATATAGATCTGCGATTTTTTACCATGATGCTGCTCAGAAAACGGCGGCAGAAGAAACGATATGTGAACTTGATGGGGCAGGATTGTGGGAAGACCCGATAGTGACCGAGGTTGTTCCGCTGGAAGAGTTCTATCCAGCTGAGGATTACCACCAACAATACTACCAAAGAAATGAATTCCAACCTTACTGCCAAGTGGTAATATCCCCCAAATTATCGAAGTTCCGCAAGGAAAATGTGGATAAACTTAAGCCAACCATTTCAGCTTGAAAACTCTCTCGAGATCTTAGTAACGTAAGCCGAGAGAGTACAATTACTGACTTATGCTAGAATGCACCACGATCTCATCATAAACAGAGGCACCGCTAAATGCGTATTTTTTTAAAAGCACAGTTATCCGCGGAAAATGGGAATTCAAAGCTGAAAGACGGTAGTCTCGGATCTACTCTGGATTCTATATTGAGTGATACTAAACCTGAGGATGTTTATTTTTTATTAGAAGACGGACTGAGAACTGTGATAGGAATCTTCGATTTGGAGGATTCGTCAAAATTACCTGAATTGATAGAACCCTGGATTCTTGCATTTAGAGCTACAGTGCAAGTGACACCGGTTCTCAACGCTGAAGATTTCGAAAAAGCCGGCCCCTCATTAGGATCCGTCGTTCTTAAATACGGCTAAAAGTTCTCGCCACATCGTCGTCAAATTGTCTGATACTAAGAACTTAGATGCTGGCATTAAGAGCTATGTCAGATGGTAATGCCCGAAAACATGTGTGCAAATGGATAGAGGGTCAGCAAATAGTTCCTTTATGATAAAGGGAGATCTACTTGGACTTTCGTCTCAGATCTAACGAGTTATGAATTGATTGGAAACCCGCTATATATTTTGCCTACACCTTTGAATATGCACAGAGATTTTGGTCGGATATTTCAGGATTCCCTGGGCATATACGGAAAAACCATATCATCTGATATACATTGAATTCTCAGGATAGTATGACAATATTTCAACCACATGATATTCGTAATGTTGCCGTAGTGGCTCATGTAGATCATGGTAAGACGACCCTCGTAGATGCCATGTTAAAGCAAAGCTATGTTTTTAGAGATAACCAAAAAGTCGGTAATCTTATTATGGATAGCAATGAACTGGAACGTGAGAGAGGCATCACTATTCTTGCCAAGAACACCGCGATAACATATGAACGAGTAAAAATTAATATTATCGATACCCCTGGCCATGCAGATTTCAGTGGAGAAATAGAGAGGGTCATAAACATGGCCGATGGTGTTCTACTGGTTGTTGATGCTGTCGATGGAGTGATGCCACAGACCGAGATAGTTCTAAAACAGGCTCTACGTAAACTTTTGAAACCTATCGTAGTTATAAACAAGATAGACCGACCGACTGCACGCCCTGTATATGTCCTCGACATGGTTCAAGACCTGTTTTTGGATCTGGCTGTGGACGCTGATCAACTGGATTTTACAGTCTTATATGCCGCAGCTAGTGAGGGGTATGCAATATCTGATTTGTCAGATAAACCTGAGAGTATCAGACCACTATTTGAAGCTATAAGAAATGAAATACCACACCCTCAAGGAAATCCGGATTGTCCCTTCCAATTGCAAGTCGCATCACTCGACTACGACTTGCATCTCGGGCAGATTGCAATTGGCCGCATATTAAATGGGCAGGTCACCAAGGGCCAGAGATTGGCTTGCATTAACGCGATGGGAGACTCGGCGTTGTTTTCGGTAACTCGTGTTTTTGTTTTCGGGGGACTGCAAAGAAACGAAGTCGATTTGGTCGTTGCGGGCGATATTGTTGCATTAACCGGCAGCCAACAGGTTTCCATTGGTGACACGATAACGGACCCTAATGTTTTGGAAAGTCTTCCTGCGATAGATATTCAAGAACCGACAGTTATGATGACGTTTGGAGTAGGAACTAGCCCTTTTGCTGGTCAAGAAGGAAAGTTTTGTACGACCCCACAACTTCGGCAACGGTTGATGAAAGAATTACGAACTAATGTTAGTTTGCGTGTGAAAGATACCCCCAGCCCAGATGAGTTCCTGGTTTCTGGTAGAGGGGAATTACATCTCGCCGTATTGATAGAAACTATGCGTAGAGAGGGATATGAGTTTCAGGTGTCGAAACCGGAAGCTGTAACCAAGACGGTGAATGGTATTCTACTTGAGCCTTATGAGATCGTCATCATAGATACAAAAGAAGAATATGTAGGCGCAATTTACAAAGAGATGGGAATACGTCGTGGTGAAGTTGTAGACATACGAAGTGATGATTTCGGCGACCCTCAACTCGAGTTTAAAATCTCGACCAGAGGGTTGATTGGATTCAGAAGTTTTTTCCTTAGAGCAACTAGAGGAAACGGCGTGTTGAACGGGGAATTTCTTGGGTATGAGCCTTGTGGTTCACAGATTGGGAGAACTCGATCAGGCGTACTAGTGGCTTCGGCCTCTGGTACGGCGGTGACTTATGGTCTGAACAATGCCCAAGACAGAGGAACTCTTTTTTTAGAGCCAGGCAACCATGTGTATGAAGGAATGGTGGTGGGTTTTCACGCCCGAGACAACGATATACCCGTAAACGTTTGTAAGGAAAAAAAGCTCACCAATATGCGAATGTCCACTGCAGAGATTGCTATCAAATTGAGTCCATCGGTCAAAATGAGTCTTGAGGAGATGTTAGATTTCATCGCCGGAGACGAATTGTTAGAGGTCACGCCAAAAAATCTGAGAGTTCGCAAAAGGATTCTTGCCCAAGGGAAGAGACATAGGGCAGAGCGCAAAATGTGAGCCTGCCGGATGGCGCATCTAGTCTTGTATGAAGGCTACCCTCTGGGTCAGTTTTCTCTAAGAGCGGGTATCACCTCTTTGCCCATTAGTTCTATATGGCGCATTGTGGACTCGTGGGACATTTTCCCTGCTTGAGATTCCAACATAAGCGCTCCTATGCCAAGGGTATCTTTAATGTGACGTAATTTTTTTATCACAGTTTCTGGATTCCCAACAATTATGCGGTTGCTTTCGATTAGCTCATCATAGCTCAGTTGACTTAATGCCTTGGGTCTGTTCGATCCTGGATGAGCCACTGCGCTGAAATTAACTGTTCCTCTTCTACTGACATAACCCGGTGGTGAGAAGTACTCCGTAGGACCTTCGAGTGGTCTACGCATACGCCACATGAAATGCTTTCCTTCTTCGTAAGCTTTTTCATCTGTATCGTCAACGTGGCATGTCACCATAAAGGAGAACTTGTCAGGCCCGGGTTCCCAACCGTCCTCTGATGCTACAGTGCGGTACATATCAAAGAGATTCGACGCAACGTCTAATGGTGTCAAGAAAGCTGCGTATGTGTATCGGTGTCGAGCTGCCCATTCCACTGTTTCTGGGCTTCCTGCTCCCGGCGTCCAAATCGGGGGGTGGGGCTTCTGGACTGGTAATACCCATGGATTGATCACACGATAGTGGTAATGCTTTCCTTCCCATCGGAAAGGTCCCGGCGTAGTCCAGGTCTTAACCATAAGGTCGTGTGCTTCTTCAAATCTTTCCCGATTCTGAGTAGGATTTATGTTGTAAGCCCAGCTCTCGATACCTATTCCACGTACTATGCCGGAGATAACCCTACCCCCTGAGATGACATCTACCATAGCAACTTCTTCTGCAAGTCGGGTAGGATTATCTGACGTTGGCAAAACGTTGCCTAAAATCAATATAGGTACCCGTTTGGTAATACGGGCTAATATGCCGCTTATAATGTTTACCTCAACGTCCATGCACGAAGGAGTGTTGTGGTGTTCATTGGTCATGAGACCGTCCCAGCCCATTTCTTCGGCATATTGGTATTCATCTAGGTATCGTTGAAACAAGTAGTGGGCCTTATTTGGGTCAAAGTACGTATTGGGAAACGTCAAGCGCATAGACGGGTACTTGTCCGCCTCATTCTCATCGAATTCTGCATATGGCATTTCTGTAAAAAAATAGACGTCCATTTTCGAAATCCTCCATCTACAGGTTGTTACACAGATAGTGGTTAGTGGACATTAGCTCTCCTGTGGAGTTCACTTAGTATAACCGTGTTAGAGTTTGGAAAGGAGAGTCTATGAGGTTAGGGTTAAAATAGAAGTTAAGTTTTCGAAATATAAATAAGATCTCGGATAGTGTAGTAGATTTATCTTCAACCGGCGTGTATTTATTTCAATAAGTGATGAGATTTATAAATTTGAGAAAAGCTGGATATCAAACAGGGTTAAATACTAGATTAGAATTGCCGTAAAATCAGAATTACCAGTTATATCGTGAGTATGTCCAAAAGAGCCAATGAGTTTTAGTAAGTTAATAACCGGTCTCATCGTAGTCGGACCACTCATAGGAACAGTCTATGCAGTGTACGTGTCATGGGGACATTTTATCGGGCTAACAGAGTTGGCGCTGCTCATTGGGATGTACATTATGGTGGCCCTAGGTATAACAGTTGGATTCCACCGATATCTTACACACGGGAGCTTCAGGACGAATTGGTTTTTGAAGGTAATCCTAACGGCAGTAGGTGCTATGGCGTTTGAAGGGTCGCCGATTTCTTGGGTCTCCAATCATAGGTTGCATCATGCATATGCTGACAGAGAGGGAGACCCGCATAGTCCCCATCTTAGCAGAGGTTCCATTACGGGTTTCATTCACGCTCATTTCGGATGGTTGTTTACCGACAGGAAATCCGATGCGGCGTATTGGGCAGATGATCTCGTTCAGGATAGAACAATTGTGTTGGTTAGTCGTTTGACTATTTTATGGATGATTATTGGATTAGTTATCCCATATATTCTGGGAGGTTGGACGGGTTTTATTTGGGGAGGAGTAGTGAGGATTTTTGTAACGCACCATGTAACTTGGTCAGTTAACTCAGTATGTCACATGTTTGGGTCTAGGCCATTTAATACAAAAGACCAAAGCACAAATTTCTGGTTGGTCGGTTTGTTGGCTCTGGGAGAAGGGGGACACAACACTCACCATGCTTCTCCAAAATCGGCGAGACACGGCCTTTATTGGTGGCATTTTGACATGAGCTGGATTTTGATACGAACTCTTGAAGGAATACGATTAGCGCATGATGTATATGTTCAAGAGACTGAATCGCTTAGGCTTGGACTCGTGCGCCATGCGAGTGGGGTACAGGTTGCGCTTCGTAAGAGCATAACATGCAGCGCTGTAAAACCGAGGGAATAATTGATCGCACATGATCAAGATTGACCACCGTTCGGATAGCAGCAGCTACACGCCAAAGATCGCGCATTAATAAGACGATGGATAATATGTCAGTAGTATTCAAGCTGATATCTGCTCATAAATGTATAGGGCTTTCAAACAGGACTAATCTATGATGCAGCGTCGTGCGGTTTTTTTGGATCGGGATGGAACCATCAACTACAACGTAAGCTATTGTCGAACATTGGATGAATTCCATCTGTTGCCGGAGACTGCAGGGGCTGTAAAAGCTCTGAACCGTGCGGGGTTTTTGGTGGTGGTGATTACAAACCAATCAGGTGTCGCCAGAGGATTGTTTTCTGAAGAAACCCTCTGGAGAATCCATGAGTATATGCAGCTTCAGATGACGCAGGAGGGGGCCCGAATCGATCGTATCTATTACTGCCCTCATCGCGATGAAGATGATTGTAGATGTAGGAAGCCTAGACCGGGTCTTTTGTTGCGGGCAAGCGCGGAATTAAGCGTTAGCCTTGATAGATCGTTCATGGTTGGCGATAGCATATCTGACGTAGAAGCAGGCATCGCCGCTGGATGCAGGACTGTCATGCTCAATGACGGATGGTCGCTGGGGAACACGAAGGTCCGGTTAGCTGATTACCAAACTTGTTCGATTAAAGATGCGGTGGCTTGGATATTACGAAAACCTTGATTTGTGTGGTAAGAACAGATAATTGTTCAACCTACCCGTCAGATTCGCGCGTTGCGTTCTCTTCTCGTAGAATAGTATTTCATAATCTGGCACGAAATCATTTGCGGTTCAGATTCGCTCGTGAGTGATTAATGACTTGGGGATTAACCAGGTTTTCTGGCATATCGTTGTTCAGCACACGAATGACTTCCCTGGCAGCACGGTGTTCGAGTTCTAAGGTTGATTCTTGTGAGAAGAAAGCTACGTGTGGTGTTATTATCAAGTTTTGTAGTTGGAACAATGGATGATCATTCGGCGGGCTCGATTCTGTTAATACGTCAACTCCGGCTCCTGCTATCTGACCATTCTTGAGCGCTTGGTACAGAGCTTCTTCATCTACCAAAGGACCTCGTGCAGCGTTAATCAAAAATGCATCCCGTTTCATAATGTTTAACTCCGGCTTTCCTATCAGATGTCTCGTTTCAGCGGTAAGCGGGCAGTGAAGGCTGACGAAATCTGATTCTTTTAACAATGTCTGTAAATCAACTACCTCAGCACCTGCCCGGGAACCTTCACTCTGAGAAAGATACGGATCGTAAGTTAAAACATTGAGCCCGAAAGCTCTGGCCTTTGAGCTAACTGCTTGTCCTATCCGGCCGAACCCTATAACGCCAAACTTTTTACCACGAAGCCGCATAATGCGCATAGTCAACGGTAATGTACCCCATCCATTCTCTCTTACCGAACGGTCGAACGTGATTATGCGCCGGTTCCAGGTATGCATCAGAGCCATCACATGATCTGAAACTTCATCAACGCAATAGTCCGGGACGTAAGTTACAGCGATGCCGAGCTCTGTGGCGACTCCGACATCTATGTTATCTACTCCAACACCACAGCGACCTACTACGACACATTGGCTCGCCGAACGCAGAATGCTTCCAGTAATTTGGGCAAAACACGTGAGGATCCCATCGATGTCTTTGGATAATGAAACAAGAGTATCTTCTTCGCTGTCAGGCGCGACCACGAGTTCTACTCCAGCGTTTTGTAATACAATCCGTTCCGGTTCGACTGAAGGCCAGACGTAATCAGTTAAGAGAACTCTCTTTTCCATTAGCTGCTCCAAATTAAAAACATGATTTCGAAGAGGGATCAATACAAGGTTATAGGGCTTCGGCCTGCATAGGTTTGAACATGCAACCTTCTACGAAAATATCGAAAAAATCTGTGGTGGTTTCTAGTTCTACATGGCGGATTTGGCGTGCCATAGTTTCAATTCGGTTACGGAGATTGCTAGACAGTAGCATGATGGTAGCACCTTCTAGGGAAGCATTACCCGCCTTGATAATTCTTTCATGGGGTATGTTGGCTACGAAGCCGATGTCGATAGCGTTATTGGTATCAACGTAATTGGCAAAGGCTCCAGCCAGATAGAGATTGTCAACTTGATCAGGATGGATATCATATTCGCGTAACAATATGAATTGGCCACAGAAATTAGCAGCTTTAGCTTGAGCTAATATACTGATATCGGAACGAGACAAAGTCATTCCCTGTTCTGGCGCAAAGGAAAACTCTTGTGATCCATCAACAAAAACACCTAGAGGATCCATCTTCCCGGTAAGCCGAAGTTCGGCTAATAGATCTACCAATCCAGATCCACAAATTCCATGAGGGACTTGGTCTCCTATGGTTTTGAGTTGGACTTCGTTTCCAATGATTTTTACAGATTCTACGGCGCCCTCATATCCGGGCATGCCATAAAGAATATTACCACCTTCGAACGCTGGGCCAGCTGGGCAAGATGCGGTTATGAATTTATGGCGATTGCCGATTACTACCTCCGTATTGGTTCCTATATCTACCAACATTACTATCCGGTCTTCCTCGTCCATGCTTAATGCGAGCATGTCTGCAGCAACATCGGCGCCTACGTGACAGCCGATCAATGGGCCACCATAAACGTTCGCCTGTGAATTTATCCGCAGACCGATTTCTGACGCCCTAACACTTAACGAAGTCGACTCGATTAAGCCTTGCTCTTGGTCTAATTCGGTTGTGGATTTGTATGGCCTCTCACCGATCGGTTGTACATCAAGCCCAAAAAACAAGTCTCGAATAGTTGTGTTTGCAACTACTACCGCTTCGTATATCAGCCGTCGATGTATCTTAAGACGACGGACAATATCACCAATTTCGAAGTTAATTGCTGAGAGGATAGATTGACGGAGTTCGCCACGGTATGGACCACCATCGTATGATATGCGGTTCATTACATCACTTCCTCCAAAGCGTTGAGGATTTTCAAATGATGTGGTGTAGACTACGTTGCCTGTCTCTAGATCTACAAGATTCATCGCCACAGTAGTGGTGCCCATGTCAATCGCTAGCCCAAAGATATTCCGTCGATATTCGTCAATTCGACGACCCTGAAATCGGACTTGTTCACCATGTCTAATGGTTAACGGATCAAGGTCAATGGCTCTCTTGATGGAGTGGGTCAATATCTGAGGCTGACGACGCGAAACTGCTAATTCGATATAGCCGTCCAAGTTCCGAATTTTAGCCTGACAGGCTAAGCGAAAACCATCCTTTAAAAAAGTCTCGGACGTAGTGGGCCTGGTTAGTGCGTCCTCTCCCCTGCGCACTTCAACTATGCATTCGTGGCATTCACCGTTTCTGCCACACGAAGTAGGAACGCGCACATGCACCTGATCTGCGTAGTCAAAAAGGCTCTTACCTACTTTGAGATCCATCTGTCGACCATCGCAAAAAAGAGGGGACATGCGACAATTGTAACACTGTGTTCTGTTACGATTACACAATTCCTCTAAAAAAATTGGGGAACTAGTGTGTAGATATACTTGTAAAAGATACGTTGTAGATCAGATGGTTATCACAATGGTTGCGAAATCCGCAAACGAATCATTATTCCCACGCTGATCTATAGTTGAGATCATCGCTGCCAGTACAGATGAAGATCGGGTAAGATTCGAGATTCTTGGCCTGATTTCGGCATTTGAATGCAGCACTGCATTGGTCCATCGAGTTTTTATATGGGCAGCGCCTTGATGAGACCTCATTCGCCGTTCTGGAGATGTCATGGAAGATACGTTGGAGGCGTATGATGCTAGAATAATAACGTGTCTTGTCCACATTATCGTTCATTTTGGAGTTGCGATCACGTTCCGCTGGCCATAGTCTCTTGTGCATCTTCTACATTGATCAATCGCCGCGCAAGAGCAACGCAGTCCATAGCATCCTTGCCGTATCCGTCTGCACCCATTTCATCGGCGAACCCCTGACTAAGAGGGGCTCCTCCTACCATAATCTTGACTTCTTCCCGTAGTCCGGATTCTTCAAATGCGTCGATAGTCTTACCCATGTTGGGCATGGTGGTAGTTAGAAGGGCAGACATTCCTAGGACTTGCGCCCCATGTTCTAATACTGCGTCAATAAATTCTTCGGGCTTCGTATCGACTCCCAGATCATGAACAGTAAATCCCGATCCACGCAGCATCATTATGCAAAGATTTTTACCTATATCGTGGAGATCTCCCTTTACGGTTCCCATTACTACTGTACCTACTGGTTCAATCCCGGCAGCTGAAAGGATAGGTTCAATATGGGCCATGCCAGCTTTCATAGCCCGGGCAGCTACTAAAACCTCCGGGACAAATATAATATTGTCCCTGAATTTGATCCCTACGATTGCCATACCTGCAACTAGGCCGTCGTCTAGTATGGTATTGGCGTCGAATCCATTGTGGAGAGCCTGCTGGGTAAGTCGGTCCACGTCTATATTGTGGCCGAGAATTAGGTTGTGAGCTATTTCTTGCATTAGAGGATCGGAGTCGGTGAATAGCTTTAAGATATGATTGCGCTCAGACGGCTTTGAAATATATTGCAGTTCATGATCGATACCGTCGTTTGAGATTGGCATCTAATGACTCCCTTCAGACGTACCCGATTCTCGTCGAAATTAGGATAATAGCGTGGTGATGTATTTGTACAATGGTGCGGGTTCCACATAGCTTTTGTTTCCTACGATCCGAACCGCTAGTGATCCTACAGCATTTCCAACAAACCCGACCAATTCGTTCGGCAGACCTGCTGCCACACATGCGGACGTCATGGCAAATACTGAGTCTCCTGCTCCTACTCTGTCTTTAACCTCCTGGGAGAAGACGGGTATATGGAACGGCTCTGAACCCGGTGTCACGACCATAAGTCCTTGGTGTCCTAAGGTAACCACCATAGATTGGCAGCCCAATCGGTTGGAGATATCCCCAGCTATTTGTTCTAAATCTCCGAATTTATTACCACTAGCCAATCGAAGCTCGGGGCCATTGACACATACATAATTCGCTCTCGGATATTTAGTAACCAGATTGAAGCCTGCATTAGCACTATTCGTTTGAGTCATGACAGAAAGAAAATTTGAGCTGCTCGTAATGGTATCAATTAACTTCTGGCCAATAGCGCCATGACCAAAATCTGCAGCCAAGACTACGTCGTAATTCTGCGATATTCCATCTATGTAACGGCACATTTCTGTTTCTGCCGAGTCAGGCAGATTTCCATCGTCTAGAAAACAGATTTCGAACATCTTGGAAAAGAAATCAACATCCACGAACCTACGCTTTACAGTGGTCGGTGCATCGTTCCGGTAAATAAAATACGGCTGTACATTCTGTTTCAAATTGCTCCGTATGAAATCTTCACGGGAGTCTTGCCGGCCTAGTGATGTCACGAGATCCACTTGTCCACAGAATCCCGCCAAATGATTAGCAACTGCTAATACTCCCCCTGCCATCGTCTCATCGCCGATGTATTTCGTTGTTATTACATTTTCTTTAAGCGATTTACCCATCGCTCGACAATAATGATATTCATCAATAATAGTGTCGCCAATCACAAGTACCTTTAATTGAGTTAACGCTTTAAGGCGATCGATGATTTCTACAGCACTCCACTTGCTTCGGAATGACTTCAAGAAAGCCACAGCTTCTTCTGAAAACACGTCAAAATGAGTGTTGATCAGATTCGTTGAGCTAAATCGTATCTCGTCCGTGAATCGGATGACACCCCCCACACTGTTCACTGCTTCTTCTTCAGGTCTGATCATGCCGGTGAGATCCTGATCCGGATCTTGGTAGTCACTCCCCTTCACATAAATATCGGGTTTAAGTAATCGAATTGTGTTTGCTGCGTCCGGCCATTTGTTGATAGCGACATAATCTACTGGTTCTAACGCTGCTATGCTTTCTGCTCGTAGCCTCTGGTCGAAGACTGGGCGGCCAGGTCCTTTGCCGACATGTTCGTCTTGTGTCACAGTCGCCACTAATATATCTCCTTGTTCGTGGGCTGCAACAAAATGCCGTATGTGGCCAGGATGTAAAAGGTCAAATACGCCGTGGCACTGGACGACAGTCTTACCTTTTGATTTGAGGTCCTGGATGACTTTTGCTAGTTCATCCAGCGTAAGAATTTTTTTCTCGATTCCAACTACGCCCATATGATTTACACTCGTCGTTCTATATTTATTCTTTGTTATTACGTGGCGATGTTCAGATGTTACATCGAAGTTATTTTAGTTGCCTGCCGGTCCTAATTGTTTGAACCACTCCCGGGTGGCCGTTGCTATTGTTTCTGGTGTCCATATTGGCGCCTCCCGCCAGTTTTCTATGTTGGACATCATTACCCGGACTCCATCTTCAAACGACACTTTTGGTTCCCATCCCAATGTTCTTTTAATCTTAGACACATCAGCATGGGTAGTATCGGGTTCTCCCGGGCGTTTGGGGACGTACACGACTTTCCCTTGAAGCAGTTCTACCAGATGGTTAATCGTTGATGGGCTACCTTGTCCTACGTTCAAAACCTCGTTTTCCAAGGTGCTTTTGGCCGCTAGTATTAGCGCTTCTACTACGTCGGAGACGAAGGTGAAATCTCTTGATTGAGTGCCGTCCCCAACTACGGTAAATGGGAGGTTGTTGAGTTTTTGTGCTAAAAACACTCCAAAAACTGCGCCGTAAACTCCAGATGTTCGAGACCGTGGTCCATAAACGTTGAATAGCCGCATTGATACGACTGGCAGTTTATAGATCTGATTCCAATGGAGAGCGTATTGTTCCCCCAGAGACTTGGTCAACGCGTAGGGATACTGAGGACGGATTTCAGCAGTTTCTGGTGTTGGGACTAAGTCTGGTATGCCATAACATGAACTGGAAGCGGTGTAGATAAAACGCCTCACATCAGCCAATCTGGCAGCCTCAAGAACGTTGATTGTTCCGTCAACGTTAGACCGGTGATAATCTAAAGGGTGTTCTATTGATGGTACGACGTCTGCCCGGCCAGCTAGGTGAAAAACCCAGTCTACTCCGTCCATGATGGCTTTGACGTCTTCAAGATTGGATATATCTGTCTGGCAGAGTGTTAGTTTCGGATTCTTTGAATGTTCAGCTAAATTAGCGGTTCTACCAGTAACTAGGTTATCCAGAACTACTACTTCGTGACCTTCACTCAGTAGACGATCCACGACGTGGCTTCCAATGAAGCCTGCTCCTCCGGTTACGACGCTCCTCATGCTGGGACTCTGTTGATGGAATGCGCCACTGTTATGGATAAATGTTGAATCAGCGACACGCCCCCTTTATGAATCATGGTTGGTTCCGTTGGTTGGTGGTCACAATGCAATGTATTGACAAATATAAGTTTCTTGGATGATCGCGTATTATCTACACAATCATTGAATTGGCAGGGTTTCGATCATAACATAGCGAATTATAACCTGCTAGGCAGGTCATAGTAACATTGGTGTCTGCTTTGATAATTGTTTTTATCGATTACCGACCGGTTGTGGATTGTGATGCTACTGAACTCCATCAGTCACAAGCGTTAACGCCCCCAGGATGGGCGCATTGTCACCGAGACCTGCCAATACTACTTCGAAGCTGCCATTCAATTCGATCATCGTTCTCTGGTCAATTTCCTTCATTACAGCTCCCATGATGAACGAACCTGCTTTAAGTACGCCCCCACCTAGGATGATGCGCTGAGGATTTAATAAGTGTGCTATATTGACCAAAGCTTGGCCAAGATGCCGACCAGCTTTATCTAGTACCTCGATAGCCATTTGGTCGCCTTTTCTAGCAGCATCAGCTACGGTTTCGCTTGATATTTGATCTAGTTGCCCGTCGACCAATTGACTGATGATGCTCTTTTCGTCATTCAGTATCCTTAACACTGCGGCGGATGCGATGGCTGGACCTGACGAGAGAGCTTGCAGGCATCCAAAATTGCCACAGCGACATCGTGGTCCATCTGGCGCGACAGTCATATGACCTATTTCTCCAGACAGCCCAGTGGTGCCATGGAAAACAGATCCATTTATCAATACACCGCCGCCTATTCCCGTACTAACGGTGACGTAGACCATATTCTTGATTCCTTGTCCCGCACCATATCGATGTTCTCCCAGAACGCCTAAATTAGCATCGTTACCGATAAAGATTGGGAAATCAAAGGTTTTACTCAGTAATCTGTTCATGTGGGTTTTATTCCACTCTGGACGCCCAGGCAGCGATAATAATGTGAGCCCGCAGATATCGACCGGGCCTGGAACAGAAACCCCTAACCCGATTATGGTGGTGCCTTTTGCCTGATGCATAGTACTTTCGAGCCGGTCTATAACTTCTTTCAAAACCTGATCGCGGCCCCTATCCATTAAGGACAAGTATTGAGATTTTCGTACTATTGTTCCGTCTTGTTGTACCAGACAAATACGATAGTTGGTCCCTCCTAAATCTAATATCAAAACCAGAGGGTTAATAGCGGTCATTAGGTTAGTTGGAGCACGCCATGTGGATGTAGCTAGTAGACCTCATGATTCCCAGGTTCCGGTTTTGGCATTCCCATATATGCTTGTAAACACTGGAAGATCATCCCATCAAAACGGCGGCGAACCGGTTGGGGTTCGGCGGTGGTTTATCGGACATTTAAATTGGTAAGCTATGACCTTCCAGAATGTTCAAAAACTCGATCAAGCTGCGCCGGATTATTTCTAGATTTGGCGAGTCCGAGTCACTCGTACTTCCCAGAAAAGCGCAAACACTGTGCGCAGTACTTGCGCAATGTTCCTAGGCATGAAAGCTTTACTTGAACCACCCTTAGGTTTGTCTAATTCTATCCCTACTTCTTGGTAAGTGTACCCAAGTTTTAAAAGGCGAACTAACGTAGCAGCCATATAGGCAAAACCATGAGTGTCAAGGTTGATTGCTTGTATAGCATTGCGTCTGATTGCGCAAGTCCCGTTGAAGTACTGAAGGCTGAGTCCGCACAAAATGTTGATCGTTGCAACAAACGCTTTCGATAACAATCTACGCGTCATGGGTCTGACTTCGGGGTTTAATACATATGGGACAATGATATCCGCTTCTCCTAACTGATCCACGATCGGACTAATTGAGACAGTGGAATTCTCGTTGTCCCCAGGTATCATTATCACGTAGTCTTCAGACGCTATTTCGAGACCCCGCCTATAGCTGTAGCCTAGGCCTTTATTGATACCGTTGTGCACGACTTTGATCCGCACGTCATGTAAGGCGATTTCATCTGCAATGGCGCCCGTGCTATCAGTGCTTCCATCATCTACGATTATCACCTGCAGCGAAGTAACTCTGTTTGCGGTGGCACCTTGAACCGTCTCGACAGCTCCAGCGAGATTTATTTCCTCATTGTAAGCGGGAACAATAACGGTGAGAGAAGAGGGCATGGCGGTATTAAATCATCCGATGTTCATGTGATTTGGCGTGGAAAGCGGATCCATCTATATCGAGTGGCGTTTTGTTTTAATCCGCCTTTCTCAACATCTACAGTGGTTTTATCTTAAATAAAATTGATGTGTTGAGGCCGGGGACCCGCCGGTACGGCCAATTCTACTTGGCCTTTTTTAAAATCGTCTAAATACTCGTTTACCTTGTGCTGTAGACAAAGCGTTCCGCACATTTTTTGGGCATTAAAGCTCGGCGATGCCAAAAAGTTCATTACTTCCCAATACCTATCGCTAGCCCAGATATCCTTGAATCTTTGTTGAGCAATGTTCCCGATGTGGAATTTGTTATAGCGCTCATTGAAAAGCATTCCACAGGGTGCGACTAAGCCGGATCCTGAGATCTGGAGTAAGAAAGGAGGTCCGTAGCAGCGTTGGTAGCTGCGAGTTCCTTTAGCTTGAATCTTAGACCACTTGACCACCACTTGATATTCGTCGTCCGACAGGGCCTCGGCTTTCTGTAACAAATCGTATAGCTCTTCATATTTTGAATAATCCACACCTAGATTACCGTCTTCGTCGTCAGAGCAGTGTTTGATAATTGCATAATCCGGTCGGATCTCTTTACCGAGTTCTGCAAATGGCATGATTTGGTCTCCATCCTGAGGCATTAGAACCATCTGCATGCCAATGGTTACCGGAAGATTGTCGTGTTGTTTTATATCCACCATATCTTTAATATTTTGTACGACCCTGTCATACCATTCCGGTTTAACTCCCATGATTTCGGCATATCTGTCCCTAGTTCCAGCGCTGAAATTAACCCGAAGGTATGTGAGATATGGAAGCACTTGTTCTAGCTTGGATCGGTTAAATATGAAAGCATTGGTTCCTGAGGCCATAGATATCCCTAATTCATGGCCGCGTTTAATAGTCGCCATAAATGCTGGAGATAAAGTGCTTTCTCCATCTGACACCAAGCTTATAGCGCGAACCCCTATCTCCGCGCAATCTTCTAGGAACTGATACATAACATCTGTCGAAATAGCCTGTCTGTCGTTCTCCTGAAGCATGGCATAGCAGAACCCACACGCGTAGTTACAGGCTCGGGTCAGGGCCATGTCGATGGTAATCGGCGCAACTCGCTCCCCTCTCTCCCAGGCTTGCACTCTGTCCATGTGCCAGCCTATCTTCGTGCCATCAAGTATCAACCTTTCAGCATGGTCTTCCGCCGTACTCACCATGCTATGATCCACATGTCGGATAGCCATTAAGTAACTACCTCCGCGAGTCTGCGCAGTTTATTTTGATCCACCCTGGGTTCCGCGTGCAACTGGATTGTATTCTCAAGTGAGTTTTGCAAGTGTGATTCCAACTTCATAAGTCGGCCAGGCAGGGTAGTGTAATCCGGATCGTCTCCGAAGTCCACGATAACCCGTTGTTGTCCTTCCATACGCACGACTTTGAGTTTTCGCCCTGCTGGATGTTCATTTAACATCTTCTGGACTTGTTCAATTCTCGTGGCTTTAGAAAGAGATCGCCACCATGGTGATGCAGGAGCCGTGTAAAAGTTTTCGTTCTCCCAGTAATTCGCTTGTGTCCTATATGCTGATATAAGACCTTCTACCAATTTCAGCGGCAAGAGAAACATAGGGTCTGCGTTACTGGGCATTACTATTCCTGCTACTGGCCGGACCATAGACTGGTCACGCATTGCGTGTTCAAGGTATATGACCGCATGGTGGCCGCATTCAACTACTGGTTTTCCTTCCATAAGACATGATAGTGTTTCCAATAGACTCTTTTGGATACCTGTAGTCGTCCCTTGGAAAGTTACTTTATCTACCATATGATCCTTTGGGTTAATCAACGCTGATAAAGTGACTCCGTCGTAGGTATGTTTCACCTTGGTTTGTTCTGTATCTGACGTTATCTCTCCCTCATGGCTCTGCGCTTTTAACGATGAAAGAATTTGTGACTCGTATGCGGGGTGAGCCGTTCCACCAGCTACTGAGATTTGAGATCGTGGAGCTTCGCTTTTAGTTTTTGCACTTGAGCGTTTCGTGGAAACTCGATCTGGTTTGGGAGAAGATTTTTGAGAACGTATACCTGAATTTGGTTTGGTTCTGCGTGCTACTTTCGAATTTTTGAAGTCAGCTTCTAGGTAAACTCCATCATCACGCAGAACGGTCTTGATGGAAGCGAATCTCCCAGCTGCTTCCTCTAAACTTGGCAGATCGAGTGTTTCAAGAGTGGTGGTGCCGATGTGCACGGTGATCTTACTGGGCCCTTCATCTTTGGCTAATTCCAGTAAACTGAGTATGCTTGTTATGTGATCATCATCAGGAACCCAAGTCACTATAAATTCGAGTCCTGCTGCTGGGGTAAAACTCCGTAAGACCGTATTCAGTCTTTGTAAGTAGGTTTGTACCAGAGTTTCGTAATCTATTAGTAAGGGGGCGGTCATCAGAAGGTATGTTATCGTAATATCAAGTCGATTGTAAGAATTCATTCATGAACTGTCAAGAAAAATCAGATCGTTTTAGCAGTAGATATATCTGTTACGGAAGTAGCGTATCCAAGGGATATGATAATGTTTATATATGAGCGTTAATGTCTTGATTAACGTATGGGTCAGATATTATTTCCTAATTCACGGATGCCAATAAGTCTTGACAAGCAAACCTGGAAACATCAAGAATTGGTTCTTGTAGTGGAAGAGATATCATACGGATCTAGAAGCTAACAGAACGAACGGTACCTGTGGGTTGGAACTCCAATTCCCAAAAAGCATCACATCATACCCTGTACGAAGGAGAATCAGGATCTATCATGACTGAGCGCAGAATTTTGGTTACAGGCGGCTGCGGATATATTGGTTCCGTATTGGTTCCTAAGATCGCGTCCAAGTACCAAGTGACAGTATTGGACTCTATGGCCTTCGGCAATCAGATAGAAGGAATTCCAAATGTTACTCCAGTAAAGGGAGACATCAGGGATTACTCGTTAGTCAATGCGGTTCTTGATGGCGTGACTGATGTTATACACCTAGCTGCCATTGCAAATGATCCATCTTCTGATCTGGATCCTGATATGACCCGGGCAGTCAATAGAGATGCCATCGTGAATCTTGTGGGTGCTGCCAAGTCATTTGGAATTCACCGGTTCATCAGTGCATCTTCTAGTAGTGTTTATGGGATCAAAGAAGAGGAATCAGTTACAGAAGAACTCAGCCTTTGTCCACTAACTCTATATGCTGAATTGAAGGCTGAATCTGAAAAAATTGTTGGCAACGCGGCAGATGATTCATTTACTACGACCTCGATTCGTTCTGCTACTGTTTGCGGAGTGTCCCCCAGGATGAGATTCGATGTCATCGTAAATATCATGGCAAAACTAGCGGCCACGAACCAGGTAATAACGGTTTGGGGCGGAGATCAACAACGTCCAAACATACATATAGAGGACATCACAGATTTATATCAATTGCTTCTAGATACGCCTACTGAATTAATAAACGGAAAGATTTTTAACGTAGGTGCGCCCAACCATTCAGTTAAAGAGATTGCAATGATGGCTAAAGAAGAGATCGGTGGTGCCATAGAGATAGACTCCGGTGCCGCAGATAACCGGTCCTACAGGATTTCGTCCGAAAAGATAAAACGGGAATTGGGATATGTGCCCCAAAGGAGCATTCGTCAGGCTATGCGTGATATCAAACAGGCGTTTGATAATGGCAGATTTCAAGATTTCGACGACGACATTTATTACAACGTGAGGATGATGAAAAGACTACAAGTAGGTGGTTGATGATGAGTCCTGTCTCTGCTAATGAAGCAATGTCGCACAGGGGAAGGGTTAACTTATTTGGGAACATGGTTTTAAGTGAATAGCGAAATTATTAAAGTTCCTTATGTGGACATAGCCGGCCAGCACGCTCCTCTTAAAAAAGAATTGCTAGCTGCTATTGAGCGTGTAATAGACCACGGAATATTTGTGTTGGGCCCCGAAGTCGAAGAATTTGAGGCCCAATTTGCGGAACTATGCGGGACAGATTACGCAGTAGGAGTAAATTCAGGCACTGACGCGCTTATTCTAGGTTTAAGAGCTTTGGGGATTGGCTCTGGTGATGAAGTTATAACTGCGCCAAACTCTTTTGTTGCTAGTGCTTCGTGCATCAGCTTAGTTGGCGCAGTTCCAGTGTTTGCAGATGTAGGAGATGACTATAACCTTGATCCGAAACTGGTAGAATCGGCGATTACGCCTAGAACCAAGGCTATTCTTCCAGTTCATTTAACAGGACGATCAGCTCGGATGGCCCCTCTCGTTGATTTAGCTCGAGATAAGAACCTTTTTATTTTAGAGGATGCTGCCCAAGCTGTTCTTGCGGAGTATAGGGGGCAAAAGGTTGGGTCTTTTGGTGATGTAGGTTGTTTTAGTTGTCATCCACTCAAGACATTGAATGCGATGGGGGACGCTGGGGTAGTTACCACAAACGATTTGGAAGTAGCAAAACGACTCCGAATCTTACGGAACATCGGGTTAGAATCTAGGGATAATAGCGTTGTCTGGGCCGGGAATTCACGCCTAGACGCTGTTCAAGCAGCGGTGCTTCAGGTGAAGCTTAGGTTCGTACAGGAATGGACGGATAGACGAAGGGCGAACGCTAAATTTTACCAAACCGAATTGGCCTTCCTTGGACAATATGGTCTCCGTGTTCCTGATGAAAGAGATGATGAACGAGCTGTGTATCATACCTTTGTTGTCAGGGCGGAACGTCGCGAAAAACTTCGGAAATACTTGTCTGATAATGGGATAGGTACTGCTATCCATTATCCTGTACCCATACACCTCCAAGATGCAGCTTCACATCTCAACTGCCCAATCGGGTCGTTTCCGGAAGCCGAACGCCAAGCAGGCGAGATTTTGAGTCTGCCTGTATACCCCGAGTTGTCAGAAGAGCAGTTGACACATGTTGTTCAGACCATTAAGGAGTTCTACAATCGATGACCACTTCTCATCATCGTGTCCCGTTTTCATATTTGGATCGGCAATTTCAAGATTTAGAAGGTTATTTAGATGAAATCCGTCAGGTAGCCAAAAGTGCGGATTTTACCTTGGGTGGAGCAGTTGCTGAGTTCGAGAGGCGGTTCGCGTCTTTGTGCCAAATGCCATATGCGGTTTCAGTTGGGAGTGGGACAGATGCTATTACGTTGTCGTTGAAAATGCTTGGGGTGGGCCCAGGGGACGAAGTCATTACCACTCCTACCACTTTCATTGCCACCATTGGGCCAATAGTGTCCACCGGAGCTCGTCCTGTGTTTGTAGATAGCGAAGACGGGTTTGTTATTGATCCTCAACTGATCGAAGCATCCATAACTCCGCAGACAAAAGCCATCCTTCCGGTTCACTATACTGGGAACGTGGCTGATATGCCGAGAATCGCGGAAATAGCCGATAAACATGGGCTCCCAATTGTTGAAGACGCGTGCCAGTCTATAATGGGTAGCATTGATGGCAACCCCGTAGGTAGTTGGGGCAAGTCCGCGTGTTTCAGCCTGCACCCCCTTAAGAATCTTAATGTTTGGGGTGATGGAGGTGTCATAGTCACTAGATTCGTTGAATTTGCCGAACATCTGCGGCTTTACCGAAATCATGGTCTTGCCAACCGGGACGAAGTTGAAATGTTCGGAGTCAACTCACGGCTAGATTCCGTGCAGGCGGCTATTGGCAACCGTCTAATCGGAGAAACGGAGTCTATAACGGCGAGACGTGTCGCCAACGCCGAGTTTTATGATCAGGCATTAATTGGGTTAGAAGGGTTTGTTTCAGTGCCTATTCGCAGGCCGGGAGTGCGGCATGTATATCATCTCTATATTGTGAGAGTGGCACGACGAAACGAGCTTTTGGCGTACTTAAATGATCACGGAGTGGAAGCCAAGGTTCATTACCCTATACCCATGCATTTGCAACCTGCCGCCGCATACCTGGGGTATAAAACTGGGGATTTCCCAGTGTGTGAAGCGGATTGTCAATCTATAATTACACTGCCCGCCCATCAACATTTGACACAAGATGAACTGGACTACACGGTGGAAATGATACGCAGGTTCTATGGAGAGTGATCACCCAACCATGCGGAAACGCTGGATACGTCCCGAATGACCCCATTGTTGGTGAAAAAGTTTGCCAGAAAATCATTTAAAAAGGCCCTTGGAATTCTTTATCTATCGGACCTCGAGCTAGAAGGTCATTTTTATCTGATGGGTCATCTGGAAAATCCGAGGTTTTAAGCGTACCTTTCACTGCAGATATAACGTCGTCGACGTTGGGGTAATACAAAGCTTCTAGTGACCAACTGGTAGGAGCCGGAAGGTCGGGTAATGTCACCCGTCGGATACCAGATTTGAGATACGAGAATTGAGATTCAGCCACTCGGGCAGATATCTCTGCTGCGATTCCGCAATTTTTAAACCCTGTGTCAGCTATGACAAGACGACCAGTTTTACGCACGGATTGATAGATAGTTTCGTTATCTAGAGGACAGATGGTGCGTAAATCTATTACCTCTACATCGATACCTTCTGTCGCGAGCTTATCCGCAGCTTCTAACGCTTCAATGACCATAAAAGAGGCCGCCACTATAGTGGCGGCCGAACCTGAACGTCTCACTATTGCTTGGCCCAAAGGAGTAGTGTAAATGTCTTCTGGGACCGGGCCTTCACGCTCGAAAAGCGATCGATGTTCTAGAACAATGACAGGACATTCTTCTTGGATGCTGGCAATCAACAACCCTTTTGCATCTTCTGGTGTTACTGGCATCACAACTTTGAGCCCTGGTATGTGTGCGAACATGGACTGCAAGCTCTGCGCATGTTGGGCTCCTTGACCCCAGCCCCTACCGACGATGCCGCGTATGGTCATAGGGACTCGACACTTTCCGTCCGACATATATCGCCATTTAGCGGCGTTGTTGACTAATTGGTCAAGTGTTAATGGAATGAAGTCATTCCTTGCATGGACTAGCACAGGACGCATCCCTGAAAGTGCAGAACCTATGCAAGCTCCGGTCAGGGTATTTTCTGAGAGCGGAGTATCGAATACCCTGGAGTTCCCAAAGGCTTGGAAGGCCCCTGATGTGGTTCCAAAAATCCCTTTTGGGTCGTCTACTCCAACACCCATTACGAAAATTGAAGGATCTGCCTCCATAGCCTGTACGAGCCCTTCGCTTAGGGCTTCACGGTATTTAAGACTGCGCATTCGGTCTCCCCAAATCGAACCCCAAGATTCTAGTATAAAAATTGATCAAGTTTGTCGGCAGAAGGCATCGGGCTTTCTTTAGCGAAAGCAACTGCATCTTCGATCATGTCGTTTATTTGCGATTCGAGATCAGTTAATTCTTTGTTGCCGATGAGATCTGACTGTGTGAGTAAATTGCGGTAAGAAGGTAATGGATCGTTCTTCTGCCACTCGTGTAATTCATCAATGCTTCTATAACCCATATCGTAGTCGGGATATGGTCCAACGTGCTCTAACCATCTGTATGTCCTGGCCTCTATCAAGCTAGGCCCTTGTCCTGCCCGGCAACGATTGACTGCGTCACGTGTGACTTCGTAAATCTCAACTACGTCGTTACCGTCTACTCTAGTTCCGGGGATCCCGAAAGGTTCACCGCGTTGGTATATATTGTCGAGGGGTTGTCTTTGCGCCATATGAGATTGGGTGGCGTAGAGGTTGTTCTCACAAGCAAATATAATGGGCAGTCGTCGCAGAGCAGCAAAACCCAATGACTCCGCAAACGCGCCCGGTTCTACTCCTGCATCACCAAGGAATGCGACTGCCACATTGTCTTTACCTTGTAATTGAAACGCCAACGCAGAGCCAACGGCGATCGGAATTGAACTCGCCACTATTGCTGATGCTCCCATCATGCCTACCGAGGTGTCGATCAGATGCATAGATCCACCTTTGCCACCGGCGCACCCTGTACTCTTTCCGTATAGTTCCGCCACCATTGCCTTTAAGTTCCCGCCCTTCGCAAGATAGTGAGCGTGGCACCTATGTGTACTGTATACGTGGTCACTTATTTTCAATGCGGCGCAGACACCTACGGCAACTGCTTCTTGGCCTACAGATAGGTGCGTAGGGCATCTCATCTCCTGCTCTGGATATAGCTCGGCGATTTTAAGTTCAGCCTGACGAATGAGAAAAAGCGATTCGTAGATTGCTATCGCTTCGTCTCTAGGTAGATCTGAGATAGAAGTCATTGTTCTATTTTCCTGGTTGATAGCAGTGGTAGATATGCTAGGATAAATTCATCGAGGAGGACTGATCAAGTGGTAGACGATATATTGGCAGGCCCAACCATTTGTTTGGTGGATGCGTAATGGCAATCATACTACTATCCACATTCAACTAATACCAGTTAATACCAGTATAAAGCTTTCCGTGTTGGGGCAACAGTAGACTTCTGCTTGGGTATGACCAGTTCCACACATCGTTTTCTAAATGGTGTTATCGCACATACGGAATTAGCTATGATATGGTCAGCTACGCCAAAACAAACCGTTAAAACGACGAGCCAATTCTTTGATGGGTGTTGCGAATTCTGTACACTAACTCGTCACAATCGGATTGAAGGCAGATTGGTCACACAACTATAATTAGTAAATGGTAGAAAACAGGAGGTAGTTTAACAACTTGCTCACCGGAATATTCGCTGCCTTGTCCAGCGCTGCCATCTTTCTTGTTCTTCACGTTGTCATTTTCCATTATTTGCGTCCTAAAAGGCATTTCCGTTCCATAGTTCTTACATTCCTGGGATGTATTCCCGTATATACTGTTCTGTTCATGGTATTCGCAGACTCCTTTGCTGCTCATTACTTCCTCAATGGATTAGTCCTCTTCCTCTTCCTATTCTTGGGGTATTGCCAGTTTTATTTTATTGTGGACCGATCGGTTTCTGTGCGAATTATGATAGAAATCGAGAACTCCAAGGAAAAGCGATTAACTGAAAAGCAGATACAAGATGTATACAGCTTAGAAGGCATGATGGCGCGGAGACTTCAACATATGGATGATGGTGGATATATCAGAATAGACTCCGGCGCCTATTTAAACACTCGGAAAGGCCAATTAGAAGCCCGGTTGTTTGACTGGCTGAAAAGTCTATTGCAGGTTGGACCTGGCGGATAGTAACGTTTTGGTTGCATTTTGTGAATGATCGCTAAAAAACCATTTCGGGTATGGTTTAAATTGCCTTAAGGTGCAGTCCAATGGTACCAGGCTAAGTTTGTGTCTCAACGTTCATGAAAATTATAGATTCTTGGCTATTGACTAATGAAAGCTAGCGGACATGCTTTAGTAGGAGCTGTGGGTGGAATAGTGGTTGGAGCTGCTACTAATTCTCCTGTCGCAGGAGTAGCTACGCTATTAACTGGGATATTTGTTGACCTAGACCATATAGTGGAAATCTGGCTGTGGATAGTGAGGAAAACAAAACCTACAAGACTATTTGTGTTTTTTCATGCTTGGGAAGGTCTTCTAGGACTTCTGATTATTATGGTTTTTGTGGGTAATAGTCCTCTATTAATCGGTTTGACAGTTGGATACGGGCTGCATGTTATGGGCGACAATATTTTCAATAGGGCACGAACCTTGGCATACTTTTTCACGTGGCGCTTGTGCCATGGCTTCCGGATTGAGTCGTTCACCTATCAACCCGGTGAAACAATGGCTTCGGGCTTGTGTCAGGCGATACCGTTTAAGGGCTTTATATTGCCGGTTTTAAGTTGGATAAACGCTAGGTTTTTTAAAGCGTAGTCTGCTTGAAATTATCGGCAGATAATGCGTTAGGATTCAAACAGGTTATCGTCATGGTTAAAGATAGGCTACTCGGACATCTTCGTAGTCTATTGTTTATGAATGCATATTACCTAATTTTGGCATATGCAGCTACCGAAGGTGCAGGATTTATATTTTGGATTATAGCCGCGAGATTATATTCTTCCACGGAAACTGGTCTGGGAGCCACTGCCATATCAGCCACAATGCTGCTTGCTACCTTTTCAACGCTGGGACTACCCCATGCCCTGGTTAGATTTCTTCCAGAATCAAGGAGTTCAGCCAAGGTCCTTATCAATTCGAGCTTTTTTGCCACCGTAACGGTATCAGCTGTAGCAGGAGCCATATTTTTAACCGGATTGTCTTTTTGGACACCGGGCTTGGCGAGCTTACGTGATAATTTTGGTCTAGTAATCTTATTTTTAGTTTTCACGATAACAGCAGCGTTGAGACCTTCAGTTCTTAATATCTTCATGGCGCGTCGACGCGGTGGTTACGCATTGCTGGTAGGTTCTCTTGACGGGATAATCAAACTCGGGGCAATTTCTGTGTTAGCCCTGTTTTTGGGAGAACATCTTAGATCCTTCGGCGTGTTCATGGCTTGGGGCGTTGCGATTGCTACGCCAGTTTGTTTGTGCATCTTGTTCTTCATACCCCATGTTTACCATGAGTACCAGCCGAGGATTACTTTCCATAAGTCCAGTGTAAATAAGATGCTTCGGTTTTCACTGGCGAATTATATAAGCGAACTTTCTTGGTTCTCACCAGCATCTGGTTTAATTGGCTGGATTATAGTGCTTATAGTTGTCAATCTGTTGGGTCTCGAGGACACCGCGTATTTCTATGTAGTGTGGTTGATAGCTGCATTTCTTAACGTGATACCGGTGTCTATTTCCACATCGTTACTGGTTGAAGGTTCCCACAGAGAAGACACTCTTTATGCAAACGCTCGTAAAAGCCTGCTCTTGGCGACTGCTGTTCTTGTGCCCGTGGTGATCTTGGTGTTTTTACTCGGAGATGTATTTCTTCTAATATTCGGTCGGGAATATTCAGAGCATGGCACCAACCTCCTTAGGATCCTCTCGATTTCTTCGTTGCCATTAGCATTCAACAGTATTTCACTGGGAATTTGGAGAGTACAAAGGAAGTTGAAGCCGGTGATAATTATTGGGATTACAATCGCTTTATTAAGCATAGGGCTCATATTTGTGTTAAGCCCTGAACTTGGCATATTAAGCCCTGGGGTGGCTTGGCTCATAGCACAGCTTGTTGCCGCAGTGGCGATCGGAAGAACTGCTTGGAGAAAAAATGGCGTTGAAGGTATAGATCAACATGGGCAACCAAGGTATATTCTCTAAATTCAAATGCCGGCCTGGGTTTTAATTCAGCCAGATACAGATCGCTAGGCCAGAGCATCACTAATTGATGGTTGCTATCAAACTCTGCCTGAAAGGAAAATATAATCCTTATGAGGACACCTCTGATGCATTGTTATAAATTTAGATCGCCTGTAATTGTTGTTGCTCTTGCAGGTCTGATGATGTTGGCAGGTTTGTACAGTACCGTGGCGCTTTTTCCTTTGGAATTGGTCAGATGGGTTGTTGGTTTGTTCGCACTTATAATTCTCCCGGGAATCATTGTGACCATGCTATTGTTTCATAGACATCAGTCGTTACGATTTGTGGAAATATTTTCGTTC